>JALRLV010000010.1 GCA_023268715.1 Candidatus Thalassarchaeaceae archaeon
GAAGGCATAGAGGAGCCTTTCGAAGTGCAGAAGGAAGCAATCCCTGATGCAATGCTTGGAAAGGACATCTGTTGCAGGGCTCCAACCGGTTCAGGCAAGACTCTCGCTTTCGGCCTACCACTAATTTCTAACACCCCTCAGGCTGAGTCAAAGAGGCCAACATCTCTGATACTAACTCCTACCAGAGAATTAGCCGAACAAATTCGTCAAGTTCTGCAACCCTTAGCTCGCACAGCCGGTCTTGACGTACTTTCAGTCTATGGAGGAACTCCCTACAAAGGACAACTTAGGAAACTGAATCAGGGCTCAGACATTCTGGTTGCATGTCCTGGCCGACTAATCGACCTCTTGGATAGGAAAGCCCTTCGTTTGGATGACGTTGGCATTGTTGTTCTTGATGAAGCAGACAGAATGGCGGATATGGGATTCATGGAACCTGTTTGCTCGATTATGGATAAGTGCAAACCAGATCGACAAACAATTCTATTCAGTGCGACTTTAGACGATGATGTCAAGAAAATTGTCGATAACTATCAGACTGACCCAATACAGATTGGTATCGGCCCTGAAGAAGTTAGTATGGATAGTATGAGCCATTTCTTTTGGAATGTAAAATCCAATCGTAAGGCAAAGCTTTGTGCAAAGGTTACTGACAAATGTGGGCGGAGCATAATTTTCTGCAGAACTAGGGCTGGAGTAAATCGACTTGGAGACCAGATGAAAGAAATCGGGTCTTCCTTTACTACTCTTCACGGAGGTATGAATCAGAACCAAAGAGACAAGGCGATGAAGAATTTTAGTTCCGGGCGCTCTCGAATTTTGATTGCTACAGATGTAGCATCACGAGGTATCGATGTTACAGATGTTAGTTGTGTCATACATTTCGATCCACCCGATGACGGCAAGGTGTACAAGCACCGTAGTGGTAGAACTGCTAGAGCAGGTTCAACAGGAACAGTAGTTTGCCTAGTTTTGAAATCTCAAATCAGAAAATACAAGAGAATTCAGCATGAGGTTGGAATCAAGTGTAGATTCATCGAACCAAATTTCGATAGGCTCGAGGGTAGAGAGTTCATTGAAGCTCCTCCTCTGAAATACGATGATGATGAAAAGAAACCTAGAGGCAGAAGAAATTCTAGGGACAATAAACGATCACGTAGATATAAGAAAAGCAATGGCTACAAGTCTCAAAAATCAGATGATAAGAAGGGCGATGGTCATCATAAAAAGAAAAACCATCATCGCCAAAATAAGGGAAAGATCAAGAAAAAAGTCACCTACAAAGACAAGCGAAATAACAAAGCCAAATTCAATCGACGTTGAAATTAATCTTCATTTTGCTTTGGCCTAAACGCAATCAAGGCAATGCTTACCAATGCTGCAACCACCAATGGTCCAGTAATGAAAATCTCCTCAGTGGCAGAAAATTCCCAGGTTGCTGTTGACCACCCTAGAGCAATAGTCTCGAGAACTGAAGCCAGCATTACAACATCATACAGATTTCTCTCTGCAAGCGGATCTCTGGCTGCTAGTAGTGCTCCAACTCCGTTAACAGCAACCAAGGCCGCTCCAAGGTTTCTGAGCCAAGCAATATTCTCTGTGTTTGCACCCTCTAATTCTGCATACCACTCAGGTATGAGAAAGAAGACCATGCCCATTGCGATGCTAGACCAACCACAGACCTTCAAGGTCAGTACAGTCTTGTCCATATCACTCAGAGTTACTCTCTTCCCCGTCTAAATGTAAATATCCTGAGTAAAGTATTGCTCCAGCGAATACTGCGCCAAAGAGATTCTCAGCAGTCAATTCGCCACCTTCCACAGCTACATCACCATACGTAGCAAGTAACCACATCATTACCATTGTTCCACCACAAACAAGTGTCATGATTGCTTGTGGTCTACCCTCTAACAGGAAAGCGGTTGCAATGAATGGAGGTACTATACTGATCGCCATTACTCCCAAGAAGAACATAGCAGATCTCATTTCATCTACGACAATTTGGTCTGTTGGGAGTCCATCTTCAATTAACCACTCGACGATCTCTGAATCGCTAGCGAAGCCAGCCATCAGTGCCCATATGGCGAACATGAATGTGTGTGCGGCTGCGAATAGCGTTAGCCAAATTTTAGGATTGAATATTTTCTTTTGATCCATCTAATCAGTCCCCCGAGTTCCAACCTAAAACGCCAGTCAATGCGGTCATACCCCAGAATAGCAGTGGAGGAATAAGATCAGCAGATAACTCCCATGTCACGTTCTCGGTAGCATATGTAGGCTCCAATCCCATACCTGCACAAACAAGGAACCACACTACGATGGGTCCTGCGATAACTGCTGCGAGGCGAGCTTGTGCTTGACCTTCGGTCATGAAGGCTGCATAGAGCATGTATACCGGAATGATGAGCATGATACCGAGAATCATTGTCTCGTTATCATTGGATGAATCATAGGTTGACAACATACCAACGAACGTATGGATGATGGCTGTAATTACAAGCCACCATTTTGGGTTAAGTGCCTCAGTCTTTAGATCCATATCATTCACCATCCTTGAGGTTAAGAGCACCCACGATAATCATTGGAGCGGAAACAACAGAATAGAATCCGAGTGCCCCCATATCCAATTCGCCTTGAGAGTAGATTGCCCATAGGATGAGCGATACACCGCAGAATACTGCACTTTTCGAGCGCGTCGTACCTTCCGTGAGGAAGGCGAATCCTAAGATGAACAGTGAAAGTGCAATGTTGGTGGCTCCAAAGAAGTAGGCTTCATCTTCTTTGATTTCCTCAATAGTTTCTTTGTCTGCGTCAGAAGCATTTGTGTAAAACTCTTCGAAGTGATCCTCTGCCATATCAGCAACTTCTCCCGAGGAGATCATCATCGGACCAATTCCTAGCATTAAGACAACAACAACAGAGGATAGAATCATCCAGGTTTTTGGTTCCATAAGTGCTGCTTTGATATCTATGTCATTCACCATCCTTGTGTAGATATCCCGCTACTCCCAGAAGTAGAAGAATTATCATCGGTGGTCCCATCATTTCGGGAGTGCTGAATCCGTAATCAACATCTGCGCCCGCTGTATACAACAAAGCAAAAGTAAGGAGTTGAGCACCCGAGCCAGCCATAGCCATCTGTGCCAAAGGTTTGCCAGTTACTAGTAAACCAGTAGCTAATGCGGTAATCCCAACTCCTAAGGTCATTAGACCCCATGCTTGTTCGTAAAACACATCATGTTCTGTAGCATCGTCACCCCATCCAGTCTCAGCAGCATTCTCTGCGTCAATATAATTACCACTGCCAAGCAAGATACCTAATGCTCCTAAGACAATTAACCACCATTTTGGATTCATTACTTTCTTTATTTCCATAATTCATTTCTCCTGTCTCCGAGTATACTCGGTTATTGTTGACAAGGTTGCTCGGACTATGAAGATTAAGTTAGCCGTTCATTGTCAAAATCCGGTGAAAATGATGTACTCCAGTTTCCATTTTCGGCGAATAACGCCCTCTTTCGTACGATTTCGATAAAACTCCACGTTGAGTCGCCTCGACGATTTCTTGGTCTTCAATTTCTACCTTATCCAAATCGCCACCAGCTCCTTTACCAAGCATTTCTGGATTCCCAACATAGCCATGGTAGACGATTCGAGTCTTATCCACTGAGAGTGGAATCACTTGATTGACTGACAATCCCCAGGGATAGAAATTGAGCATTAATCCGGGGTAAAACCAGTAGTAGTATGCCGCTACTTTCTCACCGTGCTCGGAAGAGTTCTTTGGTGGTTCAAAGTGAGGTTCTCCTTCCTTCGCGATACCGATTTGCAGTACTCCGCCTTCGAATAATTCGGTTCTATATTCGTCGTTATCCAACACATCGTTTAGATCGCCGTGAACAAATGGAATGTGGAACCCTTCGAGATAATTGTCAACATAAAGAGCCCAATTTGCTTTTATTTCATACGAGCGATATCTACTCGGATCGTGTTGGAATGAATCCACATCAAGCCATCCTAATCGAGACTCTAGTTCTGCAATTGCTTCCTTGAGATATAGATCGCCTCCAACTAATTGCAGACCCTTCCAATCAGTTACTGGAAAGTTAGCCAAATCATCTGAGGGTGATGGAAAATCTTCGACATCTTGGAACTCGGGCATATTCTTGAAGCAACCATCAATACCGAAAGTTCGACCATGATAGCGACATTGCAGAGTGTTGCTCTTGCAGGGTTCGGTTGCTACTAGCATTCCTCTATGTGTGCAGACATTAGAAAGACATCTCACTCTGTCCGAATTGGTTAGCATTAGGGCTTCACCGAGCATTGTTTCAATGTCGGTCAGAGGAATTACATTATGCTCGGCAAACTGGCTGGAATGGGCTCCGAAATACCAACAATTCTGCATTCCACTAAGCAGTTTGAGAAATGTATTCTCATCGGTGTAGAATCTCGATGGTAAGGTGTGTGCCCTGGTGATGTCCGGATGAATCAACGGCTCGGGCACAACAACTCCTGTGCTTGGCGTGTGAAAGAATTGTCGCCGCACCTATCACCAAGTGCAATTGGGTGCCGTCGCATTGATGGAGTGAATCGCCTCCTGGCGGCACATGGGAGACTGGCCGGAAGCGGGAACGCCGGTCAAGGTGGCAGTCAAGACTTGGTCTGGAGTGGTCGAACACGAGGGCCTTGCATTACCTGCAGCAGGGCCGAAATTAATTACTCTAAAATTGACCAATGGTTACAATGTAAGTTACCCAGAATCTTACGTCGAATCGGTAGAAATTCTCGATGAAGTAGAGATATCAGAGGAGGAAGCACCAACCCCTATTCAACAGGATGAGAATCTTCCATTGGTGCATCTAATTCATACTGGTGGAACTATCGCTGCCAAGGTGGATTATTCAACCGGTGCAGTAACCGCTCGATTCGAACCAGACGAATTATTGAAATCGATTCCAGAACTAAAGTCCGTGGCTCGACTAAGGGTTGTAAAACTTGGAAATATGTGGTCTGATGATATTAGACCGAGACATTGGAATCGAATGCTGAGAGCGACCGAAGAAGCATTCGCAGAAGGCGCAGTTGGAGTAGTGATTACACACGGTACAGATACCTTGCATCTCAGCGCCGCAGCGATGGGCTATGGCTGGGCTGGAAATGGGGGAAGGCCACCGGGTAGAATCGCCCTAACAGGATCACAGCGCTCACCAGATCGAGGTTCTAGTGACGCCGCTGAGAATATCGTAGCGGCGGTCCATTGGGCGGCCCACGGACCAGAACCGACCGGCTATCGTGATGCGAGTGTTGTAGTCATGCATTCAGAATCATCCGATGGGCAATGTGCAGTTCTTCCAGGAATTGCTTGTCGCAAATATCACTCCTCTCGTAGAGACGCCTTCAAGCCGATTAATCAGGGCCCCTTGGCTTGGATAAACAACGATGGAACCGGTCCAAGCATCGAGATGGCAGAGCATGAGCCAGCAGATGCAAGGGTCGAGGCAATTTCGCCGATGATGTTCGATGAAGAGGCTCGTATTGCTCAATTTATTGCAGACCCTCACTTAGATCCAAATCTAGTCATGTTAGCAATCAAGGATGATTTCGATGCTATTGTTTTACACGGAACAGGATTAGGTCACCTTCCAATATCTGACCCTCAAGATGATTCTCCTGAGAATACTAAATTACGATTGATGTTGGAAGATCATTGCGCTAATGATGGTTTAGTCGTAGTAGTGCCGCAAACAATCCACGGCCCGATGAACATGAATGTTTACGCCAAGGGCCGTGAACAACAAGAGATGGGTATCATCGGTCATGGGTCACTTTGTCCACCGGGTTCAGCCTTGGTCAAGTTGCACCATTTGCTTAGCAGAGGTGGGGGTCGGGAGACTGTTGCAAGTAATTGGACTGAAGATTTGTGTGGCGAGAATCCTCACGATTCTATGGACTGATTGGAGGCTTTACATGGCCGCTCCAACAGATACCTTCGAATTTCCTCGCACGGGCAAGAAGGCTCGTAATCGAGCGGTCGTAGCGGCGATGACAAACAAACAAAGTAACGATGATGGAACTCTTTCAGATGAGGAAATCGATTGGCTGATTCGTAGAGCTGAAGGTGGCTTTGGAATCGTCACAACAGCCGCAACGCATGTCGTTCCTGAGGGTCAAGGCTGGGATGGTGAGATGGGCGTTTGGGGAGACCATCAATTGCCAGGTCTGACCCGTTTAGCAACAGGAATAAATGAGCAAGGAGCAATTTCCTTAGCACAGATTTTCCATGGAGGAATGCGCTGTCCCCAAAGGCTGACAGGAGTGCAACCAGTATCTGCGAGTATCAATTCAACAAGCGATTCGGATAATGGCGAGACAAGAGAACTGGAAGACTCAGAGATTGAGGAACTAGTCGAGGCTTTTGCCACGGCGGCAGCCCGCTGTGAAAAAGCCGGTTTCGATGGGGTTGAGATTCATGGTGCTCATGGTTATCTTGTATGCCAGTTCCTCGGAACTGAAACCAATCGCAGAGATGATCAATGGGGCGGTCCCTTAGAGAATAGAGCCCGCTTCTTGCTTCAAATCATTAGGCGAATCAGGCAGGTTACTAGTGATGATTTCCTGCTCGGGGTTAGGATTTCTCCAGAGTACAAGAATATCGGAGTTGTACTAGAAGACTCACTAGACCTAGTCGATATGCTAGTAGATTCAGGAATAGATTTCCTTCACATTTCTTGTTGGGATTGCTTTACCCCTCCAACTCACTATGACGACCCACGAATGTTGACTGAAATCTTCGCTGAGCGTCTGGCAAATCGCTTGCCGATGATTACCTGTGGGGCTGTTTGGTCGACTGCTCAAGCGCAGGAAGTCATGGAACAAGGTGCGGATTTGGTCGCCGTAGCCCGTTCGGCAATCGGTCATGCAGATTGGGCGAGACATTTGGGTGATGCAGATTACGATCCGCAGCGCCCACCATTCACTGCTGAGCATCTTCTGGCAGAGGGTCTTAGTGAGAAATTCGTAGACTATATGCGGGCTTGGCAAGGCTTTGTTGTCTGACCTTAGGTGGCCGCTTCGATGAATAACCGCTAGTGGTTTGGATTGCATATGGCGGGCGCATCGCACTCGGATAATCTCGACGCGATGCGCCGAGAGGCTCTCAATGCAGCCGACCGGATTAGTATGGAAGAATTGAGAAAATCCGGCCGCCAAACAGCCCGAGAACGTATAACGATGCTTCTCGATGCGGATTCTTTCGTAGAGGTAGACAGTTTCGTTCAACATCGCTCTGGCGATTTCAATATGCATCTTCATCGACCATTCGGAGATGGAGTTGTTGCAGGTCACGGTAAAATAGACGGGCGAAGAGTGGTTTGCTTCGCTCAAGATTACGCAGTCTTCGACGGTACGATGGGTGAGATGCACGCTCGCAAGATCGCCAAGGTCGCCGAGTTCGCAGAAAAGTCGCAATTACCTTTGGTTGGAATTTGGGATGGCGACGGCCAGCGGGTACAAGACGGAGTGCCTGCTTTAGGAGCGACAGGAGAACTACTCGATATTCTCGTCGCTTGCTCTGGACGTATACCTACTTTCTCTATAATTCTTGGAACTGTCGCAGGCGTAAGCGCACTTGCTGCAGGTCTTTCCGATTTCGTAATACTCTCAGATGACCATGGTCAAATGTTCATGCGTTCTCCCTACTTCATCCCCGAAATCGCAAGCGGAGAATTAGATCAGCATAGCCTCGGGGGAGCCGACGCTCACGCCTCACGCTCTGGCGTGGCCTGTATGGTCGCAGAAGACGAGGAAGATGCGATTCTAACCGCGATTGAAATTCTTTCCTTCCTGCCTGACCATACTCTTGCCGAGGCTGTTACTCTAAACAGCGGTGATCCTGCTGACAGAGCTTGCAAGAATCTGACAGAGATTGTCCCTGCTGACTCGAATATACCCTATGATATTCGCAAAGTTATAACCGAAGTAGTCGATGAGGGACGCTTCCTAGAACTATTCTCTACTTATGCTGAAAACATTGTAATCGGCTTTGCTAGATTAGACGGCCAGTCGGTAGGAATCGTTGCCAATCAGCCGAAAGTTTTGGCGGGCTGCTTAGATATCGATGCCTCAGTAAAGGCAGCCCGATTCATTCGTACATGTGATATTTTCAACATCCCCGTTGTGACTTTTGTCGACGTGCCAGGTTTCCTTCCGGGAACCGTTCAGGAGTGGGGTGGAATCATTCGACACGGGGCCAAGTTACTCTATGCCTACGCTGAGGCAACCGTACCCAAACTAACTGTTGTAACCCGCAAGGCCTACGGAGGTGCCTACCTCGCAATGTCTTGCAAACACCTTCGCTCAGACTACAATATTGCCTGGCCAATAGGTGAACTCGCAGTTATGGGTGCAGAGGGAGCGGTGAACATTATTCATAGGGCCGAATTAGCCGAAGCAGAAGATCCCGATTCGACCCACACAGAACTTGTAGAAGAGTATCGCAAAAAGTTCGGCGACCCCTATGTTGCAGCTCGAAACGGCTGGCTAGATGATGTTGTTGAGCCGGAGGAGACTCGACTCAAATTGATTCAAGCACTTAGACCATTGAAGACTAAGCGTGAGTGGGTTCCGCCGAAAAAGCACGGAAATATTCCCCTTTGACCCGCCGGAGAATTGCTTAAGTGTCCCCCTCTAAAATAGACCTGCGTGCGAGAGCGATTGTTGACCACTTTGATTTGCCTATTTTTCTTATCTTCAACCATACCAGTGGCTACTGCTACCGGAACTTCGGATTCTATAATTTGGGGCATTACCTATGATTGGGCCAACCTAGATGACGATCAAGAAACTATGACTGGAGTTAGCCCACTGCAGGTTTTCGAGGATTTAGAACAAGCTGCAATGATAGCTAAATTTGACCTTGAGGCATTAAGTCTGATTAGCGGTAATTCATTTATTTTCATCGAACAATGGGAGGATGACGGAACTACACAAATCGAGGATGGTGATGGAGACCTACACACAGTAATTGTTCGCCACACAGAAATCACCCTTAGACATGGAGCACGCAACGACCAAGGAATCATTACTTTCTGGGAGGATGAAAATTCTTCAATCGACATCTCATATCGTGCTTCCCAAAATACACTAGCCATCTTTGATGTAGAATACACAGAGTATCTCACCTCAAATCTCGAACATGTAGGTGCTGATATGACTGTCACAGGGTCTGCCAGCCAAGAATCCGAACTCGGCTTAGAACTTGATCTAAGGGGAGGAGGAGAATCATATTATGCGGATGTCGAATTTGGAGTGTCATCTGGTATTTCTATTGATTCAATTACCTCTGAGTGGCGTACCCTAGAACCCGTAGATATACTAAACAATATGTCCAACGATGGCTGGGATTGGTCACCCGATTGTGGGGATCTTTGTGGTATGGTAAGTGGAGATTATTCAGTATCCGCAAATTATGATTTATCGCTGGCTGGAATACCGACTGATGAAATCGGACTATCCTCAGATGTTCTCGATTTATCAATAAGTGATAGTGTTACTTCTGCTGGGGCTTTCTACCAGAATTTCGATACAGGTTTCTTTACTGGAGACAGAACGCCTGCATGCAACGGCCTAAATCCACAAATGGACGCGTACTTAGGAACAGGCGAAGATGTTGAAGTACAATGTAGACAAGTTATCCCTCCATTTTCTCCAGGTCTATTAGGTATGTTTGCAATCTCAATGAGTTCTTCTTTTACCGATAGTTCTGCTTTTGAGGCGGCTTCTCAGGAACTTGCAGAGGAAATCGAATCTATTGCAGAAGAGATTGAAGAAGACATTCAAGACGATGATTCATCGGCTGATGACATGTTTGTGTGTGATGATGGAACTGAAATTCCGGCATACTGGGTAAATGATGGAGAAGAAGATTGTCCGGACGGTTCGGATGAATATGGAACTGAACTTGATGGCCCAGAGGCCATGATTGAGGCGTGGTCAAACTCAGACCTAGAGTCTACTTTGTCTACTTTCATGGAAACGCTCGAAGAATTACTAAGCGATAATGTTGAGAACCCTGCCATTGACATTGAAAATGCGTGCCTAACCACTCTTTGGGACTCATCTGAATCAATGGTTGTCGGTGCTGCTTGGATGCAGGACGGATACATGATCGTAGGTCCAGAAATCGATGGTGTCGGAGATCATAATGTGCAATTTGGAATAGAGTACCTTGTCGGTGACGATGCTCGAGCGGCTCAAGCTGCAGCATCCAATCTAGAAAACTTGGGTGATCTTGCTCCCACCTCTCAACATGATGCTAGAGATATAGATGGGCTAGTAGGGGACGAAGAATCAGAATCGGGAATCTTTGTTCCGGGTGTTGGTGTACTCTCAACCTTGGCTCTGTTAGGTGCTTCTGCATTATCACAAAGACGGAATGAGTGATTGATGATTGGTCACCTACAGAGTAAGAAGGCGCTGGTAATTGCCGTATTATTCGTCTTCCTGAGTATGGGTCTTTGGACCTCAGCGTGGTTCGAAATCCACGGTAGTGGGACATATACGGAAGGTCTCGAAAGAGAACCTAGTATTGTGATTGAATATTCCATCGACTCATCACAAGAGTCAATTTCAGTGTCCTTAGAAAATGCAACACCACTGTTACAATATTGGAGAAATAGGGAAACGATTACCGACTCTGACACGTCTATTAATCAGCAACAAGATTCGGATTCTGAGAATTCAGCGAGTGAAGAGAAATCATCGAATCTAGACACAGTTAGGATAGCAGTTGGCTTAATCATAATCGTCTTTGGATTGTGTATGTTTGAAGCCGTTAGAAATTCAAGTAAGATTTGGAACAAGGTTTCCTTTGCAGCATGGGTAATCCTTGGGTTATGTATTCTCATTCAAGTCCCCATGTCTGCAATTTCGGATTTTGGATTAAATGACGAAGGAGAATCTTCAACAGGAGGTTTCGATTCTGCAAACAATGATCAAGTTTCAGTTAACCAATTCGCACATTATTCGTCTAATTCAGGTTTAGGTGTAGAGTTCTTTTCCCTTAATTTTGATTATAGTTCACAAGGGTATGATCTTGGTTTGTTAGCCGAAGAGGATAGACAACAAGTCATCGACAATCCGCCTAAAGTTGGCGAAGAAGGATATGAATCATACATAGAATTCGATGCCGAATTGAAAGCAGGCCCTGGTCCTGTATTCTATTGGTGGTTAAGTCTCGGGGCCTTGGTATTCTATTGGAATAGGCATCTCAAAAGCGAATCTAAAGTTGGTAATTTAGACTCTTGATCGGGTGTGAATAGTCGCTTCCAAGCTTCAAGATGTTGCGCTGCGACCATGATGACTGCGAAGTCGTCTACGGTCGCGCCATCGCCATAGGATATCGAGACTTGCTGCTTGGCAGATAATTCGGCAGATTCTCCGCCACCAGCCGCCGCATCAAGGTCAATCGCTAGGTCAGCCTCACCATCTGAAATGATTGCATAATCCCAAGGGCCGGAAACTAGTGCTCTTCGACCTTCTACGGGAATAATAGAGCCTCCCTTTTCGGCCCAAGCAGCGGCGATTGCACGAGCAGCAGAGCCACCACCGCGCATTCGCAATATACTTCCATTCGGTTCAACACCAATATGTCGGCAAGCAGCAACAAACCCCACACCATCGGTGCTGGTTGCGGACCAAACTCCGTTTGTTCGCTTCAACTGATTAATCGCATTAACACCTTCAGGTCCAGACACCGCAAGTCTTGCCTGAGGTGAGTGTTTCAAAGGAGCGGTACAACTCAACCAAATGTCTCCTTGTAGATTTTCCAAATTATCCTCAAATTCATCCATAGAATCCGCTTCAAGATATACAGATTGTGCTTCTATTCCCAGTTCCGCTCCTATTATCTCAAACAATCTAGGAGTCAATGAATGGGATATTGGATATCCCGCAATACCCCAGTAAGCCGGACCGTTCACTATGGGCTCCTCTGAATTCTCCAAAATGAAGGTTTCAAGTGGCGCTCATTGGCCGACTTGGCGATGGACAGCGACCTTGACATCGCCCGAAAGGCCACAACTCGCCCAATTCAAGAAGTGGCGGACAAGCTAGGATTAGAGCGCAGTGACTTGATTTTACAAGGTTCTTCTATAGCGAAGATAACTTGGGATAGACTCAAACAGGCAGGAGATGGAAAACAAGGATTCCTAATTTTGGTAACCAGTGTCAATCCAACTCCTTTCGGTGAGGGTAAGACCGTAACCACGATTGGACTCAACCAGGGTCTCAATCGAAGAGGTCATAATGCAACATGCGTAATTCGAGAACCTTCGATGGGGCCGGTCTTTGGTATCAAAGGAGGAGCAGCAGGTGGTGGATTCTCCCAGGTATTGCCAATGGAGGAAATTAACCTACACTTTACTGGAGACCTACACGCTGTAACAATGGCTCACAACCTTTGTTCTGCTATGCTTGACAATCACCTTCACCGTGGAAATAATTTGGATTTAGATCTAAACAGAATTCTTTGGCCACGTGTCATTGACATGAATGACCGTAGCCTACGCGAGGTAACAGTCGGACTTGGAGGTAAGGCCAATGGAATCGTCCGAACTGAGAGGTTCGATATTACCGCGGCGAGTGAAGTGATGGCGATTCTAGTTCTATCAAAGGACTACGCGGACCTTCGCGCAAGGCTGGGAAGAATTGCAATCGGTGTTTCAACAAATGGGGATTTAGTGACTGCTGAAGATTTGGGGTGCGCTGGTGCAATGGCACTTCTTCTAAGAAATGCTTTGTTACCTAATCTGGTTCAAACCCTAGAAGGCGATCCAGCGTTTATCCACGGCGGACCATTTGCAAACATCGCCCACGGAAATTCCTCAATAATCGGAGATTCGCTTGCATTATCCTGCGCTGATTACGTGGTTACAGAGGCAGGATTTGGAGCAGATATGGGTGCTGAGAAGGCTCTGCAAATTAAAGCACAAGCCTCTGGAAAAGTACCAGATTGTTTGGTTCTAAATGTAACTGTGCGTGCGATGAAATTGCATGGAGATGGATTCTCTACCGGCGGAGGTAAGAGGCCTCCAAAGGAAGAGTTGGAGGCAGAGAATGTCGAAGCGACTAGAGCCGGTGCCGCAACGAATCTACGCCGACACGTCCGCAACCTATCTTCCACAAATGTTCCTGTTGTTGTCTCTATCAATCGATTTGCCAGCGACACAGATGCCGAAATCGAGGCTATCCGTGAGGAGGCAGTTGCCGCAGGTGCAAGAGATGTTGTTGTCTTCGAAGGACACGCAAAAGGCGGACAGGGAGCAGTCAATCTCGCAGATGCTGTAGTCGAAGCTTGTGCTTCTCATGATGCAGCGGGTCGACCATACGATCCAATAGTTGAGCCTGGATTACCCGCTGACCAAACCATACTAAGGGTCGCCACTAATGTCTACGGGGCTCAAACGGTGGACTTCTCTCCAGAGGCTCAAAAGACCCTCGAATTATTGCGTGAATGGGGTCTTGAGAACCTACCAGTGTGTATGGCAAAGACTCAGTATTCGTTTAGCCACGAAGGTACAGTACTAGGTGCGCCTACCGGATTTACTCTGCCAATTCGTGAGTTAAGACTCAATTCAGGAGCAGGATTCATCGTCGCTGTTTGTGGCTCGATGATGACTATGCCCGGACTGCCAATTCGCCCAGCCGCCATGGACATGGACATGGATGAGGATGGACGTCTGACTGGCGTATTCAGTTGATGGAAGTGAGGATTTGCGACAACTGAAGGCCTCAGATGAGGGAGTCAGGCTTCGTATTGATGACGCCGATGACCTCTGGACTCTGGCTCAAATTTGCCGGGTTGGTTCCAATCTTGGTATGTTGTCTCATCGTCGCGATTCAACAACTGGGACTCAGGAAGGAGGTCGTTCTAAGTCCGCCGAAAGAAAGCCGATGTGGATTGAGATCGAAGTTTCAGAATGTGCCTTCCAACCATTCACTGAAAACCTCAGGGTCCACGGAGTTATTTCTGAGGCAAAAATCGACATAGGCTCTCATCATACACATCTAGTATCGCCAGGTGATGAAGTGGAAATCTCATTCGAAGGTGGTCTGCCAGAGGTTGACCGAGAATTGGTCAAGTCTGCTTTAGCAGCGGGAACCCAGCCTAAGGCAGGACTGTTGGTGGTAGAGAATGATGAGGTATTGATTTTCGAAGTCTCAGGCCATGGAATCAGAGACCTTTCTTCATTTTCTATGAGAGGCGGAGGCAAGCGTGCTGAGGATTCTACCGGAGTTCGTCGTGGCTTCTTCGAAAGAGTAGCACGTGAGACAAAGATGGTTTTCCCTGATCAAATGCCTTTGGTAATTTGTGGACCTGGAATGGCTCGAGAACAATTCGAAGGAATGTTGAGAGCGATTGGAGCGGAAAACCAAATTCACAATGTTGCTACTTCGATTGGTGGTCGCGCCGCCGCTAATGAGGTGTTAGCAGGCGGCGCCGCTGACGCGGTTTTGGGCGAACATGAATTAGTTCGACAAGTACGTGCAATCGAAGATGGATTAACCCGAATTTCAACCAATGGAGCCGTTTCTTATGGATTGAATGCAATAGAAGAAGCCGCTGAACAAGGTGCCGTTGAGGTACTTGTTGTCGACGCGTCCTTGCTTCGCTCAGATGACAGAGCAATTAGGTCTAGGTGGGATGGAGTAACCTCCGCAGTCAATACAAATCGAGGCGATGTAATCCAAGCCTCGGTTGACCATGATGCAGGCCAACAACTTCTCGGCATGGGTGGCGCCATCGCTTTATTGCGCTGGAAGGTAGATTGAATGGAAACTACCGTTCGAATAGTTGGCTTTGGTGATTCGGTAGTTTCTGAAGTGTTAGATTCCGCAGATGGTGGTTCTATCGACCGAATCGAGATTCCAGACCTTTCCGATTTCAGTCACGGACAAATCGATTGGCGTGGGCGATTAGAAGGCGCTCATTGGCTCGTTTTATCCACATCTACAATTCTTGCAGGAGACAATGCCAAGAGCGCTCAAGGTGCAAGTATGACCTTTGCTGAATTTGAAGGGCCTCGGACTGTGATGGTAACGGACATCCCGTCGGATCCGAGTCGACTTGCTGAAGCTTGGGGATTTGTTATTGAGAGAATCCGCCAAATTCACATGCTATTTTTCACAAAGTCAGCCTTGTCGGCGATAGCAGAAATAGAAGAGATGGATGAATCAGAATTGTTACGGGAAATCCGATTACGAGGAATGACTCCGCAAGTTATCGCTTTTGAGCCTCAAGAAAATACAGTTGTCATTGAACATTCTTTGGGTAATTATTCTTGCACTCCAAAGACAGCAACAGCCTCGCATTGGCTTGGTAAATACCTCTGTGAACTACCATTGCAAGGACCAGGCTCTGAGGGTATCAAAAATGCCGCAAATCGCTGTTAAATTGGCTATAACTGGAAGTATTCTGTAATCAATTTTGATTGTCAAGTCAAACCACCAGCGAATATGCCTTTAGTAGGGACACCACTTCGGCCGACCCTGCGAGAGCGAAGCCTATGCCACTCAAACTAGGACCAGCCGGTGTTCCATTGTCCTGTAAGGGCCGAACAATTGTAGAGGGAATGGACGATATCACCGTTCTAGGTTTGGAAACAATGGAGATCCAAACCGTTCGACAAGTTCAGCCACATCACTTCGACCAATATTGGCAGGCTGGAATTCTAAGTCACAAGACCGATTTCGAAATGAACGTACACGGTCCGTACTATGGCGAACTATTGGGTAGTCGCCGTGAGCGCAATCGAACCCTCTCAAAGATGGAGTCGAGTATGCAGGTTGGAAAGATAGTCAATGCTCGACACATGGTTTGTCACGTTGGCCCGTATGGAGAATACGATCCAGGAACCAAGGCGAACGAGGAGGTTGCGAACATACTTGCCGGAGTTGTAGAGAGAGTCAAATCAATCTGGGGCCAAGAAGGCGAAGAGGAAGATTACGCAGCCTTCCCTTGGGTACACGAAGCCGAACCAACTTTGGTAGCCGTAGAAACTTCAGGGCAGCAGGAACTGTGGGGGACTGTAGAGGAAGTTCTGGAGGTCTGCAATCACGTTCCAGGAACTGTTCCAGTGCTAAACATGGCACACATTCACGCTAGGGGCCATGGCCGCCTCAAGACTTCGGAAGACTATGCAGAATTATTTGACCAGGCCCGAGAAACCTTCGGTGGTAAGACGTTCTACTGTCACTTTGCCGGTGTTGAACACAGAATGGGTAACGCTCAACATTACACTCAGATAAAGAAGTCTGACCTGAAGTTCGAGCCATTCGCAGAATACCTTGCTGAGGAAGGCGATTGGATGGATATCACAATCATCTCTGACTCACCATTGCTAGAACACGATGCAATGTACATGGTACAACATTACGACAAGGCTCGCCAGAGATTACTCGAGATAAGAGCACGCGATGAGCGCAGAATGAAACTCGCCGCAGAATCTGGAATCGATGTTGAAGAATTGGCTCGTCGCGAGAAGGAACAAGCTGAAGCTCGCAAGCAATCACTCGAATCTGACAAAGAGAAGATTGTTGCCGAGATGTCGAAGACTCCTGCTCAAAGAAAGATAGAAGCCAAGAGGGCCGAGGAAGCCAAGAAGGCCGAGGAAGCCAAGAAGGCTGAGGAGAAGGCCGAGAAAAAGCCAACTAAAAAGAAGGACAATGGTAAGATGATGTCCTTCGATGATGACGATGAAGAGTTCGATGACCTCTTCTAATCAATAGTAATTTGGTGGGACTGGCCGGACTTGAACCAGCGGCCTCCGCATCTTCAGTGCGGCGCTCTCCCAGCTGAGCTACAGTCCCCGTAGCACACTTGCGATTCCATATTCCCCTTCAATACTTCTGAGGTGGTATGGTCTCATTCGATTCCGTTGAGAACTCTAACTTGCATCTCATTGAGAGAAGCCACACCAGCGGTTGCAGCATCCAGCAATGCATCGAGTTCTTCTCTGGTATAGGTGAATTCTTCACCTGTTCCTTGAACTTCAACGAACTTCCCATCAGCGGTCATTACAACATTCATGTCAACATCTGCATTGCTATCCAAAATGTAATCCAAATCAGTGTAAACATCTCCATCGATTAGTCCAACGCTAATCGCTGCAAGATCATGAGGAATAACTGCATTCTCGTGTGCTTCGGCTTCCTCCGCACTTAGAGTAGGTGCTTCCATTCCTGACTTGATTTGCTCGTGACTCAGCCTCTTATCGGCAGGCAAACAGCGTCCCGATGCAATCAGTCTTCTAACGCACAAACGCATTGCTATGCTTGCGGCTGTAATCGAAGCACAGCGAGTGCCCCCATCAGCATTCAATACATCACAATCAACAGTAATTGCAATCGGGCCTAGAGCCTCTAGGTCGATTGCTCCACGAAGGCTTCTAGCAACCAATCTCTCAATTTCTTGAGTTCGGCCCTTTGCTCCGCGCCTCTCACGCTGGAAGCGTGAATCTGTAGAACCGGGTAGTAGGGCATACTCTGCATGCACCCATCCTCTGTTGGCGTCGCGAGGAAACCATCGAGGCAGTGAAGGAGCAACGGTTGCACAGGCGAGAACCATAGTCTCTCCTTGACGATACAAAACCGAGGCATCTGCATTCGGTGTGAAGTCTAGAGTGACCTCAATGTCTCGTAGTTTGTCAGCTGCCCTATCTGTGCCAATGTCTCCTGACTTCATCTTCGCCATGAGTGGGCGGCCATCATTCTCCGTTAATATGTAACGCGGAATTATTCCAAGTCATTTTCGAGCGTGAGGTGGTCGAAATGAGTCGACGACAGAAGGTTCTGTAGTGATGTAAGGCCCTCCTATCAAGTCGACACAATACGGTACTGCGGCAAATATTTCGTCTAGAATCTCTCTTATCGAACGTGGAGATCCTGGTAAGTTGAGAATCAGAGTTGAACCACGAATGCCAGCAGTTTGTCTGGAAAGCACAGCAGTAGGAACGTGCTTTAGTGAAATTGCCCGCATTTGTTCGCCAAAGCCAGGAAGCATTCTCTCACAAACCGATTCGGTTGCCTCTGGCGTAACATCTCTCGGCGCAGGCCCTGTTCCACCAGTGGTGATGATGACTGAACATCCCTCCTCACACAAATCGATGAGAGCCTGTTCGATAACCTCCTGCTCATCTTCGACAAGTCTTCTAGAAACCTCCCAAGGCGAGGTTAGTGCCTCTTCTAGGAATTCCTTGATTGCCGGCCCACTTCGGTCTTCGTATTCTCCGGCAGTAGCTCTGTCAGAGGCTGTTAGAATACCGAATCGGCAGGTCTCCTCAGCGCTCATCGGTGTTTGACAACAGCGCTGAGATGAAAACACAGTCGGTCATTAATCCTCAATTTACAATGAGTATCTTCAAAGACCGTCAAGGCTCGTCCACTTATCCCGGAGATGATGTGGTGTCGAGCCTACCCCAACACACACTGAGTAACATCGCTCTGAAGGATGATTCCGAATGCGCAGCGTTCGATCGTTCCTGTGTTCATATAGGCTCGATACTTTGCCTCTGAACGTAGGTGAAACGATGAGTGACGATGGAAGGTACGCAACACAGATTGCTGTGGTCAAAGAAGAATGTAAAGACGCAGATGAAGCTGAGATAATCAAGGAATTCAAGAGATATGAGGAAGAATTTCTGATACCTCCTGAAGATGCGCTTCGCTCTGTTATTCGTAAGTTTCAAATCGCTGCGGGCCAAGAAGTATCCACCATTTCTTCTCGCTCACGTCCAGCTATCGCAGAGAGAAAGGTCACAAAATTCTCCGAATTAAAGGATGATGACAAGAATGTCACTATTGAGGTGGCTGTGGTTTCCTACATACCAAAGATACAGAACGTACGAGGTGAGGAACGTCAGATAGCATATGGTTGGGTCGAGGACAGTCCTTGGGAAGGCGAGCGCGAGCGCTGGGATTTCACCGACTGGGGCGACCACTCTCAGAATCTAACTCCAGGATCGGTGGTTCGATTGGAAGGAGTTTCAGTAAATTTCTGGAATGACCGCCGTTCGATAAACATCAATCGCCCAAGCCGAGTTACCGTACTCAAAGAAGGTGGTCAGCCAGTAACCAAGATTTCAGACGAACCGGTTCCAATCTCTGAGGCTGGAGAGGCTGAAGGTATCGTCAGCGTAGTTGCTAGAGTTCTATCGAAGAAAGACGATCAAATCGTCAAGAAAGATGGAAGCGGGACACTGGAAATAGTTCGGGGCCGATTGGCAGACCCCTCCGGTACCATAGGCTTCATTTCATGGAGAGAATTCAACCATGAGGTCGGCTCATTAATCAAGATAGATAGAGCGCAAATACGTAGATTCAGAGACACCCCTGAAATCAATATTGGAGACTTGACAAAAATCGAGCCCTTCCATGACACCTCCTTCGCTAGCATGGACGACTTACGATCGGTAAATCGCTCGACGATTTCGGAACTGCGAGACGGAGCCCGAGACATCGAGATTACTGTACAGGTAGAAAATTGGCAGGCTCGAACTTTCACCAATGCAGATGGCGAAGAAAGGACTGTTCGTAGCGGCGATGTAATGGATCCAACCGGCCGTTGCCGCTTGACTTCTTGGGGTGAAATGAATCCGGAACCAGGAGCCTTCCTTCACCTCAAAGGGGCTAGAGTACAATTCTGGCAAGGCTCTCCCGACTTGGTAATAGATTCCGCAGAGCAGGTTGTCGATTTATCCGACCCTCCATGGGAGGCAATCGACCCAACCGACCATTGGGTAGAAGTTGACCTAACCGACCTAGTCAATGGCGGTTCACGCCGTGGAATCAGAACCTCTGGAACCGTTGTTGCAATAGCAAATAACTCTGGAATCATCGAGAGGTGCCCAGAGTGCCGCAGAGTCATGCGAGATGGAGAGTGTGCAGAACATGGTCCCCAGCGTGGGGAAGAAGATGTACGACTTCGATTCGTTCTTGATGACGGAGTTTCAAACGCCTCTACTCTGATTGGAAAAGAGGCCACTGAAGCGCTTACTGGAATGGATCAGGCGCAAATCAGTGATGCAATAGACGCCAACACCCGAGCAGGTTTTATTGCCACGCTAAGAGAGAGATTCTTAGCTAGAAAATTGCACATCAATGGCCGTGCTATGGTCGACGCTCAGGGAGCAATTCTGATGGCGGATTCAGTTGAGATTGATACTCGAACACCCGAAGAAGCCGCCAATGAAGTCATGGCTCGATGGGGGGTGGTATTGTGATGAATCAAGCAACTAGGAGAAGCCGGCAAACAGCCATCCGATTATTCGCTCAAGAGTACATGGATGCGGATTTACCTGAAGAAGGGGCGGGAGAATATGACCCCTCATTCGTAATCACCAAACTCGGAGCTAAGGTCAACCGAGCCTTAGTGGGAGGAGTGATCGATAGAGTCGAGAGACGAGAGACCGAAAGTGGCTCATTTTACACCGCTCATCTGCGAGATCCAACCGGTACTCATCGATTCGAAGTAGCGTCATTCCAACCAGAACTTCATGCAGATATCGAGGAGATTCTAAACCGCTTTGAAAGCGGTGATAGATTCCTCATGTTGTTGGTCGGCAGAGCACGTTGGTTTGAGACCGAAGACGGTGGAATGTTCACATCATTTAGGGCCGAAGAATTCAGCATTGTAGACAAGGACCTCTACACCCATTGGTTAGTTGAAGCATCAGAAGCAACTCTGCGCCGTTTGGACGCATACGAAGCATCCATAGAATCTGATCTAACACCCGCCGCTCTTGAATCGTCAGGAGTCCCTAGCGATCTAATTGATGGAATGGTCCTAGCAAGAGGCCATTATGGTGAATTCGACACAGAGAATTACCGAGTAGGAATTCTACAATCGCTCTCCATGGCAACTGGTTCTGATGTGATTATAGAAGCACCATCCCCTCAATCGACTTTGGAACAAGCGACTGAACCCACTGAGGAAGTAGCACAGGCCCTTGCCCCGACAGGGGATGTGTCTGAGATTCTACTGCAGACAATTCGGTTGAAGGACGATGGAGATGGAGTAGATTACGACACATTGGTCCACGCGGCGGTCATGGCTGGCCATAGCCGAGAAGAAGCAGAAGACGCCATCGATAATCTTCGAGATATCGAAGGTTCGATTATCGAGCCAAGGTTCAGCTTCTTCCGACTGACGCCTCAGTAATCACCGCAGTCCTGCGATTAATTGCTCAGCCTCAGTCATCTTCGCTCGAATTCGAGCAATTGCATCAGAATCTCCAGTGCCGGCTTTTGGCGCACTGACTGGAGTGGCTCCAATTTCTTGGAATGCGACATCGCGCGACCCTTTCGCCTCAGCGATTCTACTTGCGACCAACAATAGGCGAGTACTGGTCGATTCATCTTCAATAGGCCATCCTCTTCTGACAGCAATTCGAAGGAACAATTCCTCCTCCTGCTCGGACCACCTTCCACCATGACTGTTGAGAATTGTTCCAATCATACGTTCGATATCTCTAATCATGCCCGCGAGGCTTCGCAAGGTTGAATCATCACCCTTCCCATCACTCTTTGAAAGCAAATCCGCAGCATCTTCCATCTGATGTTGAGAAAGAGGTTGTAAGAAATCAATAGGGTTTTCGGGAACTTCAATCACAATTACTTCGTCTTCAGGTTCAGGCTCTTCTCTTGTTTTCACCGTTGTAGATTGGACATCTGGTAAGCCATTTCTTCTCAGTGAGCGTTTGATTAGCCCCCATCCACGACCTTGGCTTGTAAGGACTCCAGCAACTCTTCCCATCAGGACAGTTCTAGTTCCTGTTAATTGCAATTCTAACTTTTGACACAAGGAGTGCAGTTTTTCACGCTCCATTTCAGCGAGGTTCTCTACCGTCAGCCTTCTTGAGTCGTGGTTTAGATGAAGCCAGAGCCTCTGTCTCCTTTCTTTGTGTGAGCCGGATGATTTGATTCCAAAGATCTTCAAAGTATCACCTAACTCTTGGTGTGACATCGCCTGAATGCCTTCCCAACTTAGATCATAATCTCCCATCACTTGATTTCTGATTAGGCGAGCCCGAAGGACTTCAACCGAGCCATTTTTTCGGAAACCAGCGGCTTCTGCTCTCTCTCGTAATTCCATTAATCGGGCCCGATATAACTGGTCGAGTAATACTCGATCAACCGACATCATGACCACCGATAAGACCCAAGCGAACTCTTCGCCGTCTTATCGCTTACCCATTCGTTGGACTGTTTTAGGAGGGTTTTGAGGGTTGGGGGAAATTGCCGTCACTTCTCTAAATCAATCCAAGGTTCCTTTGCGGGAAGTAGTCCTTGACGACTTCTTTGTTCAGGTATTGGGCTGCTAGCGGTAGTCAACATTCGCTCCCAGTCTTTTGCCAATGCAATTACCGAATTCTCGAGATTGGAGAAAGGAACCAATCTCTCTACAGAAACAGTTTGCATACCATCGTCTGAGAGGAATTCAATGCGTATCTCCACATGAACTTCAGTAGTCTCAGTTTCACCTTCCGTGTCGTGGAAAACGGTCTCCATTGTCAGGTCAAAGAATTCCTCCGCCTGTCGCATAATCGCTCCGACTTGCCTATGTCGAACTAGAATCGCGATTCTATCAAGTTCGCTCTCAGATAATCCACCAATGAGATTATCTTGAGTCCACCATACAGTCTCTCCCTCTAATTCTGATATTTGTTGGATCAATTTTTTCGGAAATCCACTACGTCCGATTAGGACAACAAGATCAGCATAGGGTACAGGCAGATACCTATCTCCTTCCCTCTCTTCTGGATCAATTCCCAGAACAGTTCTCCTGCTTGAACAGTGAATTGAATTGAATACTTCACGAGAGGTAACAAATCCGTCAATATCTCCATTGCGACGAAGTGTTTCCATCCAGCGAGCAATGTCATCTTCTGAATCAGGCCTATCTTCGATTTCATGAATTGAAGCATAAGCCTCGCTTGAGAGTAAACGCAATCCTCGACGAGCCCGCTTTAGCTGCCGTCGAATGATTTTATCATCACAGAGAATTATTGCACCTTTAGGCTGATACCAAATTCGATTTTCACTAACCAAAAACCTAGCCGGCCTTCTCGGAGTTCTAGCACCCAATACCAGACAGCCGGCTTCCAACAATTTGATTTGTTTACCATGTAGTAAGCGAGCAGGCATAGCAAGTAGGTCTAATTCTCCTTCTTTCAGGCTCTCAATGGCCTCTTCTAAGGTATCAACCGGAGTGATTTCTAAATCTAAACCCCCGGCTTCTTCTGAGGAGAGAAAATCCTCTAAATTTTTTGAAGATAGGCAATGAGGATGGTCGAGTGATGCGACTTTTACTCGGTCCTTCATAGCGTCCACCTCGAGGGGGGAGCACGTAACGTGCCCGTCTGCGGGGCCACACACCCGTTGATATAGGCACCCCCTCACCATTGGATTGGATGGTATCCCTCAGCAATCGTCAAATGAGTCTGGATGGACTTAGAGACCAAGTTGAAGAGGCATTGGAAAATTTCGTTCAAGATAGAATGACCAAGAATGATGCTCCCGCCATGAGTCTGGCTCGTGACTTGCTATTATCCGGAGGGAAAAGGTACCGCCCAATCGTTGCATTGCTAGCCTATCAAGCGGCTGGCGGTAAGGACTTAGACTCGGTTATGGATTTGGCTTTAGCCAGTGAACTGATACATACAGCGACCCTAATTCACGACGATATCAACGACCAAGCAAAGACCCGCCGTGGGCTTCCAACTCTACATTCAGCACATAGCCAATCTCATGGGATAATCGCTGGAGATTATTTGTTTGTTCTCGGATTCGGACTTGGCGGTAAATTCGATGCTCGAATTGTAGACCGAATGGCCGAGACTTCCGCCAATATTGCCGCCGGCGAATTATTGCAAATCAAGCACATAGCGGACTTAGCTACAACTCCTGAAGACTACTATGCAATCATCGATGGAAAAACCGCCGGACCATTCGCTAGCGCCTGCTCCTGCGCAGCAATGCAAGCAGACGCTGAGCACACAATTGTAGAAACCCTTGATGATTTTGGATGGGAAGTCGGTCGAGCCTTCCAATTGGTCGATGATTTACTTGATTTGACTGGGGATCCCTCAATGGGTAAGCCGAGAGGTACTGATGTTCACGAAGGAAAGATGACTCTGCCAATCATCCACGCTCTGACCATGCTGCATGGAGTTGAGGGAGAACAACTTGCAGATGTCTTACAAAACTTCAGTGATGACAGATGGGGGGAACTAATCGAATTGCTTGAGAGTGCAGGCTCATTTGAATACACAAAGCAATTAATTCAGAATCATATCGATCGAGCTCAAGAAAGCCTCGAATCTTTACCAGATTCGGATGCGAAATCACTGATGATAGAGATTGCAAAACTTTCTCGCGGGCGACGCACCTGAGGTGGCCAAACAACGCACTGAGCGGTGATTTTAATGGTCGAAAGAACTGATTGGGATGTTATCGTAATCGGAGGAGGTCCTGCTGGCTCTACCGTTGCTCGATATGTTGCAGAGGGTGGAAAGGACGTCTTAGTCATCGATGGTAGAGATTCCATAGGTAGCCCACTTCAATGTGGAGAATTAGTTCCTAGTAACGAGGAAATGAAGCGACTTTGTCCGGACGTTCCAGAAGTCGATGATCTACTACAAACACCTGAACACGCAATCTCCATGAGGACTTCAAAAATGCATTTGGTGCCACCATCAGGAAGACCACTTCGCTATCCCTTTGAGGGCCTAATGCTCGATAGGGTAGCACACGATGAGTGGTTGGTGGATTTAGCCAAATCCAAAGGTGCGAATTACCTAACTGGCGCAAGAGTCGATTCAGTTAATGGAGAAACCGTTTGCCTGAGGGACGGACGAGAATTTACTGCTAGAATTATTGTCGGTGCAGGTGGCCATAATGACCCACTGCGCCGCAGTCATTGGGATGAATCGAGTCTTAAAATTCCAATTAAATTCGTTCTGATGGATGGTGATTTCGGAGATGCTGTAGAACTTCACTTTGGTTCCATGGCACCCGGAGGTTACGCCTGGATGTTCCCCAAACAAGGCGGAGCA
The DNA here is from genome assembly GCA_023268715.1 of Candidatus Thalassarchaeaceae archaeon. Classification (GTDB taxonomy): domain Archaea; phylum Thermoplasmatota; class Poseidoniia; order Poseidoniales; family Thalassarchaeaceae; genus MGIIb-O1. The sequence goes on from JALRLV010000010.1 coordinate 25,113, forward strand.
AATATTGGTGTTGGAATACAGAATAAATTTGCCAAAGGACGCTCATTGAATCTATTTGCAGATGATTTCATCCAAAGGTATGGTGACACGGTAACTTTCGCAGGAGCCGGTTCGCTTCCAATGTCTGGAACGATTGATTGTTTCGTCAAAGAAAATCATCTTCTTGTAGGAGATGCGGCAGGTATGGTTCTGCCATCAAATGGCGCAGGCATTACAATTGCAATGGTTGGTGGGAGAATTGCAGGTCAACAGATAGTTTCACATCTAGAAAATGGTACTCCCCTGGATGAATACGAGAAAGAATGGAAGAGACAAATGGGTTCAGTCATGCGAAATTCGAAATTATCATTCAAAGTTGGTAGTTGGATAATGAGGCTTCCAGATTGGATTCTAAATCTTGCATTTAATCCAATCACGAAACCCTTTGTCTGGCGCTTTGTGACCTGTCGAAAACCATTCATAATTTTCTGAATTGATTGGATTCAAACCTGTTCAATTCACGGCTTGAAGACACGAGTATATATGCGGTGAAAGATAGAATATACATCTCTTGATAACCCACACTTCGATGGTAGGGATATGACAACAAGAACTGTACTTGTGATGTTGATTGCCAGCTACGCCTCTTTTGCGGTTACCGCAATGACAATCACGCCACTTCTGAGCTGAGCCCAAAGATCCCAAGGGGGTAACAAAGATGTTTTTCAAAACACTACTTGCGATGTTAGTTTCTGCATATGTTTCATTCGGTGTTTCGACGATGGCAACAGGAGGCTTCCCTCAATCAGATATGGCGACAATAACACTGTCCTTCTCGGTGGTATTTTTGATGAGTTTCTCAATGATGTCGATCGCTTTAGCACCTAAGTCGAAGAGGCTATTTGCATAGGGAAAGAAATCTTAAGAAAATGTTTGATTTACTGATTTGTGAAGCCAATTGGTGAAATCGAAGAAGACCTTGCAGACAAGACAGAACCTATACTCGGATTCAGACCCTCTTCAAAGATTAAGAGAGGATCAATTGGAATAATTATTAGCATAATTTGTTTTGCATTTGTATTGGTAGGATTGAATCGTTCCGGTGTAATTTAGACTTACGTCCTATGGTTGAGGTTTATTTCCTTCCCAAATGGTCGCCATTCCTGGGAATACCACCTTAGCAGTGACATTTTCGAATCCTACATCTTCCATCATTCGAACATAATCACGAGTAGTTCCGAATGTTACGTAAGTCTTGGTTAACCATTTCCAAGGGTGGTCCTTTACCCCACAAATAATTCGTGCGTAAGCACCTACCCAAACCCTCATCCAAAGCCAGCCAAGGACTCCATGGATTCGATTCATCTTAGCGGGATCGACAATCACTACTTTGGCTCCAGGCTTCAAGACTCGAAGTACCTCACTTAGCCCAGCCCTTTTGTCGTACCAGTCTCTGAAGGAGAAGAGAGAACATGCACCATCGAAGGAATTGTCATCGAAAGGCAATTCCTCGGCTTTTCCTTGTACGAATTCAACCTCCGAGTCACCTCTTTCTTGCCGCTTTGAATTGACTCTTGGCTTAGCCGCTTCAAGCATCAAAGCACTAGGGTCCAGACAGACTAAATCAACTCCAGAAACATCCTCTGCAAAGCTACCGGGTCCACATCCGACCTCGAGAAGTTTGGCATCTTCACTAGGCAATCTTTGCCTTACCATACGCCTCCATTTGTCGACCTGACCGATGGTTGCAAAGCGGTTTATTCGGTCGTAAACAGGGATAGTTGCTTCTAGGTTTAGGATCAACTCGTCCCAGTCGTCTGAGCCGATGGTTTCGTGGTCCACGAATGCGGCCGGGGCCCGACCTATATTTGGTTGGTTTGGGAAGAGGTGCCGCAAAGTATCGGCTGATGCATTTCTCAAGTATCGAAGGTTAGCATGATATACCCATTTCCGGTCGCCCGCCTCACCAAAGGTGAATGAAATGGGTAACTCAGACGTACTCCGCACCATAAGGGAAGCAGAAGAGGCCGCTGCTGCGGCCATATCAAAGGCCGAATCAGAGGCCACAAGTATTGTCCAAAAAGCTAGGTTAGAAGCCGCTGAGTCGCTTCAGACAGGACGCAATGATTCCGAAGCAGAAGCGCAGAAAATCGTCGCTGATGCTCGTGCAGCGGCGGAAAAGGAAGCCGGCACAGTATCAGCCGATGGAGATGCAACTATCGATTCAATTCACAACAGCGGAAAGAAGAACCGAGATAAGGCGGTCAACAAAATTCTGGATGCATTCCGAGCTTAAAACTCAATCCAAGGAGGTCGCTAGAAATGTCACAGGTTCAGACTAGGCAGATGGGTCGCTTGACCGCTGCTGGAACTCTGGACAAGCTTGACGATACACTTAGTCTCCTTGCCCGACTAAAGGCTCTACATTTCGTCGATTATGATGGCTCAGAGGATGACTTGACTCTTGGTACACCGAATGAGAAGGCCGAGGAGATTGCAAAGTTGCTGAATAAAACCAGGGCAGCAGCGGCTCAAGTTGAGCCAGCAGGTCCCAGCAAAGCGGCTTCACTGGCCACGGTAAGAAAATCAATCGATGAAGGATTAGAGGACAAAGTTGACTCGTTACTAGGCGATCTTAGTCGGATGGACGAAATTGAAAACAGCATTTCCTCACAAGCTGAAGAAGAATCGGTTTTGTCGTTGCTATCTCCGTTAGGAATCGATATCGAACTACTATCCGGCTACGAATCAATCACCTCATTTGTCGGCACTGTAGACGACATCAAAGCGGCACAAGCTGCTGCCAGAGATGGAATGTTTGTCAGTGGAACATCAGGGAAAACCGATGTAGTCGCAGTTTTCGTGAAGAACGAAGACTCAGACTCTGTATCATCAGCACTCTCAGAAGCGGGATTCGCAGCCATTCAGTTACCTGAAGGCTCAGGTGACCCATCTTCCAGAATGAATGAACTGATGAATGAGAGATTAGCTCTTCAAACTGAGAGTGAAGGACTTTCCAATTCTGTATCAAAATGGGTTGATGACAACGGAGAGGACCTCATTTGTGGCTTAGAAGTTCTAGAAAGAGATCACGAATTGATTACTTCTCCAGTCAAAGTAGCCGTATCTGCCCATGCCTTCGTAATTGACGGCTGGGTTGAAATGGATAGGTCAGCCGACATCAAGGTCGCTCTTGGCAACGTTTGCACTGTAGTAGATGTTGAGCCATTTGTAATCCAAGCAGGCGGGGCTCATCACGACCACGATGACGAACATCATGAACCAGAGATGCCACCAATTGCCTACCAACCGAGGTCAACAACTAAGCCAATGGAATTGGTTACAGATATGGTAGGAAGGCCAGGATATGGGCGACTTGATCCTACAGTATTCATGTTCTTCACTTACCCAATTTTCTTCGGAGTAATGCTAGGAGATATGGCCTATGGACTTGCAACCGCAGGCCTTGGAACCTTCCTATACAGTAGGGCAGGTACAAATGATACACTAAAATTAGGTGGCAGATTCTTACAACTAATCGGTGTCTCTACCTTGATTTTCGGCTATTTATACGCTGAAATAGCAGGTTTTGAAATATTCCTTTATGAAAAATTGACTTATCCTGATGGAAGTTACATGAAAGATTCAGCGGGTCATTACATGTACAGCGACAATCTATCTCCAGTCGCCTTCCTCAGCGCACTTTACTTCCCATTCGACATCGAACATGGATACGGTTGGGAAGCATCCTATGGTTTCAGCCTATCACTTGCTTTCCCATTCCACAGGGTTGGAAGCCACATGACCGATCTAATCATCATCAGCCTCTACATGGGTTGCTTCCATGTCCTTCTAGGATTAATCATGGGATTCCGTGACATTCTACTAGTAGGGAATGGGCACGGAGGTGTTGGATTAGTCGCGGCATTCTTCGAAAAAGGAGTTTGGATGATTTTGTTGGCTGGTGGATTCATGTTTGCTCACGGATTCCTCGGTAGCTACCATGAATTATTGATGCCAGGAGTTGGCCTTATCGCATTCTCAACAATTTGCCTAATCTGGACTCTATACAGATACCATGGCCTAGATTTGTTCGTCGCAGTCCTAATGGGTCCAGTAGAAGCAATCGGACTAATGCCTACAGTCATCTCCTATGTTCGACTTTTCGCAGTAGGAATAGTCGGAGTTAAGATTGCTGAAACCGGCAATCACATGTTCTTTGATAAAATCTCAATGGACGAGCCATTGATGGCAGTTTTGCTAATCATTGGTTGGCTCCTAGTCCAAGCATTCGCTTGGTTGCTAGGAGTATTCAGTCCAAACATCCACGCAGCACGTCTGCACATGGTAGAGTGGATGAAGCAATATTACGATTCCAGCGGACAACCGTTTTCGCCATTCGGCGGAACCTCGCAATATGTGGAGGGTGAGTAATCAACCGACTGTCTGCTTCGGAAAAAATGGAGGAAGAAAAATGAAGAAAACCGCAATAAAAGGAATGAGTCTATTGTTCGTCTTGTTTGTCGTCGCTGCTTTTGCAACCGGCGTACAGGCACAGGATGCAGCAGACAATGAGAACACCACAGCAGGTTACGCCGCTCTCGGAGCTGGTGTAGCACTAGGTCTGGCAGCTATTGGTACTGGTATGAGCCAGGGTCCAATCGGTGCTGCAGCTGTAGGAATGATTGCAGAGGACAGGTCACGACTTGGTCACGCAATTTTGTTCACTGCTCTACCTGAGACAATTGTTCTGTTCGGTTTCCTTGCAATGTTCGTTATGCCAGGCTTAGCAGCCTGATTGCGAAAGCAAAGAAATTGAATTTTGAATGAAATTAACGAGTTGATAGTATGACTCTTGAAGCGCTAGCAGAACAGATTGCAGCCGCGGCTAAAGCCAAAGGCGAAGCAATCACAGAGGCCGCGCGAGAGCAAGCCAAAGAAATCGCATCAGAATCAGCCGCAACCAATGCGGCTGCTCGCGACGAGGTTGTTGCTCGAGCAAAGCGAGAAAGCGACCAACTTTCCGTAGAAGTTGTAGCATCAGCGCGCCAAGCAAATCAGAAGCGAGAGCTAATTGCACGCCGTGAAGTCCTAGAAGCGACATGGCAAGAAGTGCAAGAAAAAGTCGGTTCAGCCGATTTAGCTGGTCGTAATGATATATTGAAATCCCTTCTAAATGAGGCTAAATCTGTAGGTGGAGATATGATTCTGCACCCGGTAAATACCGACAGAAAGGCCCTTACTGGAAAGGGATTCGATCTTGGCGATGATGTTGACGGCTTAGGTGGCTTCATTCTCGAATCTACAGATGGTTCAATACTATTGGACTACAGATTCGATGGACGATTACAAGAGGTTTGGGAAGCAAACCTCGGAGCAGTAAACGAACTAATGTTTGGAAATTGAATAGGTGATTAGATGGCAAGATTAGCGACTGGAAGTTCCAATATTTCCAATGCCGGAGCGAGAGCAAAGACTCGCAAGGCGTCGCTAATTGATGGCACAAGAATCCGCCAACTCCTGCAACAGGGTACAGATTCTATCGGAGCCAGTATCGGAGAATTCGGATACAGGCAAGAAATGGATCTCTATTCAGCAAGGATGTCTGGCTCAGATGCTATTGAAGCCGCCTTAACTCATAACTTGGATAATGACCTAAATTCCGTACTCGGTTTCTGCCAAGGAAACCTAAGAGATCTTGTCGCCATTTATGTCGAGAGATTCCAATACGAGAAGGTCAAAACAGTTCTGAGGTCAGTATCAAAGGGCGCATCAGATGAGATGATTGCCGATCAGATATTGCCTGAAGAAAATCCAAGCAATGCCCATTGGTTGCATATCGTTCGTACAACGGAAACCGTTCAAGAAGCCATAGACGCAATGCAAGGCTCTCCATGGGGGAAATGCCTAGCAAAATTAGATGCAGATACATCTCTCACAGAGATGGAGGATGCTTTGGATAGACAGTACTTTACTGATTCACTCGCAGCAGCTCGAGGCAGAGAAGGAAGCCCTCAACTAATCCGATATTTGCAGACAGAAATAGATCACAGGAACATCGTGAACCAGTTTAGAGCACAGAGACAAAACCTGTCTACTGAAACTCGTGAGAAAATCAACATCCCCGGTGGAAAAATCTCCGATGCTGTAATCAGAACTGCTTCACAGGCTGATACACAGGAGGCATTGTTGGAAGCCCTCCGTCGTTCAAATGCCTTCGATGATTCCGGCTTCGAAGAAGCCATGCAGGAATCAGCCCAACGTGGTACATTTGACCCACTGGTCAATTTACTCAGGCTAAAGAGATTGAAAATGCTAAGGAGATTTTCATACCTCAATCCTGTATCTGCCTTCCCTGTGATTTACTACATTCAAGCAAAGGTTCTGGAAGTCCAGAATCTACGCCTACTTGTGCGCGGTAAGGCGGCAGGCCTCTCAGATGAGGTCATTGAAGCGCACTTATACATCTGAGGTGAAAATATGGAAATCGCAGTAGTCGGAACACCAGAATTCACCCTCGGATTCCAACTCGCCGGCGTAACTCGCCTGCATAATCCAGCAGACCTAGAGGATACAGCAACTGTGCTTCGAAGTTTGATGGATACACCAGAGGTCGGTATTGTCGTGATTGACAGTTCCGACCTCACCCAAATGCCCGAGAAGTTGCGGATGCAACTCTCGGAGAGCATTACACCCACAGTACTGGGTATAGGGACTGAGGAGGACAACACCCTTCGCGAGTCCATTAAGGCAGCTCTAGGAGTTGACCTATGGAAGTGATTCCAGAAAAAGAAAAGGAAGTGAAAAAATGAGTGAGGAAAATGGAGTGATTTATCGCATTTCAGGACCAGTAGTTACCGCTGTAGGTATTACCCCCAGAATGTATGAGGTAGTACGAGTAGGTGATGAAGGACTGATGGGTGAAGTCATTGAATTGCACGGAGACCAATCGGTTATCCAGGTCTACGAGGAAACATCGGGTATCAAACCGGGTGAACCTGTAGTCAGAACGGGGCAGACTCTGTCTGTTCAGCTAGGTCCGGGTCTGTTAACACAGATTTACGACGGTATCCAGCGTCCGCTAGAGGACCTTGAGGAGACTATGGGTGTCTTCATCACACGTGGTGTAGATGCGGATGGTCTAGATCTCAAGAAGAAGTGGGAGTTCAACGCTACTGCTTCGAAAGGAGATGAGGTCAGCGCAGGTCAAGTAATCGGTACCGTACAAGAGACTGAGACTATCGAACATCGAGTGATGGTGCCACCTGGAAAGAGTGGTACAATCAAGAGTATCAAATCTGGTGAATATGATGTCACTCAGACTGTTTGTACTCTTGATGATGGTACAGAAATTGCCATGATGCAAGAATGGCCGGTTCGAACACCGCGACCATTCGTCCGAAAGTATGCACCGGATGTGCCACTAATTACAGGTCAGAGGATCCTCGACTTCCTTTTCCCTCTGGCTAAGGGTGGTACCGCTGGTATCCCTGGACCATTCGGTAGCGGAAAGACAGTTACCCAACAGCAGTTGGCTAAGTGGTCTGACGCACAAATCGTTGTCTACATTGGATGCGGTGAGCGTGGAAACGAGATGACTGAGGTACTCACTGAGTTCCCTCACCTGATCGACCCGCACACAGGAAAGCCTCTGATGAACAGAACTACGATGATTGCAAACACATCTAACATGCCTGTGGCAGCTCGTGAGGCTTCCGTGTATACAGGAATTACCATCGCGGAATACTTCCGAGATATGGGATACGATGTCGCTCTAATGGCTGACTCAACAAGCCGATGGGCAGAAGCAATGCGTGAGATTTCGTCTCGACTTGAAGAGATGCCTGGTGAGGAAGGTTACCCTGCTTACCTATCCAGCCGACTTGCTGAATTTTACGAGCGAGCTGGTCGTGTACAGACTCTCGCTGGCGACGATGGATCGGTATCGGTAATCGGAGCGGTATCACCACCTGGTGGTGACATATCCGAACCGGTCAGCCAAGGTACACTACGTATTGTCAAGGTGTTCTGGGGATTAGATGCAGGTCTCGCTCGACAGCGACACTTCCCTGCGATTAACTGGCTGAGTTCATACTCGCTTTATCCACAGGCATTAGATCAATGGTATCGCGACAATATCGCTAGTGACTTCCCTGAGATTCGCACTGAAATCAGTGCTCTCCTGCAGGTTGAAGCAGAGTTACAGGAAATCGTCCAACTGGTCGGTTCCGATGCTCTACCAATCGATCAGCAATTAACTCTGGAAGTCGCACGTATGATTCGTGAGTTCTTCCTTCAACAGAACGCTTTCCATGATGTCGATACTTACAGTAATCTCAATCTACAATACACAATGGCAAGAGCAATTCTTTCATTCCAAGATGAAGCAAAGAAGGCGATTGCCGGTGGTGCAGACCTAGAATCTGTGGTTAACGTACAGGCTAGAACGGACATCATGCGTGGAAGATTCGAAGAAGGATACGAAGAGCGTATCGAGAAACTAGTGAAAGAAATGGGCAAGCAGATCGCTGCTACCATGGAGGAGAACTGAGGAGGGATATGAATGAGTGGAAAAGAGTACCGAACCATTACTGACGTCAAGGGACCTTTGGTGTTCCTAAACAAAACTGAACCGGTTGCATACGGTGAAATTGTCCAATTGAGACTAACCGATGGGACCATGAAGAATGGGCAAGTTCTAGATACCTCCGATGACCAAGTTATCGTACAGGTTTTCGAAGGAACATCCTCAGTCGACCGACAAACAGGTGTTAAGTTCCTAGGAGATGTATTCCGCCTACCAGTTAGCAAGGATCTCGTCGGCCGTATTCTAGACGGTGCCGGCCGCCCTCGTGATGGCGGCCCAGCAATCGTACCTGATGAAATGGCTGACATCATAGGAGCGGCAATCAACCCATATTCCCGTGAAAGTCCAGAGTCTTTCATTCAGACAGGAATTTCTGCAATCGATGCATGTACATCTCTTGTTAGAGGACAAAAACTGCCAATCTTCAGTGCTGCAGGTCTTCCTCACAACGATATCGCACTTCAGATTGCAAGGCAAGCAAAGCTTGTCGGAAGCGATGACGATTTCGTCGTAGTTTTCTGTGCTATGGGTATCACAGCGGAGGAATACAACTTCTTCGTTCACGATCTAGAAAGAACTGGTGCATTGGAGAACTCCGTTCTGTTCGTCAACCTAGCCGACGACCCAGCGGTCGAGCGTCTGATTACACCACGTCTAGCACTAACTGCTGCTGAGTATCTTGCTTTCGAGCATGATTACCACGTATTGGTTATCTACACTGATATGACAAACTACTGTGAGTCTCTACGACAAATCGGTGCAGCTCGTGAAGAAGTGCCTGGACGACGTGGTTACCCTGGATACATGTATACTGACTTGGCTATGCTTTACGAGCGTGCAGGACTGGTTAAGGGCAAGAAGGGAAGTATCACACAATTCCCTATCCTAACCATGCCTGGTGACGATATTACTCACCCAATTCCTGACCTTTCGGGATATATTACAGAGGGCCAGATTGTTATTTCCCGTGAATTGCATCAGAAGGGTATCTACCCGCCAATTAACGTTCTACCATCGCTAAGTCGACTGATGAACGCTGGTATTGGTGATGGCAAGACTCGTGAAGATCACAAGTCGGTATCCGACCAATTGTACGCTGCTTATGCTCAAGGTAGAGAATTGCGTGGACTGGTTGCTATTGTCGGTGAAGATGCATTGAACGAGCGTGACCTTCAGTTACTGAAGTTCGCTGATATTTTCGAAAATGAGTTCTTGCGACAGAGCCGTGACGAAGATCGTTCAATCGGCGAAGGAACTCTTGACCTTGCGTGGAATCTACTAACCAACATCGATACTAAGTATCTCGTTCGATTAGACCAGAAGTGGATTGACAAGTATCACCCAACCGAAAAGAAGGAGTGAAACTCTCGAACAACACGTCGATGAGGAGATGAAAAAATGGCATTGGACATTAAACCAACCAGGTCCGAGCTAATCAACCTCAAGCGACGCATCAAGCAGACCTCAAGTGGATACAATCTACTGAAGATGAAGCGGGATGGTTTATTCCACGAGTTCCGAACCTTGTTGTCTGAGATGATTAGTGCACGAGAGGAACTCGTCGGTACATACCGAGAAGCTGTAGAAGCGATTAGTTTAGCTAGCGCAATCGAAGGTGGATTAGTTGTGAAGAGTGCAGCAATTGCAAACTCGGCTTCACCGGAAGTTGAAGTTAGCCGTCGAAACATCATGGGAGTCGTAGTTCCTCAAGTCGAAGGGCAGAATCTGACCTCCACAATCGAAGAGCGTGGAACCGGTCTAATCGGTGGTTCTCCGTACATAGATGAGGCCGCAGACTCCTATTCTTCGTTAATTGCCAAGATAGTCAAAGCCGCAGAAATGGAGGCTACTCTGAAGCGTCTCCTAGAAGAGATTGAAGCAACCAAGCGCCGTGTCAACGCGCTTGAGTTCAAGGTCATTCCAGAGATGCAAGAAGCTCAGACTTTCATCCAACTAAGATTGGAAGAAATGGAGCGCGAAGAGACCTTCCGCCTCAAGCGATTCAAGAACAAGTAAGTCAACCTCGATTACGCGGTTTGATAGGTGGGTGCATGAGTTCGCAACCACCGAAGGTGGTTGCGTAGTATGTCAGAAGCCGAGCCAATCATACTTGATCACTCGGCTTGGACTCAACAAGATTTGTTGGTCCACATCATCCATCGCTACTTCGATTTAGGCAATGAAGCAATGGCTGGGCAGGCTTGGGAAGTACGAGCTAAAAGTGGAAGGAGTGACTCCGAGGCGCTAATCCAACTCAACAAGGAACTTGAGCCATTAGGCTACCTTTCGATGCTAGACAGGGGTAATCCTCCAATTCTGAGTATCGCTCATTATCCAGAAGGTCAGCAAGTCATTGCTAATTGGCAGTTATCTGTTGTTTGGCTGATGATGGCTGGCTTCCTTACCATGATTGGTAGTGCATGGTTGATGCAGTTTGATTCAACCGCCACCGCCCTAGATTCTAACTTACTGCGAGAATCAATGTTTTACATGGCAATTCCAATGATATCCGTTTTGGGATTAGCCAGTGAAATTCGCAGGAGAATCGCCTTACATTATGGCGTCAAAATAGGCCATGTCGTGCCAATAGCATTCCCAATTTTGGCCGCTAGTTGGCCTTTTGGTTTGGCTGGTGTATTGAGTCAACATAGAGCCGATTTAATCCCAATTCCCAATCGAAGGGCACTTGCAATAATCGAATTAACAGTGCCTATTTTCCTATTCATTGGTGGAAGTTTACTGACCATTATCGGCTTACATCTGACTCCACTTGAACCTCCTGAACTATCCTCATCTCCAATTGGTTTTGGAAATAATATTCTAATCTCAATCTTAACTTTAGATTGGATGGGTGAAGATTTGCTAATTAAACTACAGTGGATTCATCTCACTGGTCTTGCTGGAATAGGTTTGACTCTAATCGGTTGGACTCTGTTATTGCCGATTCCTGGATTCCCTGGTGACCGACTATTACATGCTCTAATCGGCCCAGCCGAGATGTCCGATTCAAATCGCCAAACAGGGATATTCATCCTAATGCTCGGTGCAATGGTGATGATTTTTGCAAACACCGAATATATGCCTTGGTTGTTGATTGCGGCTTTGGCGGCCATGCGTCGATTCAGTCCAGAAAATTCGCCGCCGCCTTTAGTCGTTGACGAATCAATTGTCCCTTCAAACAAGGAACGCAGTAGGTTCGCCACACTACTCGTATTCGTTCTCATTATGGGATTCCCTGGATTGAACCCCTCCTTCACAATAGACCAATGGGATGAGGGCTTGGACACCTCAGGCTGGGTTGAAGAAATCGAACTTAATATTTCAGAATCCTACAATCTAACTCTAGAGTTAACTCCAGAAGGAATCAATCCGGTTTCCGGATGGATACAGATTAGACTGGAGGGGGAATACTCGCAATTATGGGATATCACCTCATCTCAGTTTAACGAAAATAAAATCTACAGATTTGATGGAGTAACCCAGAACTCTCCTGATGAATTACGTTTGACAATAATCCCGATGGATATTGCTCAAGACGATGCAACACTTCTTCCTGACGCTTCGATGTGGTTGAGAATTCTAGTTGATGTAGACGACCATACTGAAGAGCACCTAACTGTTCTTCGCCACCCTCAAATAACTTCTCCAATAGATCCTCTCTGGTTGCTGATTGAGGATACCGATACCCCAAGAATATGTATGAGTATTCAGAAGGTAGATGATAGGCCTGCGTCTTTAATTCTGACAAATCCATTTTGGGAGTTTGAGAACGACACTAACCTCACTAAAGTAGGCCTTCACGATGTTTGTCTACGAGGTTACGAAGGCGCATTACAATCATCACAATTCAAAGACGAGTTTAGGCGAGTCATGGGCCCGGCCTTGGCATTAGATTTCGAAGATGGTGAGAGGATAACTTGGTGGTTGCCAGTGAATGGAACAGAAGCCAAATTACAGATTTCTGACGAAGGATGGCAAATACCCTCTCTGTACTCAGCCAACACAGATTATACCATATCTTTCGGCCCTCAAGGGAGTGCATTTTGCCCTTCAACAGAAATAATGCCAGAGATGGAAATCGGAGCTAATTGGAATTGGACCTTTACCGACCGCTCTTCAATTAGAATTCCAGCCGGCCAATTGGGTTTTGGAACCCTATTCTTCGAATCTCATGGCTGGTTATCCTTCTGCAAGGAAGGAGTTATGCTACGTTCGTATATGATTGTTGAAGGAGATGATGTGATTTTAGACGGAGGAGATATAGGGATGCACTTGGCATTTTCTGAGTACATAATCTCTAATCGAATGAACAAGACAATCCCGATTGCCGTAAGTTGGACTGGGGATTCACCGGAAGCCGATGTATGGAATGTCTCGATTCAGGATGAAATTGCTCCGAACTCAGATTCCATGATGATTCTAGAGGCTGCAGGCACAACCGCTCTCTATCGTGCTGTTTGGGTAACTGTGGATGATGGTGAAATTACAGTTAACTTAGCCGCTCGTTGTCCGGTTGATGGGTGTGAGTAGATGCGAATCGCAGTTCTCGGAGTCGGTTCTATCGGTGGAGTTGTTCTCGGCGCACTTTCCGATACCGATGCAGACCTTGTAGCGGTATCTCGTGGTCAAGCCGCGAGCAATCTCGAAATGATTGGTTTAATTCTTCACACGCCTGAAGGTTCCATTGAGATGATTCCACCAGACAGATTTACTGTTGTAGATAGTCAAGAGGGCCCAATATCTGAACAGATCAGAGGCACTTGCGATATTGCAATAATATGTGGCAAGGCCTCCTCGACCTCAGTCCTGGCGCAAATCGCTGAAGAAGTGCTAACTCCCATCGGACTTGCAATCAGTATACAGAATGGACTTGGTCACACAGAGATGTTAGCTCATCGTTTGGGTAGGGATAGAATTCTTGGAGGCTCGATTACTCATGGTGCTTGGAAGGATGGGGAATCAGGGATTCATTGGGTTGGAAGGGGCGCCGTTAGAATGGGATACCTCGACGGTGGTGAAGCCTCAAACACAGCCCTTGGTTTGCTACAAGCATTTGAGGCTGCAAACCTCAATCCGATTTGGTCTGACGATGTCAAAAATATAGTTTGGAGAAAGTTGTTGTTGAATGTTGCAATCAATCCTGTTTGTGCCATTGCAGGGGTTAGAAATGGAGCCCTTCTCGAGGTACCCGAACTCTGGAATCAAGCCATGGCAGCTATGTTCGAAGCAGCAGCAGTGGCCAGAGCCTCCGGAGTAGATTTGGGCGATGTGGATTTGGAAGACCATCTACGAGAGGTGGTTGAGGCTACTTCCGAAAATCGCTGCTCAATGTTACAAGATGTGATGGCCGGACGCACCACAGAAATCGATTCGCTTTGTGGCGCCGTTGTAGAAAGCGGAGAATCTCTTGGAATCCCTACTCCAGCAAATCAATCTCTACATGCATTGGTCAAAGGTATCGAAAGGTCGGGCGAATTTTCCTAATTACTCACAATCAATATTGTAGTGGAGTCCTGCGTTTTCTCTTCTAGAAATCGAGGCTTCGATAACCAGTTCAGCACAAATTATCAGATTTCGTAATTCTACCATAGCCTGAGTAGGTTTAGTCGCATGCCAGACAGGAACTACATCGGCTCGGATTTTTGCGATTCTATCTCTTGCTCTGTACAATCTAGAATCAGACTTAACCAAGCCAACATCATTTGTCATCATCGTTCTTAGCGACAATAAATCACTTTCGAGAGTTCCATGATCTGCTAATTCCTCAAGTTCTTCGCCTCTCCAGTAAACGATGTTTTCAACAATATCCGGAAGTAATCCATCTTCTGCTCTGGAAATAATTTCAGTAGCCGCTCTCTCGGAGTATACTACCGCCTCTAGTAGGGAATTCGAAGCGAGGCGGTTTGCCCCATGAAGTCCGGTTCTAGCAACTTCTCCGACACAGTATAATCCAGGTAGAAGTTGACCTTCATGCATTGCTCTGCCTTTCTGGTCGACCTTAACGCCTCCAACAAGATAGTGAGCCGCAGGGCGTACAGGAATCGGATCAGCCCCTAAGTCGATTCCATATTCTGCCAACTTTTTTGCAATCGTTGGAAATTCGTCACGGATCTCCTGTAAATCTAGGTGTTCTGTTACCAAAAGCACATGAGAATCTCCACTTCGTTTCAATTCGCTATCGGTGGCTCTGGCGACGACATCTCTAGTATCCAATGACCCCTTCTCTGAATATCGGCTCATGTAGGATATTTCAGCAGGGTTTCCTCCAACCTCCTTCCATTTTTGGTATTCGGAACGGGTCATCAAAATCGCCCCGTGTCCTCTCATTGCTTCCGTAATCAAAAATGGATTTTGTGAATCGACAGCTAATGCAGTTGGATGAAATTGAATGAATTCCATATCGCAAATATCTGCACCTAACCTATGCGCCATAGCCACTCCATCGCCCGTCGAAACCGATGGATTTGTAGTCGCGAGATGTAGCATACCTGCTCCTCCAGATGCTAATACGACGCATCGTGATGCTAGTGTGTAGACCTTACCATCAGGGGCTAAACACCACAAACCTGCGACTCCTTTTTCCGGCTTTTCCAAATCCCTTCGAACAAGATCTAGAACCATCCAATCTTCTAGAATCCTTAGTCCTGATTCGTACTCATTCGCGGCGCCTTCGGTTAAGGCCCGCTCGATTTCAGCTCCGGTTCGATCGCGCGAATGCAGTATTCTGCTCTCGGAGTGTCCGCCTTCTTTGGTCAAGTCATATATGCCATCTTTACTCAAATCGAATTGCACTCCATGTTCGACCAAATCACGAATCCGATCTGCGGCATCATACACAACCGATCGAACAACCCCCTCGTCACACAAACCTCCACCGGCAGCCAGAGTGTCCCGAACATGAGCCTCTAAAGCCGCTTCATTATCAACATCAAGAACTCCGGCAATTCCCCCCTGAGCCCAGTTGGTAGAAGATGTCGAGAGACTTTTCTTTGTAACGATTGCAACGGAGAGCCCGGCTCGAAAACATCGCAAGCCAAGAAACAGCCCGGCGATACCCGAGCCGATAACCGCGACATCGACCGGGGGTAGGTCACGATTGGAAGTATCCCCTGCCATGTGCATTCCTCATACTAACCTGCATTGAAGATAACCATCCTTCAGCCACTATTCGGTCATTCGAAATAGTGTCTACAAACACTCTCCAAATCGCTGTGATGCCTCAACCTTCATAGCCTTGGAAGAGGGCAGGGCGAAAATGACGTTGGGCAAATTTCCTTCGTCAAATAGGTGATGGGATGCACTTACTGAGAATAGAAGTGGAGAACTTCAAGTCTTTTGGCGGTGAAATGACCATCCCATTCGATGAGGGATTTACCGCAATAACCGGTCCAAACGGGTCCGGAAAGTCAAATTCCGGAGATGCCATTCAGTTCGTACTCGGTACTCGTTCGACAAAAGTAATGCGAGCAGACAATGTTGCCGACTTAATCTTCAATGGTGGAAAGCGTGGAAAACCTGCTCGCCACATGTCGGTAACACTCGTTTTTGCCAACAAACCCGAATTAGGAGGGCGACGAAGGCTTCGAATCGCTGAGGACGAAGTTGCATTCACAAGGGCTGTTCGCTTGAACAGAAAGAACCAACCGGTTTCATCCTACAGAATCGGTGAGAGAAGTGTTACTGCAACAGAGATGAGAAGAACTCTTGCCGAGGCTGGACTACATGGTGATGGGTACAATATTGTCCTGCAAGGAGATGTAACGAATCTCGCGACAATGACCGATTGGAAGAGAAGAGGAGTTCTGGAAGAGGTCGCAGGGGTAACTGCATATGATTCCGAAATTCGCTCAGCCAATAATCAACGTAAAGTGGTTGAAAACGATATCGAGACTATCGAATTATTTGAGTCGGACCAAAAGGCTCGCCTGAAGAAATTGGAAAAAGAGAGAGAACAGGCTCTCAAGTATCGCGATCTCAAAGAACAGTTAGACCAAGCTAGGATCATCTTGGCTCAGGCCAAGTATCGTAATCGAGTCGATGAGATTCGTATGCTGAACGAAGATCACGAAAAGTATCAAGAAAAGAGCAACAAAGTTCGTGAAAGTGTCAGAACTAACGAATCTCGCCTTTTAGAATTGGAAGAAGAATTGGTCAACGTCTCTCGTGAACTCGAGGATATGGCAACTGGAGAATCCAAGGCGGTAATGGATGAGATTCGAGCCTTGGAGATTGAGGTCGAAACTAGCCGAGACAGAATTGGCGACCAAAACCGAGCCTCAGAAGATGCGGTCGGTGAAATCGAATTCTTCCAATCCGACTTAGAATCAGCCGAAGCCGCGATTACACAACTTGTACGGGATATTGAGGCTGCTAGACAATCCGTGATAGATGCCGACAATGCCCTTGAGGAGGCCGAAAGAAACGAGGCCGAAGCACGCAAAGCAATAGAATCCGGAGACAAGCATTCTCGGGATTTGAATCGAGCTTTAGGATTAGCAAATGAAGAACTGTCCAAGGTACATGACAAAATGGCTGAAGCCAGATTGGTATCTGATAGAGCCGAGCAAGCAGCAAGAATAGCCTCTGACAATTTAGCAGATTTGGAGGAACAATACGAGGTGGTGTCACTTGAGCGAGATGACCTCGAATTAACCGGCGAAGATCTGCAAGATGAAAAGCCGGTTGAGGACAGAGAATCATTGGCTGTTAAATTGACACAATTACAGAAACAAGAAGTCGCACTTCGCGGTGATCGCGATAGTGCCGAGGAACAATTGAGAGGTGCCAATAGGGCACTTGACCGCGCTCGAGCCGCACAAGAGGCAAGAGCCTCTAAACCAGGTTCCGCGGTAACTTTGCGCGCATTATCCAAACTCAGAGAGAGCGGAGAAATCAAGGGAATACTCGGTTCACTCGGAGAATTAACTTCGCCAAAGGACGATTCGCACGAGGAGGCGCTAGCATTTGCACTCGGCGGAGGTATGAATTCAATCGTTGTCAGCGACGATGAGGTTGCAGCAAGTTGCATAAAGTGGCTTGGTGCAAATGGCGGTGGTAGAGCAACATTCCTCCCGCTGAACAAAATCAGTGCATCTCGCGCTCAGGGTAGAGCTCTAATGGTCGCTAGAAACCCTGGGATTATTGGATTCGCTCATGACTTATTGGATTATGACGAAGAAATCGAAATCGCTGTACGCTTCGCCTGTAGAAACACACTGATTGTTCAGGCGATGGATGTGGCCCGTCGCAACATGGGTGGCGTTCGAATGGTCACTCTTGACGGCTCTATAGTGGAAGCGACTGGTGCGATGACAGGCGGTTCTTCCGCAAAGGGCTCACGTCCATCATTCGGTGGCGCAGGAGCTGCTGGCGCAGGTATGGAGAAACTTGAATCCGCAGTAAATAGAGCCAATCTCAGATATTCAACAGTAGAGGCTGCTCTCAAAGAAATCCGGGACAATATGAACGATGTCCGGAACCAGATTCACGGACTTGATGATAGTGACCACTCGGTGAAGGTGAGAAATTGGAAAGCAGATGTTAAGATTGCTCAGAAGCAAGTAGATGATATCTCTAGGAAGGTTATCGATGCTCGCAATGAACATGACAGATTGGAGTCCGCTAGCCAACAAGCGATTGAGGCCGCTGCCGATGCAGAAAGAGAACATGGAGCCGCTCTGGAGGCTCGCCGATTAGCCGCGGAGGCATTACAGAATCACACTCCAGATCATCTTTCACAAATTCTTCGAAGCGCTCAGGACACACGGACTGAGGCTGAGCGTACCAAGTTGAGAGCCGAGTCGGATATCTTGACTGGTGGCGAGAAACTAAAGGTTCTAGAGGATAGAAAGAATGATCTCACTAGATCTGTTGAGAGACAAAACGAAATAATAACCGAAGCCAAAACCACGATCGAGAATCTTCAAACATCAATCGATAAGGCAGAGGAGAGTCTTAAAGAACTCAAATTACAAGCTTCACAATTTAATGAAGAGCATCAAATTCTCAGCGAGCGTAGGGACGAGATAGTCGACGAACGTGCTAGTCTTCGTGCTCACATAGATCAGATGCAGACCCAGCGTGAAACAATCAAGTCGAGATTGGAAGGTCTCGTTGAGAGCATAAGGAGCAAACAAGAGACCTTGGCCGAATTACAGTACGAATTGGCTGAAAGTCATATTGAGATTCCTGATTTAGATACTCAATTGCCAACTGTGGCCGAGGCGGAGAAGGGGGTGCAGGGCCTAGATCGCCGCCTCGGCCAACTCGGCGACGTGAATATGCTAGCGATAGAAGACTACGACATAACTGTCGAGAGAATCGCTGGACTCGTCGCAGATGGAAAGCTCTGCAAGGAACGACACGCCATGCTGGTCAGCCTTGCCGAACAACTCGAAGAAGAGAGGAAGACAAGACTTCTGGCTGTCTTCAATGAAGTCAACCGTAACTTCACTCGAGCCTACAGGCTGCTACAACCAGGTGGCGAGGGAGAATTGCAACTTGAGAATACCAAGAATCCGTTTGAGGGTGGGCTCAGAATGGCTTGTATCCCTCCAGGGAAGAGCAAGAGGACTCGTCGAAGTTTCCTCTCCGGCGGAGAGAAATCGATGGCGGCCCTTGCTTTCGTGTTTGCGATTCAGGATTACGAACCAAGCCCATTCTACTACTTTGACGAGGTCGACCAAAATCTTGATCCATTCAACGCTGAGCGGATTGCTACACTGTGTAGGATACGCAGCACGCATGCTCAATTCATCATGGTGACTCTAAGGAAGGTCAGCCTAACACTTGCTGACCACCACATTGGAATAACTCATGCCGGAGATGGATGCAGCCGCCGAATTGCAGACTTCGACAGAGCTGCAGCAATAGAACTTGGAGAAGAATTTGAGGCGGAGCAAGAGGCGCTGAAGGAAGCACAAAGTGCCAAGGACGGCATGACAGATTTGCCAAGTGCCGAGACTATGCCAAAGGTGCCTGAACCAATGAATCGTCCGTTGAGTCTTGGAGGTCTTGCGGATAGGGCAGGCGTTGAAGTATCCGAGGATGCTGAAGACGAGGGCTTAGAATCTAACGAATCAACAATGGCTTCTCTAAAGGAAAGAACCGATGAGTGGAGCGAAGATATCGCAGAGAAGGAAGCGGCAATTCCAGCTCCCGAAGAGGACGAAGAAGAGATTGACAGCGAGGCGGTTGTCGAGCAGGAGTTGGAGAGAGAAGAATGACAGTCTTCGATGCCGCTGCTATGAGGGACGATATCGTCGCACGATTACTGCAAGGCGAAGAGGACCTCGAAACCAGTCGTTATCTAGACAGATTGGTCGAGTTAGCAGCTATTGAAGAGGCAGAACATCAATTCCTAATCGACCCATTCGACCGTTCGGTGGCTTTGGTATTCCAATTATTCAGATCTAAGGACTTAGATCCTTGGGATGTAGACCTTACAAGTTTCCTAGAGATGTTTGATGAGCGAATCAAAACTGCTGACAATATCGATTTACCAACCTGTGGTCGACTTATTCGAATGGCCTGGCAGATTTTGAGAGGTCAATCATCCACACTTATCGAGAGACAAGATAGCGCATGGGATGAACTGGAAGAAGAATTCCTAGACTTCGATGTAAGTGGCTGGGAGACAGAATTCACTGAGGACGATTACAACTTCTCTGTAGGAGTTATGACAGGTGCGGCGGACAATGTACTTCCTTCGATGTTCGAAGGTAGAATTCATCGAGAGGAAAGCCGCCCCGTAACTCTTGGGGAATTACTAATGGGATTACAAAGTGCTAAACAAATCTCAGAGGATTTGAAACTCAGAGAGGAAATCGCAAAGGAGAGGAGAGAGGCTCATGCAAAGGCAAGGGCAAGATTCTCCGGTAGCCTTCATATCGAGGATTTGGAAGCAGATCTTCGACGAACATGGAATGCACTCAGAGATAGATCCGATGAAGGCGATATGGCGGTCGATCTGAAGGATATCGCAACCTACCTTAGAGACAAATCGGTCGAAGGTGGTTTAGAGTTCGATGAAGCGGAGGCTGAAGCACAGGTTACTGCCTTGGTCTCAGCACTATTCCTCACCCACAGAGGTTATGCGGATTTAACCCAAAAACCGGGGCGTGATGGTTTGATTTCAATCAAAGATTTGCACCCCGATTACAATGATTTTGATGTGCTGACTGAGAAGATTAATCCCAAGCCAGAGATGGAGGTGAAACTCGATGTCTGATTCTGTCGAATTATCGACTATTCTTGAAGCGATTCTTTTCAGTGCCGGTCGCTCTATGACGGTTGAGGAACTAATGGAGCAAACCGGAAAAACTCGTTCAGAGGTTTCGGGCGCTTTGGAGAACCTGCGTGCTACAATCAAGCGTCGAAGAGACTCAGCTTTGCAATTAACCGAAGTAGCAGGTCGATGGATTTTCGAGGTTAGACCAACACTTTCCTCCCATCTTCCAGAGTCGGTCAGGCCGGATGTTCCAGCAAGATTGCTACCAGCGGCGGCACTAATCGCTTATCATCAACCTATGAAGCAAGCTCAACTAGTCGACATGATTGGCCCTAAGGCTTACGATCGGGTCAGGGAATTAGCCGGATTGGGTTTCATCGATAGACGCAGGGATGGATTGACCAGAAGATTAACCACAACTCGCAGATTTGCAGAATACTTCGGTTGCCCTGAAGTTGAATACCAGAAGGTAAGAGAGTGGTTTAGGGCAGAAGCTGGAAAGGCTGGACTTACCAGTGCACAGCTAGCCGCATCACTTTCTGATGAACAGATGACTATCGAAGAGTTCTCTGAAGCACCATCCGAAGAGGCGCTAGCGATGGAAGCGGCTCAAGGCGATGAGTGATTACTCGCTACGAACCTGTTGCAATGCAGATTCTACCGCTGCCATGGTGATTCTTTCGCCACTTTCCCGAACGATAGCAGCCACAGGCTCGATTTCATCTGGCGAGGCACCTGCACTGGCAATCATATTGCGTAAGTGCAGTTTCATGTGACCCGCCTGTATGCCAACTGTTGCAAGGGCTCGAAGAGCACCGAGATTTTGTGCCAGACCTGCAGCGGCCATTACCTTCGCTAGATCATCCGCGGAGTTAATGCCTAGGAGTGCTACATTTGCTTGGGCTCCTGGATGAATTGTAATTGCCCCTCCAACTAATCCAACAGCCATTGGAATCTCAATAGAACCGACTAGATTTCCATCTGTGTCCTTTTCCCAATGAGTCATTGAACCATACCTGCGCTCATGTGATGCGTATGAATGGGCGCCAGATTCCACAGCCCTCCAGTCTTGTCCGCAGGCAATTGCAATAGGTGATATTGCATTCATTATTCCCTTATTGTGAGTAGTTGCACGGAATGGATCTGCTGCCGCAAAATGGTAGGCTTGCAAGACTCCGTCAATCACTTCCGCGCCTCTAGATGGGTCATCACCGGTATCGGACATCTCTTCTGGAGTGAATGTAGCACTGACTCTTGCCAACCTATGAACTGCTAGATTGCTAATTATTCTAAGAATCACAGTTCCTCCAGAGATGCTTTCTACTCTTGGAGCAATAGTTTCTGCCATTGTATTGACTGCATTAGCCCCCATTGCATCTCGACAATCTACCAGAATGTGAACGATAATCATCGGGCCTGAATCAGTATCGATTATTCTGGCTTCAACATCCCTGCACCCGCCGCCAAATTTCACTAAAATTGGGTCGACATCGTTACAGGATTCTATCAATTCGTCTTTAGCGGCAAGGATAGCATCCCGAGATGCCTCGGGATCTTCACACCCGACTACCTGAATTTGTCCGATCATAACCGGGTCTGTATTGTTTGAGACGAAGCCACCGTTCTTCTGACATCTCTTGGCCATGTTTGATGCGGCTGCAACAACGCTTGCTTCTTCAACTACAAATGGGATAACATAGTGATCTCCATCGATAATGAAGTTGGTTGCAACACCGATTGGTAGTGAGTATCTGCCAATTACATTCTCAATCATTCTGTCTGCTGTACCTTCGTCTAGTTCAGCATTTGCCCAAGCCTGGACTTGTTCTTCACTGAGGTCAGCAAGCTCTGCGAGCATGGCTCTTCGTTCTGGAACTGATAGTTTGTAGAATCCACTCAATCGGCTGTTGTCAACAGGCATTGTTTCACCAAACCTCGCGACAACCTTCCGGTTCTAAGCACTTCGTGGTGATTAATCCGAAAATGCCTACTTGAGACACTAATGAGCACTAAGCCGAGAATACCGATAATTCCAACCAAATAGGGGTTAAGTCGAGTCAAATATGCTTGTCTCGGACTGAAAAAAGCGTTAATTTGACCGTTAACGCATCATTAACGCATTAAGAAAGCGTTAGTAAAGCGTTAATATTGCTAGCCGTAAAACGTATTACTGCAAGTCAATTAGAATATTTTACTATCTGGAAATACCTAATAATACGTTAATTTCACATCTTTAATGTGTGAGAATACGTGAATATTATGTACTCCTAGACTCGCGTACGCGATAATGGTCGAAGGGCCCGCATCTATACTCGATTTGCCTCCATTACGAGGCAACCCCTTCGACCTGCGTCCAATCGAAGCAAATCGCGCGGAGTATCTAGTTGGACGAGATCGCTTACTGTCGGAATGGCGTGAGCACCTAATTTCCCAAACCCCTCGGATGCTACTATTGGTTGGAGATCGTGGTTCGGGCAGAACCTCATTCCTCAACGCCCTAGCCTCTACTACATCGCGCCGACCATACATAGGACAATTCTGGCCAGAAGCCGATGACCCTGTTCAGGGGATAATCCATGAGTTGTCTGTATATCTGGGAGGCTTTGACATTCCACCTTCAATCCAACAGGTCTCGGATAAGATGGTTGAGGTACTAGACAAAGAGGCTGGAACTCTTCCTCTAATCGCCTTCGATTATCCTTCGAATGTAGACTTGAACCAAATGCTATCTCGATTAGCCCCCTTACTCCAGAGACTTCGAGCACTTGTCGTAGTCGCAATTACTCCCTCTCAATTGGCAGGGTTGGATGAAGGTGTGTTAGGTATATTCGACGATCCTCATCATTTACAGAATTTAGACCAGAAACAAATTCAGATTCTTAGCAATCGTAGAATCTCTCGCTCGGCCAATCAAAAGTGGAATATCAGGCCGAGTCTTCTTACTGCAATCCACCAGCATACAGATGGTAACCCGCGTAGGGTAATTCGCCTATTACGTGACTTAATCGCTGAGAGACATAATCCAGCTGAAGGGGGCGCTCTAGATCGGTTAACCACTTGGAGAGCTCCACCTGTTCAATCAGAACCTACAATATTCGAAGAATTTGAGGCCGAACCAGAATTAGAAGAATCTACTGAAGAGTTTGAAGAGTTTGAAGAGGTAGAAGTAGAGTCAGATGAATCCACTTCCCAAATAGATGATTTTGAATTAGAGGAAGATGAACCCGACGACCTTTGGGATGATGATGATGAAGACGAAGAAGAGGATTCATGGAACGGTGAATTCGAGGCTCCTGATGAAATTTGGAACACTCCAGAGGAGTCGGAACTACAAGAGGTTGAAGAGGAAAGGTTACATCAAGCAGAACTAATCCCTGAACCAGAATCTAGTGAAATATACCAGAGAGCAGATGATGAGTCTGGATTCTACTTCGTTGAGGAGGGAACAGAGCCACCTGAGTTGCCCGAATCTAGGAAACCTAAGGGTAATTTTGGACGCTTACTTGGTCGTACACTACAAGCTAATGATAGAATGCCAACAACACCCGATGATACACCGATTCAAGTCGCTGAACCACACGAGAGTTTGGTGCCAAAGACTCCGGTAAGGGAAATGCCTCCAGCAAGTGTTGAGGAGGAACATTCTACCGCGAGAATCGATACGTCTGTTCAATCAGGTGCCGAAGAGTCGGTTTTCCATGACGATCAGTCAGTTTGGATAGTCGATCAGGATTCCAAATCTACCCTGCCAGATGATCCTAGAGTGTTCGAACCAATTGTGCCAGAACCAGAGCCAATTGTAGAACAAATTGAAACCGAATGGTTCGTGGATAACGGGCCGGCTGAAGAAATGCCTGAACCTGTTTTTGAGCCCGAACCACCTCAAGTTAGTATCCC
>JALRLV010000011.1 GCA_023268715.1 Candidatus Thalassarchaeaceae archaeon
ATCGCTGCCGGCGCAGACTGTGTAATGGTCGGTAGTGTTCTTGCTGGAACTGATGAAGCGCCGGGTGAAGTAATCCTCTACCAAGGTCGCTCCTACAAGGTCTACAGAGGCATGGGAAGTGTAGGAGCAATGAGCAAGGGGGCTCACGAGCGATATTTCCAATCAGAACAGGGAGATACACGCAAATATGTTCCAGAGGGAATTGAAGGTAGGGTTCCTGCTCGAGGGCCTGTCGAACACGTCCTCCACCAATTGATCGGTGGGCTACGCTCTTCCATGGGCTACACAGGCAATGGTGACATTGGTGCAATGCGTGAGAATTGCCAATTTGTCAAAATAACAAATGCTGGACTTTCGGAATCTCATGTTCACGATGTTGAGATTACCCGTGAAGCACCCAACTATCGCCGATGAATACTAACTAAGCCGGCAAAAGGCTCAAGTCATTCAGTATGCTAAAACTAGTGTGTGGATAGCATATCCTGAGGAACTGTACGAAGAGATATTCGATCATTTTCAAATTAAGGATCTATCTTATTCTGATTTCATTCCGGAGGAATACGAATCCCCCGTAGAAAAGTTGAATGGGGAAAGAGAATATCCTCCGCCAAAATATTCCTTTGTATTCGTTTCAAAAAAGATGGATGTTGCCCATCTCAGAGTCCCTTCCAAGGAGTTTAACTCAATATACTACCAAGAGACAATTAAGGAAATTCGTGCACGGCTCTCTGGAACCGGTTCTCTGAGAGATATTCAAGAAGAAATAGCGGAAATTGATATGTTTATGAGATGTGATTTTGTCAAATACAAGAATGCCAAAGGAAAATGGGAATTCAAACACTTCAATGAATGGCGCAATGAAAATATCTCTGATTACTTTCTAAGAGAATTAATAGAGTCGAAAAGAAGAATTTGGGCTAATGAAAACTATTCTGAATTTCAGGATAGATTAGAGTTTCGAGAACACCCGGAAGAATCATCTTCATCCCCCGTTTCAGAATTTTTGAATGATTTTTTCAAAATACCACAATTTTCACAAGAAGCTCTAGAAGTTACCGGTAGGGGATTTCTCAGACTTCCACCCGAAGATGAAATGCTGATTAGAGGGATAATTTCGGGATTAATTGAATATTCAGAAAGCCAGCAATTCTCCAAGGAAGAAATCACCGTAGGTCTCCAAGAAATTGCCAACTTCGGAAATCAAAATTGGAGAGTAGACCGGAATCGCCCAAGAGCAGAAGAGAAAGCTCAGAAAATAATGAAAGAAGCAAATAAATTGGAATTTGACGAATTACGAACAGTACTTTATGAGAATACTTCCGAAATTAATGACATGTACCTTCCTGACCAAAGATATGATACTGGTAAGCAAATAGATTTGATGCCATTCCTAAATGATGGAAGCGTGGAGATTCCAACTAAAGAATGGTGGTCAGAGCAAGAAGAACCAATTGTATTTACAAAGAAGCGATCATACTTAGGGGCATTTATCACGACGATAATCTGTTCCCCCCTACTCTTGATTACAGGGGGTGGTACTATTGTTATGTTAATCGATTTATTATCTGGAAATGTAGAGTCACTCATGGGATTGATTGTTTTCCTCCCTTTAACAGGTGGCTGCTGGTTCTTCCTTGCAGGTGGAGTAATCGCCGGACAATTGGTTAGGCACAGATTGGTCATCGATGGCAAAAATAACGTAATTACCTCGACCGAAGACCTATGGAATATCCCAATTTACGATGTTGAAAAAGGCAAAATCAAGCTATCCGATGTCAAATGTGTTCGGACATGGGGGCTAATACGAGAAGAGGGGCCGAGTTACAACAAGGTAGTAATCTGTAAAGACCGCTACAAATCTCGAAAGTCAGACCTAGATGTTTCGTGGTTGTTCACTGCAGGAAAAATTGACTCCAGAGAGTTGGCTTCAGCACTTCGGGTTCCATGGAAACCCAGAGAGCCGGAGGGTGTGAACAATCAAAAAAGATATAATCCTGGGCTTGAAGAATACAAGAATCCTGATTGGTAATCAATCACATGAATTCAGCAAGATCTCCAACTGATTCGTATAGGCTAGGGCCTGAAGTTAGGAAGTAAACCGACCCCAATCTATCTCGTGAATCCTCAGATGTGGAATTATTACCATCAGCACACGCTCCTGTGCACCCATCTGCGAATGCAACATACACTCTTCCTTCTAGATCGATGTGTAAATCATTGAAGTCCAAGAGGTTGCGGTTAGAGCCACCAAAGTCCCTGCAATCTCCGCTATTCAGACAGATTGAGCCCATCTGCACAGGGTCATCAGTAACCCGCATAGTATGGAAGACCGGTTCATCATCCAGCGCATTCAATGAGTAGGTAATGTAGAGGTGGTAGGTTGTGTTGTGAGGGGCGTAATGCGCATTCCCATCCCATGGATTACCGTCAATGTTTGAGGTGTTCAATAGGCCAACATCCTCGCTTCCAAGATAAGTGATAGCAATTCTTCCAGGGTCGCCCGCATCGATATGTGGGAATACTGATGATATTACACCCGCTGGGCTAATTCTGATACTATTTTCCTCCCATGAATTGCCAGAATCTGTGCTTCGAGACATGTATACTCCTTGATCCGCTCCAGTCCAGATGTGATAGGCATTTGACTCGCTGTCAGTACCTACTTCGGAGTTCTTTCTTGGGTAAGGTGTACCTACATCCAACCCCATTGTTCTCTCAGACCAAGTTAATCCGTTGTCTTTCGATAATATGACAGTCGGTGTTTCGACTCGAGGAGGAACATAGACAGTTCCATCCGGAGCTGAGGTTATTGCTCCGTGTAGGCCTCCGTTGGTGGTTGCCATTCCGAACACTTGTCCTCCTACTTCGAATGTAGCACCTCCGTTGAATGAGGTGTAGCAGAATATTCCTGCAATTTTGTTGTAGCAGAAATAAGTCGCAGTTTCCCATGCGGCTGGGTTACTATTTGCAACTGCACCATATCCATCACTAGTCCAAGGACCAGTTCCTAGTTTGATGTGGTCATTGAGAGGAATTGGACCAGAATCATGAGGATTTCCAATCCACGATTCTCCGTCATCATCAGACCATGCAATCCAGGTTGTCAGAAGTCCAACCATTTGCACATTGTAGACTCGGTCTGTGATTGGGTCGACCCATCCCCACGGATCAGATGTTGATGGATGGGATGCGATATCATCTACAATTTCCCAAGAATCTCCGTGATCGCATGAACGCATTACTTTCTCGAAGGCTATGAAGAACATACAGCCACTAGAGGTAATGCCAATACTTGGTTCAGCGCCCTGTTCACCTACGTTAGAGAAAGTGAAATTCAGCGGTAATGGTGGAAGGTCGATATTCTGACCATCAGGGCCAGTGACCCAGAATCTGACCTCACCTTCAGGTTGGGGTTCGGGTTCCGGGACAGGGTCACTACCGAAGATGCAACCCGAGAGTGACGCACCAATCATTAGCAGAACTAGCAAGCCAGCCTTGGTGCGCATGAGGACTCGGCTCTTGCGATTACAGATTATCTTAACCTAGAGAAGATTAATTCTTGATGATGGGGATAACTTATTGATGACGAATGATGAGCAAGGTGTATGAAGTCCCCTATGCTCCAACTATTTCAGAGAAACAAAGAAGAGTTTCTGGAATGGTGGCACTTCAATGATAATGTTATGAAGACTATCTTTGTATTTTATGCGCTCTTCGAAGTACTCATGTTAATTTTCATGGTTCTCATAATTTCAGATGAGTTGTTGGGAGTAATCTAATTTTTTCTACATTCTAGAAGATATGAAAGCGAGGCTCTGCTTCCCAACCTTCGATGAGTAAGGAGATAGTCCTAGGTGGCGGTTGCTTTTGGTGTGTGGAAGGTGCAATGCTAGGCCTTGTAGGGGTTAGCGAAGTAGTCCCTGGATATTCAGGTGGCCACGTAGAGAACCCCACCTATGAGCAGGTGTGTGGAAAGCATACAGGTCATGCTGAAGTTGTGAAAGTTGTATTCGACCCCGAAATCATTTCACAACGTATTCTTCTTGAGGTATTTTTTACTGTTCACGATCCTACTCAATTGAATCGTCAAGGCAACGACATAGGTCCCCAATACCGTAGTTGTGTATTTTATTCGGACGAAGAACAGCGGATGGATATCGAACATGTAATGCAATATGTGCAACAAAATTACGTGGATGACATAGTAACAGAAGTAAGTCCGTTGGGTAAGTTTTGGATAGCAGAAAATTACCATCATAACTACTTCGCCAACAATCCACAGAACCCGTACTGTCAAGCAGTTGTGTCACCAAAAATCGCTAAGACTAGAGCCAAACACGCACATTTGTATGAATGAGGCCGCGGTCGTGGGTCAAAACCACGAAGTTGAACTGAAACCAGAACCTTGGGTAGTCCATCTGCTCGGTTTGATTACTCCAATTCTTGCCATTTCTGGAAACATCTTGGGTATAGTTGAGGACCAGTCGTACGTGGCAATGGGGGTAGTCTTTGTTTGGGGAGTAGCACCAATACTTGACATCGTAATGGGCGAATCCAAGGTTGCACGTCCCCCGAGAGAATCTGGAACCCCCTTCGAGGTACTTCTGTGGGTTCATGGAATCTTACAGATAGTAGTCGTTGCTACATTTTTCCTCTTCGCTGCCAATGAGGGTATGACGTGGTGGCTTGTTGTAGGGGCTCTATCCTCTGGCCTAAGTGCCGCTGCCTCGGCCATAGTCACCGCTCATGAACTCGGTCACAAGAAAAGAGGGAGTCCAGGATGGAGACTAGCCAGAGTTCTGCTTTTTTCTGTCCACTACACTCACTTTACCTACGAGCACAATCATGTTCATCATAAGTGGGTAAGCACAGCCAAAGACTCCGCCAGTGCAGAAGCTGATCAGGGTTTGTGGTCGTTCTGGATGAGTACTATACCAGGTCAGTTTTTCTCGTCTGCTAGTGTACACAATAAGAAGGGTAAGACAGGTTTCAGTAATCCTACTTATCGCGGTATTTTGCTACAAATGGTTACGCTGATAGCAATAGCATTTCTCCCCGGTATGCTTGGGTATTTTGATGGGATTCCAGTTGCAACAGGATGGCTTGTAATGTCTGGGATAGCAATTCTAACTCTAGAGTACGTGAATTACATTCGTCATTGGGGGCTGAGAAGATCTGAGGACGAGAGGTTTGCAAAGGAGCACTCATGGAATACAGAGGCTAGGTGGTCTAGGTGGAGTCTGCTAGAGTTGACCCGACATTCCGACCACCATCTCAGAGCGAGTGTCCCCTTCTGGAAGCTAAGGCCTTACGAAGGTACACCAGAGTTAAGATGGGGTTACTATGCATCTTGGTGGCCATGTGTAGTGCCGCCGATATGGAAGAGGGCGATGGCCAGTAGACTCCCAGATAACCAGTAGGTAACCACAATAATCGAGCGCAATTCTCAAGAGCACTTCAAATCGGATTCACCCTATGGTACCCGATTCGGTGGAAGCGACTTCAGTCTCAACCACCTCTGCCCTCATCCACACGGGATTACTGAGTGTTGGTCTAAGCAATCTTTTTTGGAAGGGTAGTGAATTGAACGCTGACGATAATCCTGAGACTCTTCTACTCGTGGCAATGGCCTTATTTTGTATCGCGATTCCCTTTCAAGGGTTGTACATTTTACTAAGCCGAATGATTAGAGAATATCCAAATCCAGTCATGGTCCCATCATCAGTTTTGCACCTAGCATCTCGTTGTGAAGTTGTAAGTTACGCTTGTGGTATCACAGGATTTTGCCTGATGTTGGTTAGAACTTCAAATCTCCTTGCCGCTACCTTGATCGGTTCCGCAATACTTGTCATTATAATGGCAAGATCAGCACTTTCAGTTCCTACACGATGACTCACTCTTCGGAGTGAAATTGATTGCTTACCTATGCTACGAGCCCATATGGAAGGTGCCTACGCACTACCGAGCTGGCCACCTTCAACTCCTTGGGAAGCCTATGTTTTCGCCTTAGTAATTCCACTTTTTCTTAGAATTTGGCTATTGAGAAGGCCGTTACTTGATCTCATATCTGTATTTGCACCTAAAGATGAGAGGACACGTCACTGGCGATGGCTCAAACAAAACCATCACAGATTACCGATAACGGGCTTTGATGGATTATTGAAACAAGAAGTAATTGCATTTGTTCTTCCTAGTATTGCGGCTGGAATAGTTCGAATAGGCATGGGTAAGATAGGTTGGGAAGATTGGGGTAGCATCCCAAGTTTGGGAGAAAAACTTCTGATTATTGCTTTCGTCTACTGGGTGCTGTGGGACTTTAGAAGAGTCATGCGTACTCGACGTTCATTGAAGAAAATGGCCAAGATGAATCTTGAAAGAGTCAAACGTCGAGTAGAGAGGGCACTTGCTGGTAGAGACTTTCTTCGAAATATCGAAGAATTCAGAATCCCTCGCCCTTGGTCACCAAAAGAAAATCTTGAGCCTGTTGATGGCGAGGAATTTGCTCTAGAAAAACCTGGAAAAATCAAAAGCGTCAGTTCAACAATTTTGAATAAAGTAGCTGATATAATCGACTTGGGGCTTGGTTATGCGACATATCCAGCAGAAGGTTTAGCTGAGCAGATTGAGAATCGAATGCAATCAATTCTTGACAATCATATGCGTGCCACACGTGATGCGATTTTCACCAACGTGATGTTTTCCTTATTCCCATTAATCGTCCTGAAGGTTCTTCCAGAGATAGTCTGATCAAATCATAAAGGTGGAATGATTTTGACTAGTCCAGGCTATCTCGAGTTATTACGCACCAACAAGACGTTCAGTCGTCTTTGGGGTTCGAATATGATTCTATACATTGGCGATTGGTTTACCGTTCTAGCCATGTTTTTGTTAGCCGGTGAAGCATCGGATGACTCGCCTTTGGCAATAGCAGGTGTTCTAGCCGTTAGGAGTTTCACCTTTGCTCCATTGGAACCGATTACAGGAATGTTGGCTGATAGATATCCAAGAAAATATTTGATGGTTATTGCTAACATATTTTCTTTCTGTGTACTGATTTTATTTATTCTATTAGGACTTCTTGACAATTTAATTTCAGTATACATCTTAGCGATGTTACTAGTAGTCGGAAGAGCAACTTATGACCCAGCCGGAACTGCTTATTTACCTACAATATGCAATGAAGAAGAACTCCTTACAGCGAATGCCCTAATCTCTGGTGGCTGGTCTGCATCGATGGGGATAGGGGCTGGAATTGCAGGTTTTGCGATTTCTGAATATGGTTTAGAAATGGGTCTAATTATTGACTCAATTACATTTCTTATCGCGGCAATAGTAATTGCTACCCTTCCTCATGGAGGACCATCTCCCAATGAAAACAAAGACACCGGATTATCCTCTATGTTCAAAGAAATCTTCTCTGGATGGGGCTTCATAATCAAGCGCCCGGAAATCAGTCGAATTGTTTTGGCTAAAGGCATGTGGGCAACCGGCGGAGGCGCACAAATTTTCTTACTAATTTTGATTGGTATGGAGTCGAGTCTAGGAGAAATTTCGACCGGAGCCGCAGGGATCGGAGTGCTCTACATGGCCAGAGGATTCGGTAGTGGATTTGGTCCAATTGCTACTAGACCATTAATGACAGTAAAACGTTACATTCCGTATATTATTGGTATTTCTTTGGGGGGTGCGGGGATATTCTACACGGGAGTTGCATATCTCGAATGGGGCTTACTAACACTTGTTCTGGTGTTCTTCAGCCACGCTTGTAGCGGAATTTCATGGGTATTCAGTACAACCCTACTTCAGCGCAGAACAGAGAATGAATGGATGGGTAGAGTGGCTGGAACTGATAATCTAATCATTACATTAGTAATGGGTATATCTACAATATCTGCCGGGTACATAATTGAGGAAAGTCTTCTTACTTTACGTGAAACACTTTTACTAACCGGATTAATTCAGATTTCTGTAGGTTTGTTGTGGGTATTATTCTCAAGTCCAAAAGAAAAGAGATTTTTGAATGGTTAAATTTAGAGTAGATGTAGGGATAATATGGCAGAGAGTAGATTGGTTTGGATAGATCTAGAAATGACAGGTCTTGACCCGGATGAAAACACGATTATTGAGATTGCAACAATTGTTACAGAAACTAATCTCTCCGTGGTGGCTGAAGGGCCAAGCTTTGCCATAGATGTTGGAAAAGAAGAATTGGCAAAGATGGATGACTGGAATGTAAAACACCACACTGAGAATGGCTTGTTAGCAAGGATTGAATCAGAAGGCGTTTCGATGAAAATAGCAGAACTTCAAACTCTTGAATTTTTGAAACAACACTGTTCTCCGGGGCAGTCTCCATTATGTGGCAACACTATTGGACAAGACCGGAGATTCTTGCGCCGATATATGCCAGAATTACACGACTTTTTCCATTATCGAAGTGTTGATGTCACTAGTATCAAGATTCTAGCAAGGGCTTGGTATCCTGATGTGAAGAATTGGCGAAAGGACTCAGGGCATAGGGCTCTTGACGATATCAGAGGAAGTATAGAGGAATTAGCCTACTATCGTGATCAATTATTCCGAGATTAACCAGATTACTCAATAGCATATCCTTTAGCATCGGTAATCACCAAATTGACACCTAGTCCTGTCCTGTGGAAGCAAATTAAATCGAGGCCATGAATTAGATGTCCAGTCTTGGCTCTACCCAAAGCTCCACTATCATCCAAATCCCTAAGTGGTCGTCTGACGCCATCAACATCATCGAACCAAGGAAGATATCCTTCCGGTGAGAATCTAATTCCAAGAATCATGTCAGTACCTTCAGTCCATTGAGCCGCATCTGCATCTGCTCCACTAGGAATCGCAGGTGCATTAGGATGGGTGTGTAACCAATGGGTGAATCTACTTCCACGTGAACCTCTATCAGTTGAGAAAAGCCCATCCATCCATTCCTCCGGAACATGGTGAACTTCAAATGAATCACCTCGGTTAACTAGGTGAGGTTCGCCAAGAAGATATCCCTGTCCGGCGAACAATCCATTCTCCTGATCTGCTCCCGCGTAAGCTTCAACGACTTGTT
The DNA here is from genome assembly GCA_023268715.1 of Candidatus Thalassarchaeaceae archaeon. Taxonomy (GTDB): domain Archaea; phylum Thermoplasmatota; class Poseidoniia; order Poseidoniales; family Thalassarchaeaceae; genus MGIIb-O1. The sequence continues at coordinate 9,083 of JALRLV010000011.1, forward strand.
TCGGATTTTCCAGCAGGTGGTCAGGGTCCATTCCTACTAGAATCTCGTCTGGTAATGATTGGAATGTCCAGTCAAGAATCGTTGCTAGGTTTTGTATTGGCATCAATAATACTGCAGCATAGGCGTCTCGGTTTGCTAATGATTGGCTATTGTAACGACTAGCCGCCTCGTGCAACCAAATAGGAATCATGACTATTCCTCGTTTGTTCCTAGTAATCTTTCGACGATTACCACATCTCTCCAAACACCATCAAGAGAAGCGTGTCGGAGAAGTGTACCAGCCTCACGAAAACCATGTTTTCTAAGTAAATTTAGGGATGGTACATTTTCAGGAAATACTCTTGAGATTACTTTCCACTTCCCTTCTTCTTCTAGTAATTCAAGGAACCTTTGCATCAACATATCGCCTACACCATATCTCCTTGCTGATTTTTGAATATAGATTGAAAACTCAGAAATTCCATGATAACATATTCTACTACTGTAGGGATAAGATCGTACGAATCCAATAACTTCGTTGTCAAATTCAGCGACCAATACAATTCCTTCCTCATTCCATAATTTCACTGATTTAGAATCAATGAGTTCAACATTAAATGTGGCAATACGTTCTTCAATCACGAGATTGTAAATTGAAACTATTTTTTCCACGTCACTATGGTCCATTTGCCTCGTGTAAATTTTCATAATTTCCAGACCTCGTGATTTGGGAGTTGAAACTTTCCAATTGCTCCATCAGCTCCGGCAGATAACATCGCCTCATTTGCAGCGCTGGAACTACTAATCCCTAGAATCCATTTCGGCCTTTGTATTTGTTCAGCAGCGACTAATCCTAGTAGGCCCCGGAGAACTTCCAAACCCTTTACCGGAGGAATGTAGTGGTCAAGGAGAAGCAAGTCTGGTTGGAAGTTCTCGATACGTTCGAAGCAATCCATGGTATTCCAAAATTGCAAAAATTCAAAATTGCTGAGATCTATTCCACCTTCAACAAGAATCTTTTCTATTTCATAGGAGTCCTCGAATGCGAGTACTCTCATACTTACATCTCCTGAACTTCCCACCATGGAGGGACATCGAACCAAGAATCATGCTCCTCCGATCTATCAATTAGAGGCAGACCAAGGTCGAACGAGTTGACTAAAAGGCCGTTAACGGCACATGGAGACGGAATGTAGTCCTCTCCACTCTCTGAGAATTGTAGGGTGAGAATACCTGAAGGAACAATCACATCCATAGGGTTGAATTCCATTAGCATTCTGTAACTTGAAAGTGAAGCAGTAGGTTTTGAATCATAACCACCATCCCGATACCGCACATCCATCGTAGCGTGTCCTAGCCGTAGACCTGATTCTCCATCTTTCATGGTAACAAATATTTGGCCACCATTACACAATCCCGTACTAACATCTGTGTGAAGCGTGGGAAGTCCTGAGATATGTATTGGCCCATCAGAAATTTCTAGGGTTATTTCGAATCCACCCGAAGTGGAAGACACTCTTTGGTTACCTCCATCACCAGATACTTGCAGTATTGAGGCATCTTCGGGCGGCCATGTTTCTTCGATATGCCAGCGTCCGTCATTTCTTTGCATTTGTACATATGACTCCGGTTCATCTCCAATCCCCTTAAGGTAATATTCGAACCATGGGAATAACTCAACAGCCCAATCAAAACGTGTCATGTTTGGATAGGCCTCTGCCCCGTATCCACTCGTCACTTCTGAATGTCTATCCGGTTGGTCGGGGTAATTGTGCGCCCACTGACCTGCGATAGTTCGAACGTTGATTCCCTGTTGACGAAGCAGTTCGTGGGTAGGGAAAGCATGGTATGGGTCTACATTCCAATCTTGCATTCCCCAGACAATGTATACGCTGCCATTGTAATTGTCAAGCACATCCTGAAGGTGATATCTCTCATCCCAATAATCATTCCACTCGTCACCGCCAAATCCTGCTCCAAGCCATGTAGTGAAGGGACTAACAGGCCCAATCGCGTCGTCACTACACATTCTCATGTCGTCCTCGGTTGCGTCAGCAGTAGCACCCTCATAGAGGACATCATAGAGCATCGCTCGAGCCTCTGATGATCCGTTGCGGTAGAACATCTGCTGGACACCTACAGAGCCAGAAATTGGAACGATTGTCTTCAGGTGTGGAGATGGGTTTTGGGCGGCTTCCCAATTTGTCGTTCCAGCATATGACTTACCCATTAATCCAACATTTCCATTTGACCAATTCTGCTCACCCAACCAATGCACTGCGGCTTGGATTCCTATTTGTTCACCTAAGCCTTTGACGTCTTGGCAATGTGTTGATTTCCCAGTTCCGAAAGTTGAGACTTGAGCTAATGCATAACCATGAGGTACGAATTGTTCTAACACCCATGCACCTACTCCAGCGTCAGGAATTGTATTCGGGTTAGAGTCGTCACCAGCTACTCCTTCGCCTCCAAAGTCGTAGTAGGGATGGATAGTTGCAATTACAGGAACTTTAGTTCCAGGTTCCACATCCGGCATCCACAATGCGATGTGCATCAAAGCCGGCCCGGGATATCCTACGTCTTGCTCACTTGGAGGTAAATCGACTTCGACGTAGTGTTCAGTAGGGCCACTCCAAGTGTAAGGGCCTGCTTCTGGCAATTGACTGCGCAGGCCAGTCATATTGAGGTCCATCTTGTGGCGTTCGTTGACTGGAATATTCCACCAATCATCATCTTCTCCTCCGGCGATAGACGGTCCTGCTGCAGTCCATAGTGTGGAAATAATGAGCATCAAAACGATAGCGAAAACTGCAACTCCTCCGCCCAGAAGATAGCGAGAATCTAATTCTTCAAGTCTTCCATAGAAATCGAAACTTCTACGGACAGAGTCTTCGATTATAGTGGCCTCCAAGACATCCTCATTGGAGTGATCATGGCCACAGCACTCCTCACCCATTGCGACGCTGACATAGTCCTAGCAAATGAGACTGATGATTCCACGAAGCATCATGCGCGGGGACTCAAATTCACATCCAGCACAATATGATCCCAATGAGGAGCGTAGGATTTTACCCGAACTTGAGAAGTTTTAGTAATTGAAAAATCGTGATTTAAATTTGATAATTTAGTGATTGTTTCTTCGACCCAAGAATCGTGATCAGAGGCAGGTGCTATACCATGGATGTGAAGGGATCCTCCAATTTTCTTAAGACAGTCAATCGCCAATTTAAATCCGCCTTCCGCGGTAGGTAACAAACCAAGAATTACTCTATCCGCTTGCCCTGATAAATTCGGCGCAGTCAAACGGTTATCACCTTCATGAATAGTACATCTATTGGCTACATTGTTTCGATCTAATGACCACTCCAGAGCCTTTACCGCTACTGGATTCCACTCGCAACAATGAATATGATTTACTCGCGAATAAACTAGCATTGGAAGAGAGTAATATCCGATCCCAGAAAATAAATCCACAACGGTTTCTCCGTTCCCTCCAACCTCACCCATTCTACGACGCTCATTGACATTGCCGGCGGAGAACATACATTGGGTGAAGTTGTACCCATAGTCGATACCATTTTCTCTTCGAACCACCCAATCATTTTCACCGTGAAGAAGCTTGACAGTGGATTCGCGTTTTTCTCCAACGATTTCACCAATTATTCCTACCCGTTTTACCTTTAGGGCAGATGCAATTGCAGACCATAATTCTGGTCCACGTACATCATTCCAGCCCTCATCCGTAAAGGCCGTACGAGGCATTAGGACGACATCTGCAAATTTTTCCCATCGCTTAGGAAGAGTGTCCAACAAAGAAGAATCAGCACCGTTCTGCTGAATCAATTGGCCGACGAATTCACGTAGTCGGCCATGCGGGTCCTGCTCATGCATAGCCTCTCTGACGATGCATGCTGGATTCAGACTTATGGTATATGGCCGCTCATACGCGCGGCATGAGCCGCGCGGCAGTCACCTTGGTCCTGCTACTGATGGTGCAAACAGTAGCCGCTGCTCCACCACCCGGAGACGCAGAAGTGGTGAACGACATATGTTCGACTTGGAATGGTGGAAATGGAATCTGCGACGACTACGATTCTGATCTAGATGCAACAGTCACTGATGAATGGGTAGAAGGGCAGGTACGAATGGTTATGGAAACTGCTTCAACTATCGAGATGAGTATTGAATTTGGAATCTACGAGCTACCAAGAGATGAATTGGGTCTTCTTGATATTGACTTAGAGGGCGATAGCGATGCATCTGATGGAATCCCAGCAGATTACATCAGAAACTTTCGGGAGTTAGCGAGAGGTGGGCCCTCTGTAGAACAAAAAATGATTGATTATGTTGAAGACTTAATCCAGGAAATTATTGATGAAAATTTCCCGGGGGCAACAATTGGCCCAATTCAACCAACAACTGAAATTTCTTTCTTTTCACGCGAACAAGCGGTTTGTACAATGAATCCCGACATAGACTCAGTTGATGAAGAATTAGACAAAGATAACAACCCATTCTTTCCACCCATTTGTTTGCGTTCTGCACTATCGCTAATCATCGATCCAACAAACATCGGAATGGACTCGAATACCGGAGATGTGGATCGGATGATGGAGGGATTAATGCTAATGGGAGGCGAGCTGACTTCGAATTTTACAACAGTCGCTTCCTCAGGGCATTATCTAGAATACATCATGATTCCTCCATCATATGCAACGGTGGATTCGGTTGATTATCCGGCTGAAATTTTTCAACTAGATCAAAGCCACCAATCCGATAAAGGGGCAAGGGTTTCCATCAACAATCTTGCAGGCTCGCCTTTTTCGGAGCCGACTTTGGTAAACTTAGTCGCTACTCTGGATAGTGGAATTTCTCCTCCAGAATGGCAAAATGAGGCAGGTCCATCCTTGCAATTAGTAGTTGATGTCGACCTAAGGGATCGAATGAATAGTCGAATCGACATGGAAATCTACGTCCATCATCTTAGCGCTGAAACTCTCTCCGAGTGGGGGCTAAATCTCGAAACTGATACAATTCGTCTTGATTCAGTAACTTCTGATGGAATCAGAATGTTTGATTCCGAATTAGATGTAGATGTAAATGGGATGTTGAATGCTATTCCAATCGATACACTTTCTGATACATTTTCCGAGGCTCTAGGAGTAGATATCTTATTCCAAACACCTGATTTTTCCCCAGTCGAAGATTTTGGAGGATTGATGTTTCTTCATGACCCAGGTGAAACTTGCGATGAGAATCTAGCATTTAGGTACTGTTTAGGGGATTCTGGAGCTATGGCCAGTACTTACCCAATTATTCTTCAGACCAGTTCAATGCCATCGCAGATGCATGCATCTAACATTGTCAGCAAACTGACTCAACACGCAAAAGGAGACATCTCTAGTCTTGATTTATCGATGCTAACGGATGAGGATTTGGCTGCATTAATGAGTGTTTTAGAATTAGACCTCGAAGTTGATTTAGGCTTCTTGGAAGATGTATTACCCGAGGGATTTCCAAGTGCTGATATCTCAATGACAGTTCAGTTACCTGAATGGCTAGATTTAACTGATTCAGAATCAAATACGCTAGAATTTCATTCCGATGGCGAATCAAGACAGAACTTTGGTCTCACTGGCTCTAGGCCTTATGATTGGCAGCATGCAATTTGTTTAGAGAGTGGCCGAGGAGGAGTGGGTGATCCCACAGAGTGCACCGATGAAAGTGAGGATTTGATTTGTGGTTCGAGCCAAGAAACCTGTGTGTCAATGGATGTAGATTTGGAAATAAAGAGGGTGGCAATAAGGGAGACAAAATCTGCTGTGGAGTTTGAATTTACTTCGGAAGTTACTCTTGAGATATACCGTCTCGGAGTCAACCTTGAAGAGGAAAACATGGAGATTAGTCCAATTCCTGCCGACATAATTCGTAGAATAATTGCTATTGGAGATAGAAAATCTGGGGGCTTATTGGAAGGTTCAAATCTTCAAGCAACAATTCCCTTAGCTAGTGGAGATTACAATCTTGAGGTTTCTAATTCTGGCTTAATTGGCTTGTCGAATTCACTCATGGATGAGGTGGAAATAGCATTCGAGGAGATAGAAAAAATAGGCTCCCAAGACCTTATTTTAGGCTCGGAAACTCTCAATACAAAATTGGAAATTGAACCGCTTCCAATCGCATTGGAAATACCATCAATGGAGATGCCTTTGAATATGGAAATTAGTGATACCAACCCAATCGAGATAGGTGTAAAGATTTCAACTTCATCGTTAACGGTCGCTCTTATCCACGGCGTCGAAGATGAAGTAAAGATTAGTTTCGCTCCGGCTTCAGCTGAGACAAATCCACTGGCATCTGCTTTTGCCGACCTTGGGGTTCAATTCTCCGATTTCGGAGTTAGTTCTGAGAGCGCAATATTCTTTTCAGTTGTCCCACCAATTATGGAAAATACTCTTTGGGGCTTAATCAAAAGTTCCGCTAGGTTAGAAATTACGATGCCTGATTCAATTCGATTGCTCGATTTTGAAAGTGAAAAAGGGCTGGGTTATGTAGAGGTAATTGATGGTAAACAGGTTCTGAGTTATCGAACTCCTGTTTGCCCCGAGGCGGAAAATTGGCCACAATGTTACCGTCAACATGACACCATATCTTGGAGTATTGAAGTGAGCTATATCTTCATTCTTGGTGAGATTGCTCAATACATCTTGGTGATTTTTGTATTCTTAGGTCTAGCTATCAGTCGATGGCGACGACGAAGAAAGGCCCGGAATGCTACTTCTAAAAGTGAAAAAGAAGCAATTGAAGAGAAAATGTTGGATTTGGAATTAGCCGCACAAATGGGAGAATTGGAAGAAAAATTGGTTATTGAAAACCCCGAAAATAACGATACTGAATCTTCCAAGTGGTGGGATCAAGACGACCCTGAATAATCATCCATGTAGGTGCGTGAAAATTCGCAGTGCCAAAGCCCTACCAATTCCAGGAGTAGCTGCTAATTGTGCTTCAGTTGCGTGTTCTATTCCCTTCATTCCACCAAAATGACGCAATAGTGATTGGATTTTCTTTGCCCCAAGACCCTCGACTTCTTCGAGTGGGCTCTTCAGACCGCCCTTTGAACGCCGTTTTCTGTGGTATGTATTGACAAATCTATGGGCCTCGTCACGAGCATAAACCAAGACTCTAGATTTTCTGTCTAATGTTACAGGATCTATATCTGGACGCCAAAGTGTTTCTTCTTTCTTAGCCAATGCTGCAATTGGAAAACGGTCACCCAATCCATGGGAAGTTAGCATTGCATGAATATGTTTGAGGTGAGTCTCTCCACCATCTAATAATAATAAATCCGGCCACTCCTCTTGACGCTTCAACCATCGCTCAACAACTTCTCTCATCATTCTCAAATCATCTTCAACATCGGTTTTCACACGATATGTTCTGTACTCTTTTTTCGATGGTCTACCGTTTCGGAATACCACCGCGGCCCCGACTCTTTCTTTGCCCTGAATTTGAGCCATGTCGAAGCATACAATGTGGTCTAGTGAGCCGAATCCGTGCATCTTTGCGGCTTGGTCTGCAGCCATTTGTTCCAAATTACCAGATCTCTTGGTTGATTGGCGAGCTGCCTGAATTTCCGCATTAGAACCTGCCATTGCTAGCAGCTTTGCCAATTCACCTCGCTGAGGATTACGTACTGTCACTTTCTTCCCTCTTCTTTCACTAAGCCAATCACTCATCGAATCGGTAAGAGGTGCTGGCACTAGCAAGGTCTTTGGAGGCCTTCGATTAGCATAATGTTCCGACAATACTAGTGATACGGATGCTACGATGTCTCCCCGATGAAGAACAGGGTAGCTTACTTGTCCCTGAATTACCCCATCTTGTGTGTGTAGAATCAATACGACCGCTACTTCACCAACTGAAGAGAATCCTACAGCATCGCAATCCTGGTAAAATCTTGAGTGAATAACTTGTTGAGATAAGGTGGTATTTACTGCTTGAATCAAGTCTCTTTTTTGAGCTGCGGCCTCGTAATCAAGTTCTTCGGATGCTCTGTCCATCTCTTCCTGTAAGGCCTCGATTAGCACCCCTGCATCTCCATCCAACACACTACTAGCGGCTCTAACCTGTTGGTCATATCCTTCTGGCTCTATACATGGTCCATAACAGAGTCCAATATGCATTGCAAGGCATCCGCTAGGCAGTAGTTCTGGGCAATCACGAATACCGAATTGTGACCGAATTAGTCGAATTACCTGTTTTGCAGCACCAGCGTCTGGAAATGGTCCCCAACGCTGGGAGTCTTTTGGAGGATGGCGGGTATAGATTACCCTTGGATGCTCATGCCCGGTGAATGCGATGAACGGGTATGATTTGTCATCCATCAACATAGAATTGTATCGAGGTTTGTGTTTTCTGATTAATTGCCTCTCGAGAATTAACGCTTCGGACGGACTCTGTGTGACAATATACTCAACATCGTCGGATTCAGCGACTAATTTTGGCACTTTTTCTCGTTTTTGTTTAGCGGCAAAATAGGATTGAACACGAGAACGTAGATTTGTGGCCTTTCCGACGTATTGCACCCTCCCGTCAGCTCGCTTAAACAGATAGACTCCGGGCTTGCGCGGGAGGTCGAGAGAGGCTGGATTGACTGCCATGGGCATGAGTCGGTTAAGGTCAACGCCCATGAACTGATGGCCTCGCTGAAGATACATGCTGAGCGACACACAGCGGCGTCTGTTGCTTCGCTTGGCCGACTTTGGAGTTGAGGCAGAGAGTGCCTGGGACGCTCCAAGATCACTATCTCTCCCTGGACTTGCGGAGCATCTCGGGCTAGTTCGCTCGGCAATTCATACGCCTCTGAAAGAGTTGGAAGCCTCTGGCTTGATTTCTACTCGCTTGGCCCATGTTATCGACGGAGGCCCTCGTCGTCGAACCGTCGTACATTTGACCGATTCTGGAAGGAAAAGAGCCGAGCTCTTGTCCGAGGAAGAATTGCCTGAGAAATCCCAAAGTCTTGCTATTGGGCCAATGCCATATAAAATTCAAATTCGTGGTAGAGAGGATGAATTAGATATATTATTGACGAAATTATTGGCTGGTGAAAATTTGCAGTTAACCGGTCTTCCGGGAATCGGAAAAACTAGCCTTACACGCTCCGTTGCAGAGTTATTGATGGAGCGTGGATTCAAAATTCGATGGGCCACATGTAACTCTGACACCGATGCTTTTGCAATAGGTTCAATGTGGCTAGGTAAAGAATCCCCTAGTGATCCCGCAGCAATTGCAACTGCAGCAAGCGGAAAAAAAACCGTTCTAATTATCGATGAGGCGCAGGAATTACATCCGCGTCACTTGAGTGCTGTTCATTCGCTACTTTCGGCCTGCGCTGAAACTTCCACAGGAGTTCTCGCAGCAGTACGCGCACCGAGCCCATTCGGAACTTTACAAGGTTTTGAAGAATTTAGAATACAAGGATTGGATACCTCTGATGCTGTCAAATTATTGCCAAAATCAATCGGCAGTGAATCCGCAGAACAGGTTGCTGAAGCATTGGGCGGACATCCATTAGCCTTGCATCTATGGTCTCCAGATGAAGACATACCAGAAGAAGGGCAAGCAGTGCAGGAATTTGTTCAAAGTACCGTTTTGAGAAGATTAACTAACGAGGGCCTTGGTACATTGGACGAACTTAGCCTCTCACCATTACCCCTATCCACAGAGGATTTATTGGCTTCAGAAGGAATTTCAGAATTGGACGATTCGGCAGTTCTCAGATGGATGGATAGCCTGGTAGAGCCCCATCACCTAATTCGCAATGTTCGACGAGCGACTCTGGATGAAGAAATCACACGAAATCTGCATAGCAAAGCAGCGGAGATTTGGTCTAAAAGAGAGGGTTTTAGGGCTCGGAGAATAGAGGCTCATCATCGTTTGAATTCAGGAAATGAACTCGATACAGAATGGCTGACCGAAAATGTTGCAACAATTTCTCTTGAAGATAGCGCAGCAGCGGCGGTGCTCATTGATGATGCCATACAGATTAACGATGATGAGAACCTTCGCTTGACCGCAATCGACCTCGCCTTTGAGAGAGGTGAGCCAGATATCGCCACTCAACACATTGATACGGTCTCAGATAGCCCTCAGAAATTAATCAGAAAAGCGAGGCTTGCTCGGCAACAGGGGGATTTACAAGAGGCCGAAAAATTAGAACAATCTGCGCTTAATTCGTTATCTCCAGCCGAGGCTGTAAGAGCAAAAATTGGCTCCTTAGTTCGAGCCCACGATGATAGGTTACCCGGTCAGCCAACAAAGGTCGAGAGTTTACAAATTGAAAAAATCGATTTGTCTAAACTCCCAAACACCGATCTCGCATCTGCGAGTCTCGCACTCGACCTGCTTAGACACGCGGTTGCCGTGGAGTCAGGAAGTGTCGAAATTCTAGCCAATGTTCGTTCCTCTCTAGTAGCACAAATGGGAGAAGACCATCCACGATTGGCTTTGATTGATTTACGAACTCTAATCACTTCACAAGCTGAGGGGTCTCTGGATAAGGCTAGGGAATATATCGACTCGGAAGTAGAACCAACCGACAAAATTATTGCCATTCATATTGCACTCGAAGCAACCTCACCCTCTCATCCCGATTGGCTAGTCTCAGCCCACAATAATGCAATCGGAGTTGAATTGAGGCCTGAAATCCCATCTCACCGAAGATTACTGGCTCAGCGTTGGTATTGGAGAGGTGTGCTCGAGCCAAATATGCGGTTATCCCACTGGAGAGAAGCCATCAGTCGATTCAAATCGGCTGAATGCCCCGCCGCCGCTTCAGAGTTATTAGTCAGATTAACTCGCTCACTTTGAGATATTCGAATCTAGAGGTCTATATCTCTGCGCCGATTAGTGTTCTAGTTTCGGCTATTCCGTCGATTGCACGAACCTCTTTCATAATACAGCGAGTAAGTTCATTTTCATCATCGGCCTCGACTTTGACAAATAAATCATGCATTCCAAAAACAATCCACTGGCCGCTTACATTTTTCAATTTAGCGACCGTGTCTCGAACCTCGATTTCACGTCCGGGCTCGGTTGTAATTAGTACAAATCCTACCGCCATAATTCAGACCTCCACTGCGATCAACGTCTCTGTTTGTTCAACACCCGGAATATTTCGGAACTCTCCCATTAGAATCTTTGACATTTCCTTATCATCCGTGAAATCGATTCTAGCGGCTAGATCATATTCGCCGTAAACAACGTGGGTTTCGACCACATTTTCCAATTCCAAAAGTGCTCGGTAAACCTCTGATTCCCTCATTGGTTTTGTCTTAATTAGGACAAATGCGGTACTCAATTCAACGACCTCTGCGAGAGAGGTGTTGGCTGTTTGTTTATGACTCCTATGTAGCAGATGCGTACCTCTTCCAACAGGGGGGAAACAATACAATGAATGAGGTGAGCCGGATAACCCATGCGCGCGAGGGAAGGTAGGTCAGCGGGCCTCGCGATACTTCTAATCGCATTGTTAGTCATGTCCTACAGTCTACCTATAGCCGCTAATGCTGCAAATAGCAAAAGTACAACCGTTTGGTCTGGAACAGTACTCCTTCCGGATGGATATATCGTAGGTGCTCAAGATATCTTGATTATTCAGGAAGGTACAACAATTCGGTTGGGTTCGGATGAGGACCTTACCGTAGATGGTAGAATCATGATTGAAGGTACGGAAGACAATCCTGTCATTCTAGAATCAATTCTTGATAAGCATGATGGAATTATATTCAACCAATCCAGTCAAGGGCTTGGGTCAAGTATCGAAAACCTGACAATTACAGGTGCTGAATTTGGTATCACAATATATGGTTCCAACCCGGAATTAACAGATATTATCGTCCAGAATGCCGATAGGGTCGCAGTTGACCTATTTGATGGAGCAACTCCAACAATCAATAATCTAGAAATCAATGGAGGCGGTCAAGATGTCCACGGTTTCTCTAGTAGTTGGAGGTATGGCATAGGACTTTCTGTGGGATCCAACTCTGCCCCAATTCTTAACGGACTAAACGCTGACGGTTTAATCACTCGTGCTGTAAATTATTGGGGTAATTCGGGTGGCTTGCTCTCGAACCTAGAAATTAGCAATATTTCAGGCGCAACTCTTGCTGTTGGAACCGGTATTTGGATTGAAGACTCAAGGCCTTTGATTACCGATGTGGATATCCAGCGTTCAGACAATGGCATATTTGTTCGACATATCACTGATGGTTGGGTTACTCGGCCAACCTTCCAAAGCGTTGTCATTGAGGACAGTATGTATCGTGGAGTGCTGGTTGAGCAGTATAATCACAGTCAATTTAGCAATTTACCAGCACACGCAGTTTTCGATGATTTGACTATTCGAGGAACCGGTGGTGTGAATGCTAAAACCTCAGGCTTGGGCTTTTCCGCATTTGAAGTCAATACAAGTGGTGTTATTGTTGATAATGCCTTAATCGAAGATAATCCAGTTGTTGGCTTCAAAGCATACCTAATCGGCTCTTCAACAATCATTAATGGACTGGAATTAGACAATAATGGGAAGCCACTTCCAAACACTCCGATTAACGATAGAGCAGGATTATTCCTTCGTAGCGTTAACTGGGCCCCGATAATCAATGACCTAGTAGTTACTAACTCCACTGGACCGGGTATTCTGTTATGGAAAGGAGGTGCAATGGGCCAAGATTGGTGGACGGCGAATAACGGTGCTAGTGGGGTTGATTTCAGAGAATTCCATCCACAGGTTACTATCCTCAGAAGTCTAAATAATGCAGGTCACGGAGTGTCGGTTAGAGACTCTAGTAATGTCGAGTTATCTCATGTTCTTACATCCGGAAATGGCATTGGTTCCAGCTTACCGGAAACTGGAGCGGGGCTATATTTCAATGAAGCGAATGACGTTATGAGTGGAGGAAAGAATGTCTCTTGCTTCACATGTATTTCAAATGGAGATCAGCATGGGTTGGTCGCTAGGGATAGTATAGATTTACAATTACTCGCGGTAGAGATTCACGATCCACTAAGCGGTCCCGCCGTGGATATCGACAATAGTGGTCTTCCCAGAGATGGCATGGTAATTATCGATGATATGAGAATAAATCTCAATCAATCCAATTATGCAATTCATTTACAAGACGTAAATGCAGAAATTCATGGTCTCGATCTTTCAGGAGATAATGGGGGTGTATTCTGGAGTGCTGGTGATGCGATTACATCCTATCTATCTACGAGCACAATCTCAGGTAATGGTGGTTCATGTTTCGATATAGTCGACCATTCCGAACTAGTAGTCACCAACCTAGGATTGGCTTGTGTAACAGGTTCCAGACCTACTGTAGAGTCCAGCTTTGTTAATTTCACCGATTCCGGCTTTATTCCCGGAACAGGGCATGAAACTACTTTCCATCTAGAATCTTCAAGCCATGTTCGCTGGATTTCTTCCAGCCCTATTTCCGACCCAACATATACCGCTTCTGACAGTATTTTGGACATCATGTGGTTCATCGAAGTCCACGCCGTAAATCAGTTGTTGAGACATATACCATACGCCGAAGTCAACCTGTCATTTTCATCTTGGGAAGCAGATCAATCAGCCAACCTACCGTATCATGGATTCGAGACACTAGGGCCTTATGTTGGAAATCGATGGCTTCCTTCTCAAGGCTGGTCATCCGACAATACGGCCTATGTAGGATGTGACTATGACGGGGTGCACAACGATTCTGCATCGATAACTTTAGTAGATGATTTGTTGATATATTGCAGGCTTGAATTAACCAATCAACCTCCATTAATAATTTGGTCAACTCCAGAAGACGAGGAAGAATACCCAAGTGGTTCTTCTGTTATTTTTGATGCTAGCAACTCATGGGATTTAGATGATGATCCATTAACCTACACATGGACTAGTAGCATAGACGGTGATTTACTATCATCTTGTTTTGGTACCATGCCCTCGGAAAACAATGGCTCATTCATAGTTGCCAATAACCCTCCTGAAACTGCTGAAGGTTGCTTATCTGATGGTCAGCAGGAAATTACCTTGGAAGTTTGTGATAGTGGAAATCAATGTGCTAGCGAAACCCGAACAATTGAGCTCTTCAACCGACCTCCTTCCCTGTCAGTGTCCACTTCTCCAAGTATCTCCTCCTGGGGAATAATGTACCTTGGTCGGACCGCAAATGCAACAATTTCACTAGAGGGAAGCAGTGACCCAGAAGGCGACCAACTAACCTGTTGGATTGAAACAAATTACGGTTTTTCTACAGCAACCGATCGGGGTTGTCCAATGATTTTTGATATAGATTTCCCGGGTGCACCAACTCAGTTTACTCTGACAATTTATCTTTCAGATGGAAATAACCCAGACGTAACTTGGAGTTTTGATGTTAATTTATTCAATGAAATTCCAACACCAGAATTCGAGGTATTACGAGCCGGTGAGACCTCAGATAACCTCATCTTATTAGATGGCTCGATGGTTACAGATCCAGAAGGTGATGAGGTTCGCTTTGAATTCTGGAGCGACTTAGATGGATTGCTCACTTCTGGTGTAACTCCGGGCGATGAAATCGAATGGCAAGGTTGGTTGACCAAAGGATCGCATACAATTACCATGTACACCAGTGACGATAGACCCGGGCACGTTAGCACATGGAACTCAATAACAGAACAAGTAAGAGTGAACAACTCGGCTCCCATTTCAGTCATCGCTCAACCAGTCGATCAGACCCTTACCGATTCTAGTGAAGTTATTCGCTTTGATGCTACAGGTTCAGGTGACTGGGATTTGGCTTGTAGCGATTTACTAGACAACGGCAGTGGCTTCGTTTGTAGTCCAACTGCGGCATCAAGCAAGGATTTGGTAAGTGTAGTTTGGACTTCAGATAGAATGCTAGAACCAATAGGAAGTGGATGGGTTATTGATGCCAGATTACCAAAAGGGTATCACACAGTGACCTTAACTGTAGACGACGGCTCAGCAGAAGTCGACACTTCAACGATAGTTGTACGAGTTGAGGAATCAGCTCCAGTCCTTATCCTAGATTCACCCATCCCTGATGTTGAAGTCTATTCAAATGCTCCAGTATTATTCGATTTCAGACAGTCATTTGACCCGGATGGAGATGAGTTCACGGTTACGGTAACCTCGGACCTATTAGCAGAACCGATTCTACAGAATAAGACCAATGAATACTGGTACAACGATTATCTTCCGGCGGGTGAACATCGACTTACTTTCGAACTAAGAGATTCAACAGACCGGGTCCGCACTCACACTCAAACTCTATTCGTAATGGAGACCGGACCTGTTGCAATAATCGATGGATTGCTCGATGGCCAATACATTACTCCAGGTTCTACGATTACTCTAGATGGATCTCAATCATATGATTACGATGATGATATAGTTCTATACCAATGGACCACAGGGGACGGACAAACAATTGGTAGCAGGGAAATTATCGAAGTCGAATTCACTCCTGGGCCTATTCGAATTGACCTACTCATCAAAGACTCGAGAGGAGCGTCTTCGACCACATCGGTCAATCTGACCATTGGGGCATCTTCACCGATTCTAAGTCAAATGATGATCTTACCAAATGAGATCGAAATGGACAGTCCAACTCAAATGAGAATTACGGTCAATCTTGAAGATGCTGATGGTACTACTCAGATGGTTACAGGAGTGATGAAAATTAGTGGTTTTGAACTGACTTTAATTTTCCAAGACGATGGAACGCGAGGCGATGATGTCGCTGGAGATGGAATTTGGACTTATGTCGGTACTTGGCTAATCGAAGAAGAGGGTTGGGTAAATGTTGAGGTATGGGCAGTAGATGGTGAATTCAGTAGCCCTGCCTTGATAGAAACTATCTCAGTTGAGGAACCTCAAACTACCTCTTTGGTATCGTGGATATTGGGCAGTGGGCTTCCATACTTTATTGTTTTATTAGCTGTATTAATCTTATTCGGCATGGTCTATCAGAAAAACAGGAATGAAGCAATACGCCGAGATCTAGAGATGATTGAGTCATGGTCAACCTTTGACCCTAGAGAACTAGATGATGACTTCGATTCTAACTGAGAATCTACTCAGGACCCCAAGGGGTAACTTGCCTAGTTAACCCGAGTCTATGGGTGAAGAGGAATCTGAGGTTTAGCAAACCATCTCCCCAAGTGTTTATCTCCGCTTCCCCAACTCTTGGCCGGTAAGGAACACTGACTTCCGCGGTATTCTTCTTGCCGAGGTATCGACGGGCACGAATCTTGAATTCTTGAGAAAGAGGCATTCCATCATGGCGAGGTCGGACCCTCTCATCCTCGAAAATTGACTTACGGAATACCCACATTCCGCTCTGAGAATCGTGTATTCCATACCAATATAGGATCTTTGCAGTAGTAGATAATACCCAGTTTCCAAATCCGTGTAATCCAGGCATAGCACCTTCTTCGGCTCTTCGAAGTCTATCACAAGTAATCCATTGCAAATCCTCTTGGATTAGTTTACGAACCAAATCAGGAACTTCTTCTCCAGGGTAGGTACAATCTGCATCCATTGTGACAATCACATCACCGGGTGCCATCGCAAATCCAGTTTTGTATGCCCGACCGTATCCCTTGCGCGGCTCGAGATAAACGCCAGCACCTTCCTCCTCGGCCAACTCTCTGGTTCTGTCTGTGGAGTTTCCATCGATAATCAGGAAGTCTAGTTTCTCACACCAACCATCGTTAGGAACAGAGCGAATCGTATCAACGATAGCCGCTTCTTCGTTACGAGTTGGTATTACCACAGTAACGTGTACAGGGAGTGGTTCAGCCATCTAAATCGAACACGGGGACCGAACCGACCGCTATGAATCATACTGGCGTTAGGGCTACTGGAAATCAACTAAAAAAAGGCCTAATTTAGCGATATCTCTAGCGACGGGAAGGCCATTCGTTTGAAATGAGCAGCCCTTGAGCGATAGATGGTTGAGATGGGTCTGCACATCGCTATGTTGTCGGCTGAATACCCTCCAAGATGGGGTGGTATGGGTTCAACAGTTTACCACCTTTCAGCCGCCCTAGTCGAGCTTGGACATCGAATAACGGTGATTACACGAGACGGTGGCGGAAATGCCCTTGAACAACAAGGAGTGAATATTAGGGAAGTCAAATGGCTATATGCTCCAATGGCATTTACTAAATCGTACGGTAAGCATGCACTTGTAGATCTCAAGAAATTGCACTCTGAAGATTCAGTCGATGTGGTTCATTTACACTGTCCAATGATTTCTTGGACAGAATCACAATTCAAGGATTGCAAAGAAAATATTGCTCCAATCGTCTCATCCCTTCATGGCTCATGGCTCGGCGAAAGAGATGGTTTGCGAACCGCAGCCGAGCAGAAAGAAGCCGCTGTATGGGCCAATCCCAACGACCTAGCAATCTTGCTAACTGCTGGTCATTACGCTAAATTTGAGCGAGCCGCAATTAATGGTTCAGATATTTGTGTGGCAAATTCTCATGCCACAAAAGAGGACTTCCTGGAGAGGTATTCTCCTCCAGCTGACTGGAAATGTCAGGTGATTCATTGGGGAGTAGACACAGAGATGTTTCATCCAAGCGGGGAACCGAAGGACACAGAAACCAATCAAATCCTTGCAGTAGGTCGATTAGCGGCTCGCAAGGGATACGGTTCTCTACTGCGAGCCTTTGCCGAAGTAAAGCTGAGAAGTCCGAATACAGAATTGCTAATCGTGGGCCGAGGTAACCTGAAAAAGAGGCTAATTAAACAAGCAAAACACCTCGGAATTTCTTCTTCAGTACGAATTGACTCAGGGATGCCTTTTGACAAATTAGCCGAAGAATTTCGTAATGCAGATCTTGTCGTATATCCTTCCTATTACGAAGGTCAGGGTTTGATTCCTCTCGAGGCAATGGCTTCTGGAACACCTGTTGCGACAGTAAATCATGGGCCATTGCCAGAAATGGTCGATGATTCAGTCGGAGCGTTATTCACCATGGCAGACACAGACTCAATGTCGAGTGCTATTCTCGGTCTTTTGGATAATCCAGAAGGTCTTGCAACTCGTGGAACAACAGGACGTGAAAGAGTTCTAGAAAATTTCACATTTGGACGGAACGCCGAAGATTTTTCTCAGATTTATTCACAATTGGTAAATTGATTCTGGGGTGAGGTTGATGTGGGGTTAACCCTACGCAAACCCATATGAGCACGCCAAACATCAGGTCATTGCGTTCGGTAGAAGTTAGTACATTGAGTCATATAGCGATACTCCTCTTAATCTCAATTTTAGCGATTATTCACCTAAAATCTATCATTCAGCCGTTGGTTGTAGCGATACTATTGTTTTTCTTAATTCGGCCGCCTGCTCAATGGTTAGAAGAAAAATATGGCCACCCATTGGCAGCTTACGGGATACTAACCACAGGTGTGGTTTTAGTGTTCTTTTTCGTTGGAAATATCCTCTATCAAAGCTTACAAGATTTCAGTGGAGAGGCTGTGGTACTAGAAGAAAAACTAACCGAGAAGATTGAACGATTTTCCGATCTTTCAATATATGGTTATTCAATCGATGTAAGCGCACTTCCTGGATTGGTTACTGTTGAAAGAATCAATACAATTACCACCGAATTTATGGGCACATTGGCTGGTTTTACTGGAAGCACAATTACAGTCTTCATCTTCCTTATCTTCATCATTGTAGAAGCGGAAACACTTCCAAGAAGGCTTCAAGCAGCATATCCTGATGAGATGGATAGATTTACTTCAATTGTGCAAAATGCAGGGGAGGGAATTAACACTTACGTGATAACCAAAGCTTCTGTGGCTTTTGGTCAGGCCATAATCGTAGCATTAATTCTCAGTTATATGGGGATTCCAGGCTGGTTTATGTGGGCCTCAATCACTTTCCTTCTGGACTTTGTACCATACGTTGGAGCACCACTTTCCTTCATTCCTCCAACAATAATTTCCTTCATTCTCTTTGAGCCTCTAACCGCCTTACTAATCCTTGGAGCACTATTTGGGAACCAAGTGGCATGGGGTCAATTTGTTGAGCCACAACTTGCGGGTCAGCGACTCGATATGTCGCCGATAGTTCTCTTGATTCTAGTCGCTTTCTGGGGCTGGGCTTGGGGAATTATGGGAATGATTCTCGGAGTTCCTCTTGCTGTAATTATGAAGTTAGCATTGGAGAGTGATCCTAGGACTCGTCCAATCGCAATGTTACTATCTTTGAACCCAAATCCAAGCGATGAGTCTTGATTTGGCTCAGGAACCAAAAATTACCGCAAGAATACCATCGGTAGAGATACTGATATTCTCGCCTAATGATTGGTTGTGCAGCCCTTTGCTTGAGAATTTCAATGGTTCTGAATTTAGATTCCAGCGGGCGCCAGATATGCTTACTTGTTGACAGTCTTGTAAGGCGAATACTGAGAATTCGTCACCCTTAGGTATAACAAAATCAAGAGAACCATCCGCAGGGTGCAGTCGTTTTGTAATTCCATTAGAATGATGTAATTGCACTGAAAGTCCCAAAGGGGCCTCTGTTAAAGCCGCCCAAATTCCAAGGATATGGTCAGAACTACCTCCGTCAATTCCAACAACGTTTACTTCGGTGAAGCCTCTCTCTGAAAGTAGGTCAAACGATTTTGCCAAGTCGCTCGATGAATCATCTGAGAGTAGGGTCGACCGACCTTTCCAATCAGCAATATCGACTGAATCTAAGTCGCCTATAACCTCAGATACCTCGAATCCTGCTGCAATCGCTTTGTCAGCCCCGCCATCAATTCCAAACAAAGTCGCATCATGGAGTAATTTGCTAACCAACTCAGGGTTTGGTGAGTCTCCATTGCACCAGAGAACCGCACGCATCATCTCACCTTCGCGGTTACTTTACCTTCGACTAGAAGGTCTACATCTTCCAAAGCTACAGTGGATTTTCTGCAAACTCCTCTGATATGAAGTGGAACATTGACGGTTCCACCAAGCGCCATATTATTTCCAAAACCGAAGTATATCGCCCCTCTTGAAACCAAATCTTCCAAAGAATTACCGATGATTTTGGCCCTAGGATTCATTCCAAAACCAAATTCTGCAAAGTTACCCACCATCGCTGCTTTTGAAGGTCTAAGGCCCGAGCGAATATCCTCCATTTGTTTCCAAATCGCTTCGGCTTTTTCATCGCCACTGACGTCTTTGACTATTCCTTCTTCTACCAAAAGCGAAATTGGTTTTTCCAATTTTTCACCCTCCCAAGAACCATCGATTACGATTCTACCAGTTGCAGTACCTTCCTTCGGTAGGACAAACACCTTCCCGGCAGGTAGATTCGTGATTGCCCCAGGTCGGTTACAAATTCCATTATCTTCCAAAATCCATCGACCTCCGGTAGTGAATTTTAGATCAGTTCCAGCCTCACTGGTAACATGGACTTCTCTTCTCCTACGAAGTATCGAATTGAGACCAGAAATTTCTTTCTGCAGAGCATTGTAATCAGCAGTCATACCACCATTTGCAAAAGTCTCTGCATCTATACCCGGGAGAGAAGCAATTCGGACATTCTCTCGAGATGCATTTGCCCTTGCTCTTGTGTGGGTAAGCGAGTGTTTGGTCGCCATCAGGACAACATCTTGACGGCGCATTAAGTCAGCAACTGGATTTGGAGGTTCATTCCCTTCTCGATGACTAGGTGGCATCATCATCATCAGAACTCTATCAGTTACCCTTGCGGTTGCCTCGTAGATTGCTCTTCCAATTTCTGAAGATTCTGGGTCTGTGAGGATTAACACAGATTCCACTGACCTTACCTGCATGCAAGTTCGAACAATCGAACGCGCTGCTGTGAGCATTGCTTCCTCGTGCTGCTCATCAGCGTCAGGTGGAGTCTCATCTGCTTCGCTCATCTCGACAACCTCCTGAGAGCGGTCCCCCTTATTGAAAGCCGCTCCGGAATGTCAAATCATCTAACCAAGCGCCTCTTATTCTCCCCAGCCTACGAAAGGACATGGACGGGGTATCCGCAGTTAGGGCTTACACACTGCTTGCGGTACTTGCAATCGTAGCCGGCGGATGGATGCTGAATGAGGCGCCGGAAGCCGTTTTGATTGAGGATGAAATAGATACTTTTCTAGAAATAGAGGCTGCTCCAGACGCTGCAGATGATGATTCTGGTGCCGATCAGCCAATGGAAGCCAGGAAAGGTGTTGAAGGGGAGGAAAAATCGGATTCTTCCGATAACCTTCCAACGGGTCTAGTTGCAGGAGGAGGGGCTGCTCTTGGTTCTCTTGCAATCGGTTCGATTCTATTCGAAGCCATGCGAGTTACTGTTCTAATTGCTCTTGCAACCCCTTTGCTTGCGAGGATGAAAACAAATCGCGAAGATATGCTGACGCGTGGTAGAATCTTGGGTTATTTGGAAGCGAATGCTGGTATTCATTTCTCCGCTCTTCGAGATGCATTAGGTCTAGCAAATGGTGTCACAGCATACCATCTCCACACTCTAGAAGGACAGGGTGAAGTCATTTCTTGGAGAGATGGAAAACTCCGACGCTACGCAATATCCAATCTCAGCAAGGAGGAGTTGAGCCGAATTCGTAATCCAATTGGTGGAACACGACTAGCGATTCTTGAGGTCTTGGCCGACTCTGGCCAAATTGGCTTGAAGGGAAGTGATATTCAAACTAAGTTGCAGATTTCTCGTCAACTTCTCAGTCATCACCTAAGCGAACTGAAGACTGCAGAGTTAGTCGAGGCGGCGAGCGAATCTCGAAGGCCAAATTGGCGTCTATCTTTAGTCGGATTAGAGACATTGCTCAACAGTCGAGAACTTGCTAGGTCCGAGGCCGCCGATTAACCCGATTTCGGCTTACTACTCCGCATTCCGGAAACCAATTTCCCACTGGGCCGCAGTCCTGCGAATAGGGGGGAATTGTCATTGATGCAGGAATGGAAGTTGCTTAAGTCTTAGACCACATTGAAGTCGGTTTGATGACCTATAACGCGGACATGCATTTTGCTGCGCTGATTTTCATGGTCGGCGCAGGAGGCCTAGCCTCCGTATTGGAGGTGGGTGTAGCTGAAGAGACGAAAGCCCAGGAAATTGATGAGGATGATACCGATGATCCCGCCCCATCAAATGAATTGAACCTAGGTGTTCCGAATAAGTTTAGTTCATCCTTTGATTATTGATTTGTCAAATCATTTAACCAACCGCTTGATATCTAAACCTGAATTCGGATTTTACATGATGCAACGAAACGCTGCCATAATCGTGCTCGCAATGATGCTGACATCTGGATGTCTCGGTGCAGTTGAAGACATTGAAAATGAACTGGATAGAACAATCGAAATTATCGTAGAAGATTATCCACAATTAGATCTTCCAGAGAGAACTCGAACCCAACCAACTTTACAGACATATGACGAATGTGATGCCTTATTGCTGGACCTAAAAGGTTCGCTGTTCGATGAAATGTTAGTTCGATTAGACCAGGAATCTTACTACCACTGGATAGGTGGCCCTTGGATGTGGAGAGGGGGCGATGTTATGTTTGACGGAGACGTTGCTCTAGCAGAGTCAGCAGCAGACGATGGTGGATCAAATTCAGCCTCAACTTCGCGAGAAGGAGAATTCTCTGGAACAAATAATCAGGAAGCTGGTGTGGATGAAGCGGACTTCCTCAAGACAGATGGATTTCACATATACATGTTGAACGGGCAAAGCCTAGTCATTATGGACGTGCCAGAATTTGGTCAAATCGGCCTTTCCTCAGAAATGGAAATCGAGGGTAGCCCAATGCAGATGATGATTGATGGCGATAAACTCGTCATCGCTTCGATGATTTATGCCTGGAACCTTCCAGAAGACCATCCTCTTCGCGACCTTCTAATCGAGGAGGTACAATGGGGTGAAGGTATGGAGTCCTGGACATACTACCGAACTCAGAACCTTGTGAAGTACACAATTGTGGATATTTCCGACAGAACCACTCCTGAAGTAGATCGTGAGTTGTATATTGAGGGCTACTACCACACCGCACGAATGGTCGATGGTACAGTCCGTTCGGTTACTCACAACTATGCTAACTTCGATGGACTACGATACTGGGTAGACCTACCTAGTGAATATTGGGAAATAGAAAATGAAGAAGATAGAATTGCTGCATGGCAATTTCACCTCCAAGAGACAATCCAGCATAATCAGGATGTAATCAATGGACTAACCCTAGCAGACTTCGCTCCTCAGATGTATGAAATGACAGAGTCTGGCATTGCTTCCCTTCCAATAACATCCGAGGATTGCTCAGAATTTGCGGCCAGTACCGACAGTGTCTCCAAAGGATTCACTTCAATCATCACTTTCCAGCTATTGGATTCGGATGTTGAGATGGAAGTAGATCACATCGCTTCGTCTTGGGTACATGTGTATGCCTCACAAGATATGCTAATTCTCGCAGAACCTGCTAACGATTGGTGGTGGTTCTGGCAGAACACTGATTTTGATGATGCGACAAATATCCACGCCTTCGATATCTCAGATTCGACAACAACCAGCTACCTAGGCTCAGGCCGTGTAGATGGAACCGTCCAAGATCAATTCTCAATGTCAGAATATGACGGTTCAATCAGAATTGCAACTACATCGGACATTTGGGGTCGATGGTGGCTAACTGACGAAGTCGATCCTGAAACCGGAGAACTAGTATTCGATGGCCCAACCAACGGAGTTACTGTTCTTCAGCACGATGGACAGGTCGGACTCAATGAGGTAGGTAAGGTCGATGGCATCGCCCCAGGTGAGACAATTTGGAGTGCCCGATTCATCGGCGATAGAGGATATCTCGTGACCTTCGAAACCATTGACCCATTATGGGTAATCGATCTTTCAAACCCAACCAATCCAACCATTCTTGGAGAATTGGAAGTTCCTGGAGTCTCAACTTACATTCATCCTGTGGACGAAAACACTCTGCTTACAATTGGTATCGGACCAGGTGAAGATGGACTAGGATTAGACTGGTCTATGACTCAGATTTCGCTTTTCGACGTCAGCGACCCAACTAACCCAACTTTGGCGGATTCGCTACCTCTGTCTCCGGCTTACACAGACGAGAACTGCGATGATGTTCGAACATGTGGATGGTCATGGTCATGGTCAGAGGCTACATACGAGCACAAAGCATTCACCTACTGGGCTCCTGAGAACTTGCTTGCAGTTCCTCTTTCCACCTACCGATACACCTACGATGAAGACGGAGGATATGGCTACGAGTATGTCTCTTTGCTGAAATTGGTCAACGTAGATGCGGAGAACTTGAGTCTCTCAGAACATGGAGAAGTAGATCATTCTCCATTCTACAACAACGATGATTCAAATGTACATTGGTGGTTTTCTTACTCTACCAATATCCGCAGGTCGATTTTCATGGGCGATTATGTCTACGCTTTCTCAGCTCTTGGAGTAACTATTCACAGCACTTCTGACCTAAGCCCAATCCAAGAATTGGATATTCCAGGTCATGTATTGCCTGATTGGTATTACTATGAAGAAGATGATGTGGAAGAATCGGAATCAGAAGGCTCTGATGATGGAGCGGTAGAGCCTGAATCCAACTAGTTGAATTTCAGAACTCTACCAGTACTTCCTGGCTTGGCTATAGGTGTGCCCCTGAGAGGGCCACCAGCCTCGCGCTTGTGGACAATATTTCCATCAACGATGGTGTACATTGGCCAACCTGTCAATTCCATTCCATCGTATGGTGTCCAACCAACTTTGGTCCATGTATCGGCATCGGTAATTGTTCGGCGATTTTCTAAGTCAACCAAAGTCAAATCGCCGTCATAGCCTTCGATAAGGGAGCCTTTGTTTTTCATACCGTAAACTCTAGCGGGACCGGAGCACATCCACTTTGCTACATCATTGACGCTACACTTACCATTCATCGCATGAGTAAGCATCAATGGCAGAGATGTCTCAACGCCCGGCATACCAGCTGGAGCGTTTGGATAACCGACAGATTTTGCTTCAAGGGTATGAGGGGCATGATCTGTGACGACACAATCAATCGTACCATCTTTGAGCCGCTTCCATAGTGTGTCTCGGTCTTCAGTATAGCGAATTGGCGGATTCATAAGGGCTCTAACCCCTAGAGATTCTACATCATCTTGGTTGAAAGTCAGATGTTGAGCACAAACCTCAGTGGTGATGAGGTCTCCTTTGTTTTTGTTTAACCAGTCGGCTTCAGTTGCGCTGGTTAGGTGAACTATGTGCAGTCGATGGTCGTGGTCTTTTGCAAGTGCCGCAGCCCTCTTTGTGGCAATGAAAGCACATTCTACATCTCTGCATTCCGCGTGTAATCTGATGTCTGTCTGATTGCCAAATTCTGCGATACGTTGCTGAAGTCTTTCCTCATCTTCTGCGTGGGTTGCGATTATACCACCAGTATTTGCAAAAATATTTTCCAAGTCTTTTTGTTCATGAACAAGTAAGTCCCCTGTGCTACTTCCCATGAATATCTTGATTCCGCACACTCCGTCCATGCCTTCGATATCTTGTAAATCTCTGACATTATCTCTTGTTGCTCCAGCAAAGAATCCGAAGTGATTTACGGTTTTTGATTCAGCAAGAGCAATTTTAGCCTCTAAAGTAGCGCGATTTGTTGCATTGGGCACATTGTTTGGCATATCCAAGAAAGCAGTCACTCCACCTGCGACTGCTGCTCTACTGCCACTTTGCAAATCTTCCTTGTCGGTATTCCCAGGTTCTCTGAAGTGAACGTGTGGGTCAATTGCACCTGGGAGCAAATGTAGTCCAGTGCCATCGATTAGCAATTCTCCATTTGAGACATCCAAGCCGCCTCCGGTGGCTATTGTTTGGATAGAACCATTGGATACACGAAGGTCTCCTTCTACAATTCTATCTGACAATACTAAGGAGGCATTCTGAATCAGGACATTGCCTTCCATGGTTGGTTCAGATGTTGCCGGAATGCTGGCATCTCAATACTGTTCCCATCTTAGAATCGGAATTATGGCTTCCCGCTCGCTTCAAATAACTGAGGCATCAGCGATGGGGTAGCGAGTTGGAGTAGCCAGGTTATCTCGTCGGGCTCATAACCCGGAGACCGGTGGTTCAAATCCACCACTCGCTACCAAAATTGAATTTCAATTAATGCATTTAATCGTTACAACTAAATGAAAACTGAAAGTGAAAAATAAGGCCACTGCGGACTCATCGTGTTAGCGTTACACTTTCAATTATGCAAAAGGGGTCCTTCTGTTATTCATATACCGTCTAGCATTGAGGGATATTGAAGGAAAGGTGAGAAAGATGGCCAAGAAGACCGCAAGTGAAAAGTTAGACGAAGAAGATGGCTCTATCGTGATAGACGCAGATGAAGAACAGGCAACCATAGACGATTTGCCTGGTGTAGGACCAGCTACCGCAGAAAAATTGCGAGAGGCAGGTTTTGAAGAATTACTCGCTATTGCAGTAATGAGTCCAAATGAATTAGCCGAACAAGCCGAATTGGGTGAAGCGGTATCTTCCAAGATTATTCAAGGCGCCAAGAAAATGGCTAACATTGGCGGATTCATATCCGGAAATAAATTACTGGAACGCCGTAAAGAAGTCCAGAAGTTAACATCTGGATCAGCGGCTCTAGATGAGTTGCTAGGAGGAGGATTTGAAACCCAAGCTATAGTCGAGGTATATGGCGAGTTTGGAAGTGGAAAGACACAGATAGGCCACCAACTAGCTGTTAACACAATTCTACCTAGCGAACAAGGAGGGTTTGATGGAGAGATTTTCTACATAGATACCGAAGATACGTTCAGGCCCGAAAGAATAGCACAAATGGCAGAAGCTGTAGGTTTAGATCCCAGCGAGGTTCTTGACAGAATACATGTCGCTCGTGCGTATAATTCAGCGCATCAGATGTTGTTGGTAGATGAAATCAAAAAGCTCTCAAAGAATATTGATGTCAAATTAATCATTGTCGACTCTCTAACAAGTCACTTCCGGGCTGAATATGTAGGGCGTGGAATGCTCGCTGCAAGACAGCAGAAACTTAACAGACATCTGAAAGAACTCAAGCAGCTTTCAGATGTTCACAATGCTCTAGTTTTGGTGACTAACCAAGTTATGTCCAAACCAGATGCTATGTGGGGCGATCCTACAAAGGCTATCGGAGGTCATATTGTTGGACACGCCAGTACTTTCCGTCTCTACCTCAGGAAGTCGAAGGGTGGGCGAAGAATCGCCCGACTTGTCGACAGTCCCAACCTACCTGAGGGAGAGGCTGTGTTCACCGTGACTGCCGAGGGTCTGAGGGATTGATTCCTGAGAGACCCTCGGGGTCCGAGTGTGAAGTCATGCAGGTAAATCCGCTAATGCTTCATCGATTTCTCCAATGAGATCACTGACGTAGGATTCTGAAAACGATAGTTCTAGTCCGCTGGCTTCGAACAATTCAGTCAGTCCTCGAGTGTAACCTAATGAAAGACCCGCTTTGTATCTAGAAAGAGCGTCTTCGGCATCTCTTCGGTGGTATTTCCACATTTGTAGAGCTCCAAGTTGTGCAATCCCATATTCGACGTAATAGAAGGGGACTCCGAATAAATGTCCCTGGCGTTGCCAAGACACTTTTTGGATATCCTCAAATCCAGCCATATCCACCTTTGGACCAAACCTTTCACCAAGTTCTAACCACTTCTCGGCACGCTCTTCTCTAGAGTGATTGGGATTAGAATAAACCCAATGTTGGAACGCGTCAATTGTAGCCATCCATGGCATAAATGAAATGATATCTTCTAAGTGCTTTCTCCTTGCTCTATCCGCATCTTTACCATCATAGAATTCTTCCCAATGAGGGTGGGTTAGAAGTTCCATCGCCATGCTTGCTACTTCAGCGAATTCAATTGGAGAATCCCTTTCATGGATTAGGTCTAAGTGACCCGAATAGAAGGAATGGAAAGCGTGGCCGGCTTCATGAATCATAGTTTCGATATTCCTTTGAGTTCCAGCAGCATTCATGAAAATAAACGGCAATCTGCTCTTTTGCAAATAATACTGATATCCTCCTGGGGCTTTCCCCTTTCGACTATCTAAATCCAAGCAATCATTAGCATCTAATTGATCAAAATAATTGCCTAATTCAGTCGACATATTGTGAAAAATACGTGAACATCCATCTACCATTTCTTGGACATCATCGAATGGTTGTAGTGGTGGTCGTCCTTTGACATCTACACCCATATCCCAAGGTTTTAATGAATTTAGGCCTAAATCTTCCATTCTTTCTTTATCGGCGCGGTGACGTAATGGCTGACATACAGATTCGATTGAATCATGGAATTCCAAGCAATCGTCGATAGTGTAATCGAACCTGTGCATAGAGGCAAACATGTACTGTTGAAAACCTTCAAATCCTGCATTTGTTGCAATTTTATGTCTAATCTGAATTAGTTCGTCGTAGATTTCGGAGACTCTTTCATTGTCCTCAAAGCGCCTCTCTGAAACGGCTTTCCAAGCAGATTCACGTATTGATCGATCAGTATTTTCCAAGTAAATCGCCATTTGAGCGAAGGTCTTCTGTTCCCCTTCAAATTCAACCATTTGGGCTCCACATATCTCGTTATATTCTGTCACGAGTTTTGTTGCCTGAGTGCTTAATGGAATGTTCTCTTCTCGAAAAATTTCGATATCTGTCTTCAGTCCCTTGACTAAAATATCAAATCTTTCGGGTAATTCATCAATCGCTTCATGTTCAACAAGTCGGCGATTTAGGATATCGCTGTATTCTGATAATTTTGGTTGAACGTTTTCTACGAATTGCATCCAAGCCTTTTGTATCTCTTCATCATCTGTATGACAAGTCATATCGATGTATAGCCTTGCTCTAGCTTCCGAAATAACTTCGGATAGACTGGATCTATCTTGGATGAAAGTTTCAAGACAATTTGAACAACTAAGTTTACGATCTCTTAGGTCGTTCATGTATGGTTCTATGGACTCCCATGACGCTCCGTCAAGATTCTCAGGAACAAATGACATGTTTACTCCTCAATCTTTCCTAGCAGACATTGGCCCAGTTGGTAAAGGACCTTCTTCTCTACTGTACTTCTGTCTCTTCCACTTCGCCGCAGCTTCGCGATTGGCGGCTCTGATCTCTTCGATACCCTCGTGATTTGGATTTTCTTTTTCTATCCAACATGCTGTGCAATATCTCTTTCCGTCGTGGTCAACAAAATTACCCGGTGTGCATCCTTCATTACAGACTTTACAGGTTCGGAATCCATGGAATCTCGACATAATCTCAGTTAAACCGTGGAGGCTTCCATCTATCAGTTTGACCCCAAAGGGGTCAAGTGCTCATGTCTGCCATAGCTGCGTGTGACATAAACGCAGATTCAAGTTCGAATAAATTATAATCGGCAAAATCAGATTCATTTCCTAATCTTTGTAGTCCCTCGATGGTTGGCATTGGCCTTTCTGTTACCAAACTTGATTTTAGGTGAAGCATCAAACGATTCGCATCTGCGGTAGCATCATTGAATGTATTTCTGGGAATCTCTAGGTTTTCACCGTCCATGTGGAACGGGTATTCAGTACCAAATTCTGGCAAGTAAACAATCCAAGCGTTTTCGTCACCTTGCTTTAGACCAGCACGCTCGAAGGCGATTCGTATTTGGTGAGTGCCAGATATCAATCGAAGAAATTCAGTGTCAACATTATTGCCAACCATTGAATTTCGTAATTCCCTTCTTCTTAGAGCGTGCCATACTGTCCATAGATGAATTTCGCTAGCAGCACTGGAATATGAGAGTAATAACCAGCGTTCATTTGGTCGCCATTCGTTAAAGATAGAAATTACATTTTGAGAGTCGTCCAATGGCTCGGGAAACTGTATTCCCCAAGCAGGGAACCAAGGTACTCTATGGTCCTGAGCCATGTTCTCCGATGAGGTCTAATTGATGAATTGTTCAGTTCATCTTTGTCTTCGAGTAGATCTAGACGCGGCCTCAACCAAATTATCTACCAAGCGAATGCTCCAACCCCTTAGGCTTGCCAGTTTATCTCGGTCTCTTTCTGTTAAAGCAGCCACATCAGAGGCATTCTCAACTCCGAGTAAATCAACCATCTCTCTGGCTCTGGTTCGCCCAATTCCTCTAATCGAAACTAAGCCGAGTAGTTCTGATTTACATCCATGACTAATCCTCCTGTGTAATTCGCTAACCAAATCGACCAGCACCTTGTGTTGTGAGGGGTCCAATTGCCTTAATTCATCATCATCGTTGAGAATTTCCCTCATAGCGTATAGTAGCCATTCTGCCAAATCCACTCGGCTTCGTACATCACCTGGTTGAACGTTCCAATTATTTTCTAGGTCTTCCATTCTGGCTTCATTAATCCAATCTTCAAGCACCAAAACTCCCTTCATTCTACGTTCAATGTCTGCATCCACAGCTTCTGTAAGGAATTCACGTTGGTGAGAATGTATAGCAGTCTGAATTCTTTCAGCTTCTTCCTTTCTCGGCCAAAGCGCAAGGAAATCAGGAGTACAAGCTACTAAGTGAAGCAAACTTATTGGAGATAGTTGGTGTACGTCATCGGTTCCAATCATTATTCTCATAGCCCTTTGCATTCCATCGTGTATCATCCTGCCAGAAATTGGATTGAGATACAGTCTAGCGACACGATTACCAAGAGGGGTGGAAGAATAAGTCATTGAAGCAGGGTCTGGAAGACTTGGCTCACTAGTAATTCTTTGACTTGCCCTTGAAAACCCAAAGATTGCTGGCCCCTTCCTCGGAGAAAGCGTGGTTGTTGATTCAAATTCTGATTTTGAGATCTCTAATCCTGGTACACTCTCTCCAGTCTTTGCCCACTCAGGCATTTCATCCTGCCAATCTTCTGTTTCAGATATTGAATTCTCTCTTTCCTTTATTCTCGATAGAACTTCTTCAGATTCGCCTTCCCTAGTAATCATTCCATTTTCAGCCAACCAGCCTATGACATCATCTAGACGTGCCTCCAAACTTTGTTCATTCATGTGGGTAGCAAGGAAGGTTTTCTTGAAAAATCGTGAGATTGAGTCTCTATCTCGTAACCCTCCCGTAGCCATTACTGAGAGAAGATGAGTCAATAGCGAGGGGTCCTCTTCAGCACGAACTGCAGATGGGTTGGCTAATTTTGAAGTGACTTCTTCGGGTTCACTCAACATATACAATTCAACTATATTTAATTCATCATCTTCATCTTTTGCGAGTATCCATGCATCACCCGAGTCGTCAAATTTAGGCCTTCCAGCTCTGCCTAACATCTGACGTATTTCCATAACAGGAAGAGGCATTGAACCTCCACCAATCGAACTCCACCTTCGATGGTCTCGAATGATTACCCTTCTCGCTGGTAGGTTTACTCCCTGTGCGAGGGTTGGAGTTGCCACAATTGCTAGCAAAGTACCCTGTCTAAATGCCTCTTCTACAGTTTTTCTTTGGCTATGGGTTAATCCTGCGTGATGGAATGCTACCCCTCCTCTAATTGCTTGTGCAAGTGCCCTTCCCATCACCGAAGTATCCTCTCGACGAGCTAATCGCTCAGCGATTTTATCCCATTCATCAATTAGTTCAGTACCGTAGTTATTCGGTCCATCAGAAATCTGTTTTGTAATGTGTTTTGATAACTCTCTAGCTTCTTTCTGGGCCGATGCTCTAGAGTTTACGAATACTAGCATCTGTCCTCCGGTTGAATATGAATCATCTAGGACTGCTTGCAGTCTTTTTGTATTCCTTCCTTCAATCATTCTAGGTTCTGGCCAATCTGCATTATCGGGCCCGTCTATTCGGTGGATCTTGACATTAAGTCCAGTTAACGTTCCTGAATGAAGTTGTATAGGCCTCCAGCTCGACTGAATCAATTTTGCATCTAACCAATCTGCCATGTCTTGTGAATTTCCAACCGTGGCGGATAAAGCAATGATTTGGGCTTTCGGTTGGGAGTGGCGGATTCTGGAAAGAAGAACCTCTAACGTGGGCCCTCTGGAAATATCGTGAAGTAGATGAAATTCATCAGATACTACTACACCGATTTTCTCCATCAATCCCTGCCTAGTTCGTAAAATTGAGTCGAGTTTTTCACTGGTGCAAACTAGAATATCTGAATCTTCGATTCCGCTGGTTTCTCCACTTCTATCTCCAATTGCGATACCAACTCTGAGACCAACTAAACTTGCCAATTCCCGCAACTCTTCGACTTTCTCTGAGGCTAATGCCTTTAGTGGGACGATATACAGACCTCTACTTCCATTTAAATCTGAAATTAGTCGTTGAATAATCGTCAGATGAGCAACTAACGATTTTCCACTAGCAGTCGGAATAGTGAGCATCAAATTGTGTCCGGCAAGAGCGTATGGTAACGCCTGACGTTGAGGCGGAAACAACTCTTCAATGTCCCACTCAGACCTTAGATATTGAATGATTCTCTCATCCACCTCCAAGTCTGCAAGACCTACCTCTGGGAGGTCTTCGTCTACATCCACATGTAAACTTAGAATCCGCTGTTCTAAAGGATACCGAATCTAATCGCTTAGCTTAGGATAAATACAACAGCGCACATGATTAACATCAGAGAAGCAGGAGTTGCACGACTTAGAGGGTCTCCTTTTGTCTTCAAGTGACAAACTACAGCACCTGCCATTAGAAGGCCCATCCCTAGCGCAGCATATTGTACCAAGGAAGTATACCAAATACCTAAAATCAGTAAAGTTGCAAGACTCATCTTCGTGATTCCAATTGCGTACACAGACCACTTTGGCAACCCATATACTGCAAATTCTTCAACAATATTCTTCGCATTACCTGCTCGGAAATTGGTTTCTAATCTTGGTCTGAATACCCATACTGCAATTATAACAACTGCAATGGTGATTTGGAGAACGGTCGCTAGTTCATCAATCATATTCCCTGAATACTTACTTTGTGTATATACTCTTGTTCTCTCGATACTCGTTACTAATTCCATCGATGATATGCAGGATGCCCTTCTTTAACTGCAACGAATAGACCTTCTCCAACAGCACAGATATTCCCTTCAGAAATCAATTCCATCTTTACTTTGGCTCTTTCATCTCCTAATTCAACTACCTCAGCATTTACTATTATTTCATGCCCGAAAGGTGTTGGTCTACGAAGTTTGATAGTATAATTCGCTGTAACTGTGCATGGAGGTTCTGAATCTCCGGATTGATCCATTAACGCGATTGCAGCGGTCCAATTTCCATGACAATCCATCAAGGTTCCAATGATGCCTCCGTTTATCATTCCTGGGAAGGCTTGGTGCTCCGGTAAGGGGTCGAACCTCATTTCTAGTCCATTCTCTTTCCTGAAAGAGCGTATACGCAGACCTTCGTGGTTAGCGGGACCGCATCCAAAACAGATGCTATTTGGAGCATGTAACTCCTGCACTGACTCTCGATTTGAGGCACTCATTGTGCATTCGGAGGAATAAGCGGAATACAACAATTGCCCAAGAATAAAATAATTTTTCGCTCAATCCCTGGATGCTAATCCTCTTATTTGGTTAACTCTGCAGAGTTGTATTGGTGGATTCCGAAGAGGCCCCTAACTCGTCCAAAAAGGATGAAGAAAACCTGAGATTTCCCAGGGCGAAGAGGCGACGCCATCAGCCAGTGAAAGTCTCAAATCAAATTCCGACAAGCCGAAGGAAAGAGATTGAAAAAGCCTTGGAAGAGCCTAGCAGCACGCCGAAATCATGGTCTCGTGCTAATGGTTGGAAATCACATCGAATTGGTCGTAAGCTTGTGAAGCCAGGAACAATTCGACAAATTGAATATGATTTGATGGATGTAGAAATTGGTGAATCCTGGCCAATTCCAATTACTGTAATCCATGGTTCTAGGCCAGGTCCAGTCGTTACCTTAATTGGAGCAATTCATGGCAATGAATTAGTCGGCCCCTTGGCATTGACTTACCTACAATCGCATGCAATTTTGGGAGACGATAAGTCCATCGATCCCTCAACGGTTGCTGGGACCATTCGAATTATTCCAATTGTGAATATGCCGGCGTACCGACGTCGAAGCAGATATATGACTGACGGCAGGGACCTGAATCGCTTCTTTCCGGGTAAAGAGGATTCCAACACTACTTCTAGAGTAGCATACAGATTATGGAATGAAATTTTTCGACATTCTGATCATATCCTCGACCTACATACGGCGGCTCTTGGCCGTAGAAATATGCCTCAAATTAGAGCTAACTTAGCCAATCCAGCAAGTAATCGAAGTGCTAGATCTTTTGGAATTGAGGTGATTCTAGACAGTGAAGGTCCGAAAGGGTCTCTCAGGAGGACAGCCGATGACCATGGGATTAGTTGTATCACATACGAGGGAGGTGGTGCAGATGAAGCAGATCCCGAATCTATCCAGATTGCTATGTATGGAGTCCTGAATGTATTGAGAAGCTTGAAGGTAATCCCCGGCTACTCCAGTAGACCACGATTTAGACTACTTGCATCTGGTTCAGTTTGGATTCGATCCGACTATGGTGGCTTACTGGATGTATTGACTCCTGCAGGATCATGGGTGGAAGAGAATGAATTGGTTGCAACCGTATCCGACCCAGAACATCCCGGAGTTTCAATGGAAATACGTTCGCCTACGGATGGGCTGCTGATTTGTATCGCAACGCATCCATTCGTAACTACTGGCACTCCGATAGGTCATCTATTGCCAATTTCGAAAGGAATCAATACGGTAAAGAGACGTTTGGACGATGAAGGTGTCCTGGTGTTAAGCGGCGCTGATGAGGAACCTCCATGGCGCGAAGATGACGAAATCGAGGACATTTCAGTTGAAGGAGAATGGGAAGGTGGATCACCAGATGCTGAGTGGGGTGAAAATACACAATCGGCAGCTGAAGAAGAGGCGGATGAAGCCTAAGATTCATTCTTCTTTAGAAGAATCTTCACCAAGTATTTCAGTCGCTTCGACTGTGACTACCGTTGATTGAAGCATTGGGACAGATTCAACCATTGGCGGATTGTTGTCACTGTGCTGACTCAATAGTGCGCTGAGGTCTGGAGCTGCCGGAAGTTCAGTCGCGCGGTGCTCAGGAGTGACGCCGGGTGGGCTTGGGTCAACTCTGAATTCTGCATAGGCCTCAGCAATCATTTTGTTTTCCCTGATCTTCATTCCTGAAATTACCACTCCTCCAACTAGTGTAAGTAATATTACCAGAATAACGAAAATTCCAGAAGTAGAGCCAAAGAATGTGAATAGAGATTCAATCAAAGTTGGTGCGGGGACGTAGACTTCAACATCGACCGTCCACTGCAATTTAGTTTCAAATCCAGAATCCATTATGGTTAGATTTAGTTCTCTCATACCACTGCGTTGCGAGCAAAGAATTTCCGCTAATTCCCAATCCTTTGATTTGCAGTCGATTTCCTTGATGATCAATGTCTGGCCATTTTCACTCCAGTTACCAGATAGAATTATTCCTTCCATCTCCCAGACCATTTCCTTACTAACGGTAGTTGGAATATTCCGGATATCGATACGAAGAGTATCATTTACAGAATCCCAATCTACAGTATTAGTTATGCTCAAAGAAGATTCGATTAGGTCCGCCCTATTCAGGGAATCATCGACTACGTCATTACAATCATCATCCCAACCATTCCATGTCTCAGCAGCATCTGGATTGATTGTTTCGATCAAATCTTCACAATCTTCGAAGGCATAGAATCCATCTTCGTCACGGTCATGGTCGAAAACTAATGGATTAGAGCCGGTTTCTTTGACTTCCTTTCCATCACTCATTCCGTCATCATCAGAATCAGAATCTGTTGGGTCGGTTGATAGATTGTGGAATTCATCATAATCCCAAAGACCATCTTGGTCAGAATCAAGAGTACGGAAGTCCTCATCTACTTCTTCATCACAATCGTTGTCCTTTGCATCTAGTGATTCGGCGAGTAGAGGGGCTCTTTCAGCATCATCATCCTGACAATCTTGGAACCAATACCATCCATCTTCATCATCATCGGGGTCAGCCCATAGTGGATTTGAGCCGTAGGTCTTTACTTCGAGTCCATCGGGTAATCCATCATCATCGGTATCACCATCATACGGGTTGCTTGTTACGTTGTGATATTCGTCGTAATCATCTAATCCATCTGAATCAGAATCTAAATCCCAGAAACCATCGTCAATTACGAGATCGCAATCATTGTCCTTGTTGTCCAATAATTCAGGTAGAGCTGGATTACGATATTCATCCTCATCGTCACAATCTAGGAACCAATGATACCCATCTTGATCCGCATCTGGGTCATATGACAGAGGATTAGAACCATAAGTTTCCACTTCGACACCATCATCCAGTCCATCATCATCGGTATCAGCGTCCTCGAAATTCGTACCATGGATGTGGTATTCCGGCCAATCCAAAAGGCCATCTGAGTCTCTGTCGGTGAAATTAAAACCTTCATCGGTTAAATCGTCACAATCATCATCAATCCCATTCAGTCTCTCGTAGGTGCCTGGATTAACGTCTGGATTGTTATCGTTGCAATCTTGGAAATGGTAGAATAAATCATTGTCTGCATCAGGGTCATAAACCAGAGGATCAGTGCCCCAATAATTTACTTCTAGTCCATCTGATAGTCTGTCATTATCGCTGTCTGGATTAATTGGATTGGTTGCATAGTTGAAAATTTCTTGTAGGTCAGTCAACCCATCGGTGTCTGAATCGCTGGAGGTTGCATTGGTGAGGTAAACAATTATTTCATCGTAATCAGATAATCCATCATCATCCGTATCTGCATCATAGGGGTCAGTGCCGTAAATCAGAGTTTCATTTTCATCAGATAATCCGTCATCGTCATGGTCCCAATCGTTATCCACTCCATGGAAAATCAATTCCCACGAATTGAGAGTTCCAGTTCCACCGCTGGTGGAATCTCGAACCTTTAGTGTCCAGAGGCCTAAACTCGATTCACCCCAATGATGAACTGTATTGAACAACCAATCGGAATAATCGTCGTTATCATCTGAATTACTTACTGCCAACCATGATTCTGTTCCATCTGGTGACTGTAATACAATGTCTAAATCGCCTCGGTATGTATGGTTGATATCTACGATAACATCCACACTTTCTAGTGATAATTCGCTTGTTACCGTGATTGGGAATTCGCTCCATGAGATATTTCCATCTGGAATGTCAAAGTTAGGTAGGTATGGTCCATAGGTCGAGTTAATTTCCTGCTCCAGGTTCGTCCAATTCAAGGCCATTGATACTGCGGCTCCGGCGTCTACTGCACCGAATCCATACTTGTGAGATACATCGTGTCCGGCTCCATTCGTATTCCAAGAGGAATCAGAGGGGTCATTCTTTCGTGATGTTTCAACTAAGATTTCTTGAACGTCACGCCATGTCAAAAACGGATTAGCATCGTACATCAATGCGATTACTCCAGCGGCTAATGGCGTGGCGCTTGAGGTTCCCCCGAAGCTATGGGTGACATTTCCGCTACCATTGTATCCTCCACTTCCGACAATGTCTGTGGTGGTTATTCCCTCACCATCACCATTTGAGTGAGCCGCAACGAGAATATTTGCGCCTTGTTCGGCGTAGTATGATTGGTCCCCTTCATGGGTTATTGCGGTTACAGCAATGGTGAATCTACTATTTGCGTAACCATCCTTGTTTGCATTGTCATCATTTCCCAACCCATTTCCTGCAGCCCATGTGATGGAATTTCCTAGACCTTTTCTTCCGTTATATGCGTCATCTTCGAAGGCGGCTAGTGTAAGCGGACCTGGTCCAGATACTGTTTGACCGTCATCCGCAGGACCCCAAGAATTCGAGTATATGTCGATATCATCATTCTCGAAGGACAATGCATCAGCTTCGGTACTGTCTCCGGACCAACATGCGATTAGGGTAGATCCACCTAGTGTGGCTTCCCAAGCCGCTCCTGAGACATATAGTGAGTTATTTCCAACAGCGGCGGCTACGCCTGCAGCAGCAGTTCCGTGACCGTTCCAGGAATTTGGTGCTGGATCGCTATCATCGTTGCACCAGTCGTAGGAATAGTTTGCGTCGTAGTTACCGTTGATATCGGGATGTTGGTGGTCCAACCCATCATCGACTATACTGATGACTATACCTTCACCACGATAATTATCCCAGACATCTGTGGCATTTATGTCCTCTCCACTCAATCCTGATGTCTGACCGGTGTTATCAAGATGCCACTGAGAGGAAAATTCCGGATCATTGGGATTGTCTCTTGGGAATTTTTGGCGTTCAACCAATGGTGAATATGATTCAATATGGCCAAGTTGCACCATCATTTCAAGATCGTCAATAGCCTCTAAGGGATTAACGAAATACCAAATGTAAGCGCCTTCAAGTATAGGTGCCGTTTCTACCGATTCTGGTTTTGCCAGAGTCAGTGATTGTTTCTCAATTGGAATTTGGGTTACGACTAACCATTGGTTTGTTTGAGATAGTTCGTCATCGGTGTATTGATCGAGATTCTCAACCCTGTCGAATGCTAACTGAACAGCTCTAGAATAAGTAGGTAAGATATTCTCTGCATCTATTTCAAAGTCAATATCGTAATTTTGCCCTTCACCAATAGATGCGGCGACAGGCGATAGAAGCATCAGAACAAGTAGCATCGCTGTCGTCCGCATGGACTGACTTTGATGTTGTAGGGGTTTTAGCCGTTGCCGATGCATGGGTGATTAACGCATCTGTTGAGATTAGTATGTAATCAGTTGTTTTGCTTGTAATCTGATATTGCCCTGTGAACTTCATCGTCATCCATCAATCGGCGTTGATTTTTGGCCACTTCAAACATATGGGATACTAAATCATCATCTGCATCGTACCCATTTTGTTCTAACCACCAAATTATGTTTGAGCGTCCACTCATATGGCCAATTCGAATAATCTGCTGAAGGCCGTAATCCTGAGCAGGGACTCCTGAATATACACGGTCTGCAAGCCAATGATCGCCCTTTTTCATCGCCTTGATTACTGCACTGGCATGCACTCCTGTACCAGTTTCAAAGGCATCTTCTCCAAAAACTGGATAATTTCGAGGCAGAGCGACTTCGATATATTCATGCGCCTTTTTCATATATTCATTAAGAGCGGTTAGGTCGTTCTCGATAACCCCCATTAGTGAGAGATTGACTAGGGTTTGATCTAGGGGAGCATTTCCTGCCCTCTCTCCTACACCCAATGCAGTTCCGTGTATTACATCCGCTCCAACCTCTACAGCAGCGAGGTTGTTTGCAACACCCAACCCTCTATCTTGGTGGCCATGCCAATTTACCTCGATATCTCTACGATTCACTCCTGCGTCAGGAATAACTTCGTCTTGAATGAAAGTAAGCAATTTTCGAACTCCGTTAGGCGTTACATGGCCACAGGTGTCGCAAACACAAATTCTGTCTG
>JALRLV010000012.1 GCA_023268715.1 Candidatus Thalassarchaeaceae archaeon
CTCTTTTCGGGAGAGCGCTGTCTACACATAGGAATAGACATTGGTGCACCGGTAGGAACTGCTTGTATGGCATTCGCAGAAGGTGAGATCTCTCACTTTGGATACAATGAGGCCGATGGTGACTATGGCCACGTTGTAATCACCAAACATGTTCTGGATGGCTTTCCAATCTGGGCTCTTTACGGCCATCTTGATTCGGCTTCGATAGAAGGGAAATCAGTCGGTCAGAGGGTGAATGCTGGTGAAGTGATATGTTGGATGGGTGCCCACCATGAAAATGGTGGTTGGGAGCCTCACCTACATTTTCAATTATCATATCAAGAACCGGAAACCCACGATATGCCGGGGGTTGTAGCGCCTAGTGACCGAGATGAGGCTCTGCAAATTTATCCCGATCCAAGATTGGTTTTGGGAGCACTCTATTAAACCGTCGAAAGAAATGTCTTGAGGCCATCAATCGCAGTCATTTCGGATGGGTCAATACCATTCATCACAGCCAATGCGATACTCACCCAATCAGTTATGTGTGCAGCGATTAGAAGGCTCTCAAGGAGACTTTCTCCTTCACAATCTAACAACCAAGAATCGCCTGGTTGAAGGTTCTCCATCATCCAGTTCATTCGCGCGCGCACACGTGAATGAGTGTGTGGACTTGAGAGGTATAGCAATGCTTGAGATGATGAGTTTCTATTCCAAGCGACTATCTCATTGTGATTCATTTCTGGTAATTGGACGGGACGGGAAAATCTCTCAGAGTTCTCGTTTAGTTGATTTGTAAATCGAACACCAACCGATGCCATTTCATTGGTTGAAACAATGGCGATATCTCGTTCAGACATACCCCTCGCCATTGCGGCCACTCTTCCATCACCGCCGACTATATCTGCGGATTTCGAGCCAGAGCGTAATCGGTCTAACATCTGGGTGATTTCTTCCTTTGATGGCCGAGGAATAATCCCTAACGCCCAGCATAAAGATAGTTGACTTCCGAATATATGTCCAAATGCAGAGCGTGGCATTTGCCCAGAAGGAACTGAAATACATAGTGCCTCATCACTTTGCGAAAGCAAATCCTCCAATTCCCCACCTGAACAGATTCCTACTACAACACCTCCTTCTTGGAGTGCTTGGCGAACGCCATCTAGAGTCTCCTCAGTATTGCCTGAATATGAGGTTGCCAAAACCAGCCAATCTGGCCCCCACCATGACGGTAAACCATAGTTATTCCAAACCACGAATGGAAGACCTCCTGAATCATCCGCTAGGGCTGAAAGGAACATTCCTCCTGCACCCGAGCCACCCATTCCTAGGCAGACCACTCCGCTCCAATCCATGTCTGCTTCAATTTCTATATCTGCAGACATTGCAGCCTCTAGGTCATCGACAAATTTTCTGGTAAATCCAACCATGTCTGATTTGTCATGTTTTTCAAGAAGAGATTCAAAATCTGGCTCAGACATTTTCACTCCTCTCCCGTGTGTCCTGGCAGTGCCATCCACAAGTCGTCTATGAAGGCGATGCGTAAGTTTGTCACAGAACCATCATCATCGTAGGGAAGAGCCACAGTTACCACGCGATAATCTGTAGGGTCCATCACCTCTGCACCAGAACTATCCCGATTCAGTACATCAACTACAATTTGATCGGTAAACCTACTCACAACACTGGCCTTTTCCATATCTCTCCAAGTCGCTCCGGTACGCTCATTTCGATCCAATCTTCGAAGTGTGGGGCCATCCTTCTGCCAAGCAGACACAAGCCAGTGTTCTTTCTTCAGGCGAATAACATCACCAAGGCCATATGCTGGTTTGCGATAAGACAGCGTTAGCCTAGTGACTTCAGCGCCTTCCCTCATACCTACTAGTGTCGATGTTTCTTTTGTTGTTCCACCAAATCTTCGAACCAATCTTCTAGCCCAAGTTCTTGCAAGAGCCTTAGAACCGAGTTGTAAGTCCCAACCTCCAGTCACAGGACCTTCTTTGGTGATGAAAAACATCGGGTCTGATTCTAATTCATTGAGCAATTCATCTAGAGTTCCTCTTAGGTCCTTCAACTCACCCTCAGATAATCTGCGCCCCGCACTCCTAAGTTGCATGGT
The DNA here is from genome assembly GCA_023268715.1 of Candidatus Thalassarchaeaceae archaeon. Classification (GTDB taxonomy): domain Archaea; phylum Thermoplasmatota; class Poseidoniia; order Poseidoniales; family Thalassarchaeaceae; genus MGIIb-O1. The sequence continues at coordinate 2,099 of JALRLV010000012.1, forward strand.
CGCCTCAAAATATGCCCCTGCTTTTCGGGTGCAAGCAGGACAAACAGCATTACTAGTCTGCAATAGAACCTCATGCTGGTCCGAGAATTGGTAGCCTTCCAATTGTCCTTCGACGTTTACATGGAGGCGAGCTGTTCTCTCATCAATTGACTGATAGGCCATATCTACGGCGACATTACTTGCTCCATCTGTAACACCGAGGTTTTCTCTAAGTCTCAACTCTCCCAATTCCTCGTCTTCAATGGTGACCCAGCGCTTCTCTACTTCGTGCATTCCGCACTTTGCACAGCGGTGTTGTTGGATACGCTCAGGTACTTCGGAAAATACAGTTCTAGCCCTCAAACAATCCTCGCAAAGACGCTCGGATGTCAGTGGAGGAGGTGAGCCACATGCGATGCAAAACGCTGCGCCATCCATACCGCTCCCTCGCCAATCGGCAAGCCTGCCCCGTTTGAAAGGTTGGTGAGCCGGGCGAAGGCAAATTCGGCCCCCTTTGGGGCGAAAATTAGAGGAAATTATGATTATTCGTCCTCAGCAGCTTTTGATTGTTCATAGGAAAGAGAATCCAATTCGGCCTCTAGAGAAGAAATTGATAAGAATAAATCTCGGCTGAACCAAATTACTAGCCCCAGCATGATTGCATAGGCTATGTAGGCTTCAGCGATACCAGTCAAGATATCGCCTCCTGATCTAGCTCATTCTTTCTATCAGAAACCTCAGCAGCAAGGCGATATCGCTTGTTGGAAAGCATTAGTAAACCAGTGAATAAAATACACATCAGTCCAAAACTAATCAACAAGAATGAGCGTACATCCGGACTCATCCCTACTGTTTCAGTTGACTCGACAACCAAAACCTCGGGATGGGTTGTTTCCCACCAAGTGGTCGCACCCGCAGTAATCGGAACCAAAGCAAATCCGAATAACCCAACCGCGGATAGAGTGTCTCGGGTTTGCTGTGTGTCTGGTTGTGATTGACGAGAATAAAGTAGGAATAGGGCAACCGCGGTAAGTAGGGCGAAGGAATTCAATCTCATATCGCCCCAATCCCAAGGTCGGCCCCATTCCGCAGACGCCCAAATTGGGCCCGAGGTAATCACTCCCAATCCAAAGATTACACCTAGGTCGGCCCCACTCTGAAAGTAAACCCAAGCATCGTCACTACGCTTGAGATACCACATCAATGAGCCATAAAATAGAACACTGAATGATAGGAATGAGCACCAAGCGAATGGAACATGAAGATAGAGAATTCTGTAAGCCTCCGGGGCACCCCAACAACCTCCTCCAGTACATGGTTTCAGACCAGGAGCATACTCTAATCCTAAAATTGAAACAAATACAATTCCTGCAAGCCCGAGATATGTGAAAGCATAACCTGAATCACTGAATTTCATTTTTTCACCATTCAATCTTCAGGAATTATTACTGCCATTGCCCACAATAACACCACTGTCAGCCATGCTATCGCGATGTCTGCAATAGGTTCACCCAGCGCTAATTCAAAACTCATTCCATTACTCATTATCGAAGTTAGAGCACTAGTCATTTGTAGGAACGGCCAGATTAACACTACTTGAAGTAAAATTCCCGCTACGGCGCCGGATCTCGTAAGATCAGATACCATCAGATGCAAAGCCGAAGCGGCCACACTCAAATCGATGATCACGAATGCGAACAACCACAGCCACAGCATAACATCAGAATTCATAGTAGAACTGATATCACCACCGATTACGTACCAAGAGAGGTAAATCATCGGTATTGGTAGAATCAAAGAGACTCCCATTATGGAAAACCAACCTCTTGAGCCGGCACCGGACATAGCCCTCCACCAATCACCCGCCCTTTCTTCAGAGAGACGTTTGATTATGGCAGGAGTTACGATAGCTGTGATAAAGGCAGGAGTAAGCGTTAGAGCCGCCAATAAATCGTAATTTTCAATACTACGAGTAATATCAGTAGACAGCGTATAGGCCAATAATAACGCGACCAATGCCGGAACTCCACGTCCAATGGTATCGATTGGATTGCGTCTTTCAAGCCTTAAAGCCCAAGCAGCTAATTCCATGTATGACTCAGCGGAGCAGGGTTCTGGAAGATTTGCAATTTCTATTTTTGACTGCTGGACTTTGATTGTCAATTCTGAGCTTTCGCTGATAGTAACAATTCTATCGCAAGCGGTAATGACTTCGGGGTCGTGAGTCGCAACTAGAATCCCATGGCCTCTATCTGCTAGTGCCCTTAACCACCCCAACAATAATTCTCTAGAGGATTGATCAAGACCCTCTGAAGGTTCATCAAGAAGCACGACTGATGGCTCAGAATTTAGAGCGACTGGAACAAGCGCGGATAGAACAGCAACTCTTCTCCGAAGACCACCAGAGAGTTTGCAAATTCTATCATCTGATCGATGTCCGAGGCCCCATTCGGAGAGGATTTGGTGCAATCCTTGCGGATTATCTGCCCTTCCAGCGACTCTGCAAGCACCACGAATCCTTTCGAATACAGTTTCGTCACCAGACATTCCCTCGGTTTGTAAACAAAGTCCGAACCCAGTAACATCTCCTCGCTGACCTTCTGAGTCTCTGACGGTGGTTTCGATGCCCTGGTCATTTCTGAGGACTTGACCCATGGACATAGGGTGCAATCCTGCTAAAGATTCCAACAAAGTAGACTTACCTGACCCGTTGACTCCTAGCAAAGCAACGACTTCGCCACTAGAGAGTGAAAAGTCAACGCCTCGAAGCACCTTACGGCTACCTCTGTCAACAACCAACCCGCGGGCTGAGAGCATAGTTCGCGCGCTCACGATATCTCCCACTAGCAACCTGCGTTTGAGTGGTTCCATCGAAGTCCCTATGCACGTGAGGGCTCTGTCGAGGCTCGAGGGAGAGGACTGGCTACCGCTGACTATGAGTTTGTTTGGTCCGATCTAACCGGTTCCGATTGGGTCGCATTGGGGCTGTTTCTAGTAGTTGCAATAACACCATACATTGTTGCTTGGAAACAAGACACTAGCATTGCCCTAGCCACAGTTTTGTCGTTGTTATTGGTAACTTTCTATCAAATGATTATTGACATGGGTTTCCTCGATTTCACACCCATAACCTTCCTTTCAATAATCCCAATGATTGCAGACCATCCCGACCAAATTCATCGCTTCATCACTTCTGCTTGGCTTCATGCAAATTGGATACATGTTCTAGGAAATATATTGGTTATCGCTCTAGCAGGTGTTCCCCTCGAGCAAAGAATGGGTAAACTACGCTGGATTTTGGTGTATTTCCTTGGGCTATTCGGGGGCAACATCGCATGGGTGTTGACCCATCCTGATTCAATAAGCCCTGCACTTGGTGCAAGCGGGGCTGCCTTCGGCATTCTTGGTGCTTACATGGCATGCTGGCCAAACGATAGAATTGAATTCCCACTACTCTTTTTCATTCGCGCTTGGCCAGTTTGGGGGATTGTAGCTTTCAGACTAGGTATTGAAGTCTGGAATATGTATCAAATCGAAGCGGGTCAATCAGTAACAAATGTAGCGCACATGGCCCATCTTGGAGGCTTCATGCTCGCTTGGATTTTAGCAAGGCCAATCGCAAGAGGCGCTCCCTCAGAATTGGATGATTCTAGCGATATTTCCATTGCTGGTTCTGCCGCATCCAAAGCGGCAAGAGATGCGGCCACTGCGAAGATGGGGGACCTCGAATCAGACCCTTGGTCAGAAGCGGGTGATGACTTGAAGGAGGAGGCAGCTAGAATACTCAAGAGACTTAGGGAAGAAGGTGATGAACTTGAAACCCGAAGAGCTTGGTTGGAGGAACTTGCAGAACAGGTACTTTGCCCTGTTTGTAACGGAGAGGTTCATGCAGTAATTTCTGGACAGAATTGTACCCTAAAATGCGCTCTTTCCAAAAACCACATCAGATGGCCATGATGGCGTCTTGATGAGTCTTGTACGGGTTCGGCTTATACCCCGAACTTTACTGGCTCTGCTTGCAGAGCCATGTCTGGAAGGCGCCTAAACCTCACTCCGTTGGTATTAGTTACCATGATTCTAATTATGGATATGGGAGTGGGAGTATCTGCATCCACACCCACTCAAACGGAAGATTTGACGCCCCAAGAAAGGCCAGAAAATTGGCCACCACCACTAATGTGTGGAGAGGTCATTTGCGACCCTATAGACCGTTCCATTCGAAGTCCACCATTCGATGCAGGACTCCCTGTTGAGAACGATGGATGGTGGTTTGGCTATTGGTATGATTTAGATTCTGATGGCATGGATGATCGCCTACAAAGAATCATTGCTGGCCAACGTGAATCTGTATCTTCTACAGCAATAATCGGCCTAGATGGGAGACCTACGGTGGCAATTGTTGTCGATTATGCCTGGCATCCTGGTCCTAGCGACACTGCTGCTCTCAAAGAAGTTCTCGAATCTCATGGTTGGGAGCAAGAGGGGTCCTGGTTCTTCGAAATGGATATTCTAGATAGTATAGTTCTCGACCACGTACCAGTTAGTGCTCTAATTGAGATTTGGCAACTAGAGGGGGTTGTTATGGTTGAGGAACAGAATGTAATTGTACCATTCCTAGACACTGCTACTCGAGGCTCCAAAGTAAGGGATTCGGAGCGATATGACGAAACCATGAGAGATTTCGGTTATGATGGTTCAGGAATTGTCATAGCGATTCTCGATACAGGAGTCGATAACGAACACTTCTCCTTAGACGATTTCTCGGATGATAACGATGACAATGAAAATGATCCTGACGACCTTGCAGATCCAAAGTGGATAGCTGGTTGTGACGCTGTATCACTAAACCAGAATGATTGCAATAACGAAGGAACTTATGACCCCGACGATGGAGATGGGCACGGAACTCACGTTGCAGGAATTGCACTCGGTACCGGAGACTCAAGACGAATCAATCAGGGTTATGCCCCGGGTGCATACCTCGTTGATGTTAAAGTTATGACAGATACAGGAGGTACAAATTCCGCTGCTACCCTGAAGGGGATAAATTGGGTTGCTGCCAATGTAGACACTGATTGGGGCAATAATGATTCTAGCAAGGGCATCCAAGTCATGTCAATGTCTTTTGGAAGTCTCGGGGATCCTAATGGAGATGACCCTGGGGATAACGGTACTGCGGCAGACGCTAGAGCGGTTAACCAAGCAGCTGAGGCTGGTGTAGTTCCGGTCGCAGCGATTGGTAATGATGGGAGAAGAAGAGTCACCTCTGTTGGTGCTGCAGACCAAGCAATTACGGTGGGATCTATTGATGATAAAGACACCATCGATAGAGGTGATGACTCTATTGCTTCATACTCCAACTCTGGCCCCAGAGAAGATGACGGGGATGATAACAAAGAAGAGGAACTCAAACCTGACGTGGTTGCTCCAGGAAGTGATATCATGTCCGCAAGGCACGCTGCTTCAACCAGCCAACTACCAGGGACGCCAAAACCTCTCGCAGAGGACAGCTACATAGAACAGAGTGGGACGAGTATGGCGTGTCCCGCGGTTGCAGGTTTGGTAGCGGTTATTTTACAAATTAGTGAAGAGGAAGGGCTAGACCTCGATCCTTCCGAAGTCAAGGAATTATTGATAGAAAATTCCGAACCTAAAGGCGAGGCATCGGAACCCGATATTTCCGATACATGGAATGAAAAGTATGGGTTTGGAATAATTGACGGGAATCTACTTTTATCCGCCCTACTAGGAGATGGAGGTGGAGGCGGAAATGTAACTGATCCACCGCCTCCTGGAGAGGGTGATTGGCTAGTATACGAAAAGCCGATTGAAGATTCTTGGTTGGTAGAAGGTGAAACATACTCAGTCAAAGGCCACATCGACGAAGATGCGGAGACGAATGGAACTATAGAAGAAGTCCAGGTCAAAATTACTTACACCCACAAACCGGAAGGATCACCAACTCAAGAAGAAATCCTTGTTGATTGGCATAAAGCTCAAGGCACGGTAAATTGGACCACAGGGTTCACCATTCCTGACTTTGAAGAAGATGAAATAAACGCCTTACAAATAAAAATCTCAGTGCAGGCTCGAAATGAATGGGATCAATGGAGCAATAAACAAAGACAAAATCACGATATTGGCCGTGTTGGACTAGTACTGGATACCCCAAGTGGACAAAATTCAGTCGAAGGTAATGTCCAGTTTGAAGGTGAATATGAAACGGTCAACGGGGGCACCCTACAATGGCGAGTAGGAAAGGAAGATTGGGTAGACGAACGAACCTACTCTGGATCTGGGGGGACAAAAGATATGTTCAATTTTATTTGGGATTCCACCCAACATCCTGATGGAGTACATCGTATATCATTACGATTTGTTAGTGGCACAAGCGTTCAATCGGAAGAAGTCAGGGTCACTTTGGAAATTGATAACCAACCCCCTGCTCCTGACTTGATGTTTAGAAGTGGGATAACTGTGTCAGAATGGGGCATACCACTATCCGAGACCTATGTCAATTCTTTCGTGGATGTAAGCGCTGAAATTCGTAATGATGGGGACCAATCGGCTACCAATGTAGTTGTTTACCTGCTAGAAGATGGTACGAGAAAATATGAGCTAACAATACCCACAATCGACTCAGGCGATATTGTTGAGGTCACCCTATATTGGAATCCCCTAACGGTTGGTCAACGTGAGATTAGTATCGCCTTAGACCCAGGGGATGCAATACTGGAAATTGATGAGACAAATAATGATCAGAGCCTTGAATTTGATGTGATTCAAAGGCCCGAAGGCGTGGATTTGGCTTTTTCAACCGGCGCCTTCACCACTACTCCTACAATTCCTAGGCCTGGAGAGCAATTCAAAATTAATGCCCGCGTAAATAACTTAGGTTCATCGGCGGCTGAAGAAGTTGAGGCTCAACTCTACCTTTACAACGGACGAGGATGGGAGTTAACCTCCTCGACTACAATCCCTAGGATAGATGGCGGTTCTGATTGGACTATTTCCTTCGCCGAAACTAATGAAGAAAGTGGCGTATTCAAATTCCGAATAAGCCTCAGCGGCCCTGTTTTATCCGATATCGATTGGTCAAATAATCAAGCAGAATGGAGTGTACTAATCGAGAAGAGTACCGTCTCAGGAGGGAGAGCATTGAACTTCCAGACAGGGGAAACTCCCGTCGATGTAATCGACTTAGATGGCGATGGAATTGTAGTAACCTCCAAAGATGGTGGGCTAGCAATTTACAGGCTCAACTCCAACAAAGGAATGACAGCATGCTCAAATTTGTTGGAAGAAAAATGGTCTGGTGATTTTGTCGCTGCACCTACCTCAGATGGTATTGCACACATAGTCTGGACTCGTCGATTCCTAGATACCAGCGGCTATCTGAAGCAGACGATTTCATACTCTACAATAGACTCAGCATGTGAGATGCGACCGATTCAAGACTTGATGGATCCTATTCTATTATCCGATGGAAAATATTGGGGAATTGACATCGATGTCGATGGAACAAATTTATTGGTTGCGGGATATCATCGTGACTTGCTGACTGGCGGAACATATCAGGATCTAACTAGTATCTTCATCTTGGAAGCTGACGCTCCCACATCTTCTAATGATTGGAGACTAACACCGAATGCAATTTCGGACATTGATGTAGTATCTGGATACACAGACCCATTACAAATCGAGTATGGTGAGGAGGATGGTCATATCCTATACCAATCAATGCGTAATGATACTACAGGGAATGACCGACTAGGTCTTTGGTATGCGCATGGAGACATTAAGCAATCATCTTGGACATACAAGAAAGCGGTCGGAGACCATGCATCGTTGCCCCAGATGAAGGTTCATACGATAGATGATGAAGATAGGTTAGTTGTTGCTTGGAAAGAAGGCTCAGCAGTGGGTAGTGAACTAATAACTCGAATCGTTGATGATACCTTCAGCACCATAGACAATTCATCTATGCAAATATCTGCTAGAGGATTATCTCAAATCGTCTTCACAGAAACCTCTCGAGGAATCCAAGTAATGCACGATATGGTAGGTCCAGGAGGCCCTCAAGTCCACTACGGGATGATTAATTCTGAGGGCCCTTGGATGGCAATATCAAATCGAATTTCTGATGGCTGGCTACATTCATTAAGTCGTTCACCGGACAGTGGTGAGGCAGTAATAATTCATACTTCAACCCAAGGTTGGGTGATAAGGTCAGTAATCGATGATAATAAACCAAACTCAGGAACAACCGACATTCTAGAAGACCTAAGATTCCAGCTTGGTTTAGATGAAGGAAGTTTCAATATTTTAGTTGGAGGGATCGCAATCGCGGTTCTGTTACTCTGCACTATTGTTCTGGGAGTAATGTCGACTCGTGCAATACGTTGGATGGGAGGCCGAAGACGGAAAACGGCTCAAGGCGTCGTCATGCTGGAAGATGATGTAGTCGACGTAATCGATGAGGATGACATTCCTGTTGAAACAATAGATACTTCTTCCATTGTCGAAGTTGTCGGAGTGGAAGTTGACAATACATCCCCAAGACGAGATAGACGACAACGTCGAGCAACACAACAAGAGGTTTCCCCGCTTCCTCCGGCTGTACCTGCATTAACTCAAACTCCGACAAATGACGGAATAGTTGCTGAGCCATTACCACCTATGGGAGATGCACCACCCTTACCAGGACTGCCCCCCTTGAACAAGCCAGTGATTTGTCCCGAATGTAGTAGTCGTTTTGATGTCGCATTCGATCTAAAGATGACGCGCTGTCCAATCTGTGCACTGCGAATAGATCTATGAGGTCTAATTATGCGCAGACTGCATTTAGCATCTGCTTCTGAACGGCGCTTGGCTTGGTTGAAAGAAAGACTTCCGAATATCCAACTCAGTGCAGCGGCATTAATGTTCGAAGAACCAAAACCACGTTGGGGCGCTCCGGTAGATGAACAAGTTGAGTTTACTTGTGCCGCCAAGGCAGAAGCAGCGGCTAGAGAGGGTGTTGTAAGCCAAATGGCTGGGAAAGAACTGGCCGATATTGTGATTGTTGCAGATACCATTGTTGCCGATCCTGATGACCCGTTAATGCCAATGGGAAAACCAGGAGATGAACAACATGCAATGGCTATGTTGCTGAGACTTTCTGGAACCCGACATCGAGTATGGTCTTCAACCGCCCTAGTATACCCTCCAAATGGCCAGGGTGAATATTCTCTCCACGGTGGATGGAGCGCAGATATTTGGACAGAATCAGCGGTTGTTGAATTCGATCAATTATCACAAGAACGACTCATTGAATTAATCAGTAGTGAGTCGTGGAAAGGAAAGGCGGGAGCATATGATCTGGCAGGTGCCGCCTCTCAAGATACTAGGCTGGTAGAGGGTGAGGAAGTAACAGTACTCGGCCTCGCACCATCTGCTATTTCTAAATTAGAATCGATGTAGAGTTTATCGATTCCGAGATTCCCACCAATCGGGGTCTATCTCGGCCTTTTCGACCAGTATTCTAAGGGCATCTAGAGTCTTATCATGGAAATGGTGTTCTATACCCTCTGTGTCAATATGTGCTGTATCTTCATCTACACCAAGAACGATAAGAAATCTGACTAGAAGGCTATGTCTTTCTCGCAAATTTGCCGCTGCTTTTCTGCCTTCTTCCGTGAGTAATGCCCCGTTATATCGTTCGTACTCAACTAGGCCTTCTTCGTCTAGTCTTTGCAACATCTTGGTTACCGACGGTCGAGCAACTGCTAATGATTCTGCGATTCGTGCAGGCTTTGCCCTACCTTCGACCAGTTCTAATTCATGTAGAACCTCTAGATAATCTTCTATTCTAACCGAGTGACGTTTGGAACGACGTGCTCCATCTGCCTCGTGCGCAGAACGAAGCGCGTCGAGTCTTTCAGCGTCCAATTTTACACCTCAACAAATGAAACTCCGCCGTGCTTTAAGACAAACTCCCGCTGCAAATCATCAAACCACTCTAACATTTTAGAGGAAAAACGCACTGCCACCACTTCATCATCCATCAGTAAATCATCTTGGATGCCTTTCAAAGTACCCGGTGCTGCCCCACAAGATACGCAAGCACCGTCCAAATCGATGACCAAAGATAGAGCATAGGTACCGGTATGCATTTTCTCAATTTCTGATTGTGCTAAAATTAGCCCCCCACCATGACCATCGAGCGCCGCCCTCACAGGCCCTAGTCTAGACATCAAAGCCGGAATGATATCAGTGTGGTTGGATTCCACCAATTCGAGAAGAGAAAGGGAGCGGAGTCTATCCAATTCTGCTGGATCGTTCGCTTCTAAAACCCTCTTTTCCGCTTCCTTTTCCATAATCGCCTCAACTTGTTGGCGATATGCTTCGGCTAGTTCGTCTCCTCTTTCCACATCAGGGGGGGTGGGTCACTCCTACTTCTGATTGACCATATTTTGCTTTGATGCAACAACCGTCTGTGACGGTCGCATTCAAAAGGGGCGGTTCGTGCCAAATATTGAGGCACAACAATGGCATCCGACAAACCGGTCCTCGAAATCAGTAACTTACATGCTGGAATCGACGACACACCAATTCTTCGCGGAATAAATCTCGAGATACCCGCTGGTGAAATCCATGCCATTATGGGCCGAAATGGAAGTGGCAAGACAACCACTGCGAACATTATCATGGGCCATCCAGACTTCGACGTCACAGATGGGACAGTTCAACTAGTTGGCGAAGACCTATTGGAAATGGAGCCATGGGAGAGGGCCAGAGAGGGAGTTTTCCTTTCGTTCCAATATCCACAGGCGGTTCCAGGCTTGCAAGTCGGGAACTTCCTCCGAAAGTCAGTAGCCGCAATCAGAGGAGAAGATGCAGCAAAAGGTGCTGAATTCCGCAAAACACTGAAGGACGCCATGACTGAACTTGATATCGATCGTTCTTTCCTGGGTAGGTACGTCAATGATGGATTCAGCGGCGGCGAGAAAAAACGCTTTGAAATTTTACAACTAATGCTACTTCAACCGAAGTTGGCAATCTTAGATGAGACAGATTCTGGCCTAGATATAGATGGAATTAGAACTGTTGCAAAAGGCATTAATGCGGCAGTTCGAGGAACCGATTCTGGGGCATTAATCATCACTCACTACTCTCGTATTCTAGAGCATGTTCAGCCTGACAAGGTGCATGTCTTAATCAAGGGAAGAATCGTCAAATCGGGCGGCCCAGAACTAGCTCTCGAGTTAGAAGAAAGAGGATATGAGTGGTTAGAAACCGAAGCGGCAAATTCCGTCTAATTCTGATAATTAAGAACGTGAGTGAAAATTATGGCAGCAACAGAAGCACGTGAAGCAGTAGGCGAATACAAAGCCGGCTGGCATGACCCTGAGAATGCTACAATCCGTTTTGATTTTGGACTTTCAGAGCAAGTCGTTCGAGATATCTCCGCACTCAAAAACGAGCCAGAGTGGATGACGGAATTACGAGTCAAAGCATTCCACCACTTCGATAACAGACCTATGCCAACCTGGGGAAATATGTCTATGTTGGAAGATATTGATTTCGATAAAGTATGTTATTATCTTCGTTCGTCTGATGCCACAGAAAAGGATTGGGAAGACGTACCTGAGGACATCCGAAATACATTCGATAAATTAGGGATCCCAGAAGCAGAACAAAAGTGGCTATCTGGCGTAACCGCACAATATGAATCAGAAGCTGTTTATCACTCAATTCGAGAGGACTTAGAGCAACAAGGCGTGATTTTCCTTGACATGGATTCTGGACTGAGAGAATATCCCGAACTTGTCAAGAAATGGTTTTGCTCCGTAGTTCCGTATCAAGACAACAAATTCAGCGCCCTAAATACAGCAGTCTGGTCTGGTGGTTCATTCATCTATGTTCCAAAGGGAGTTCATGTTGAAATGCCAGTACAGGCATACTTCCGAATCAATGCCAAGAACATGGGTCAGTTTGAGAGAACCCTGATTATTGCCGATGAGGGGAGCAGTATCCACTATGTTGAAGGATGCACTGCTCCGACCTACTCTACAGATTCACTACATTCTGCAGTCGTCGAATTAATTGCCCTCCCTGGAGCACACATTCGATATAGTACCGTACAGAATTGGAGTACTAATGTCTACAACCTTGTAACAAAGCGTGGGATCGCCCATGAGAATGCCAAGATAGAATGGGTCGATGGAAATATCGGCAGTAAGCTGACCATGAAGTATCCGTCTGTTATCCTCAAAGGAGAAGGAAGTCATGCTGAAGTGATTTCGGTCGCTTACTCGGGTAATGGCCAGCATCAAGATGCTGGTGCAAAAATTCATCACCTTGCGAGTAACACAACCTCAAAGATCCTTTCAAAATCGATTTCAAAGGACGGTGGGAGAGGCTCCTACCGAGGTATGGTATCAGTATCTCCTAAAGCGGAAAATTGCAAGTTGAATGTCGTATGTGACGCCCTAATCCTTGACGATGGATCTCGCTCCGACACTTACCCCACTATGGAGGTTGCAAACCCAAGCGCTCGCTGCGAACACGAAGCTAGTGTATCCAAGGTAAGTGACGAACAGGTGTTCTATCTGATGAGCAGAGGACACTCTGAGGAAGAAGCATTGGCAATGATTGTCAATGGATTCTTCGAACCTTTTACCCGGGAATTACCGATGGAGTATGCGGTTGAACTCAACAAATTGATGGCCCTTGAAATGGAAGGAAGCATCGGTTGACCGGGGTGGTAACTTGGACGCTGCAAGCTTGTATAAGTCACTAGACCAGCCTGACAGGGCTGATCATCTTTGGCGTTACACACCTTGGAAAAGAGTCCATCCAAGTGGTGACTTAGATGAAATTCCAATCGCAGCCTCACCAAAACTCACCTTGACAAATTTGGATGATAGTTCTGCACTAGTCGGAATCTCTGTCGAAGAAGGAGTTGTGGGGGCAGAAGTTTTGCCTGAATCGGATGAAGTTACCGCCTCTTTCATTCGAGCCGCAGCAAAAGATTCGGTCTATACCCTGAGAGTTGAGAACAATTTCGTTTCTAATTCGCCAGTAGTTTTAGACATCGATACAGGAGATTCTAATTGTGCTCTTCATTTGACTTTGGATGTTGGAAGAAATTGCGAATTTGAATTAATCACACAAATTAGTGGAGCCGCCCCTTGGACAGGATTTCTTCGCACGGGGAGAATTGGTGATGGTACCATACTCAATGATGTTGTGATTGGTCACACAGATAATGGAATTCTACTCAGAGTAGATAGTGTTGCGATTGGGCGTGATGCACAAGTAAAGGCGGGAACCGTTAGTTCGGGTAGTGAACGAACGAAGGCGGATTTGAGATACAAAATGGGTGAAACCGGGGGACACCTAAACGTGCTGGGTTCAATTCTATCCGCCAAAGAAATGCACCTCGACCATCACATCGAGATTCACCACGATGCTCCAGAGACATTTAGTCGTCTAGACTGGCATTCTGCATGTGGGGGCAATTCTCGAACAATAGGAACCGGAATGCTACGAGTCGCAAAAGGTGCAAGAGGAGCTGATGCAGGTCAACTATTCCACAATCTACTCCTATCCGAAAAGGCTGAAGCTGATTCAATTCCTGAACTCGAAGTTAGCGAACACGATGTGGTAGGATGTGGACACGGGACCGCTAATGGCCCGGTAGATGAAGACCAAATGTTCTATCTAGAATCCAGAGGCTTCGATACCGAGGAAGCTAAGGATGCACTTATCGCTGCATTCCTAAATTCAACACTTGTTGAAATGGGCAGTGAGGCACTTCACAATTGGTTAGCAAAGCACCTACAAGATGAATTAGACGACCTCAAATCTTGAGGAATCAATTTGGACTGAGAATACCTCGCATCTGCATGGACCACGACCATTGTTCAGCAATTATGTGCGAATGTGGCTTTCGTGGAGCAGCAATTCCTATGCGACAACACATGGAATGTCCACGTTGTAGGAGAGTTGTCGAAGCCTGTTGTGAAGGAGTTCCGGATTATTCGCAATAATTATCCTGAGCGATCTCTGTAACTCGATAGAAGAACTGTCAGCAGAATACCTGCCACAACACCGAACGCGAGACCTTGGTCTTCCATCGTAGAACCCGCAAGATCCCGAAATGTGAATCCCATAACCGTGCACATTGGAATTACAAAAATTGCGAATCGGCTTGCTCTCTGAGCATTTGTAGGAGGCACTCCCATAGGCCTTAGAGTGATGGAGCCGGCTTTTTCTAACACCTGCCAATCAACCTCTTCTGCTCCTATTCGTAATCTTTGCAATACTGCAGGACGTATGCCTGGGTCGGCAGATTTCTCATGCAGAATTTCTCCTCTGCCTGTTACAATTCTAACCCTCTGTAACCTGTCACGAATTGCTAGTAATTTCTCTGTCGCACCTGCGGCCATCGGTGCATCAAGACCATGCATGTCGAAGGTTAGTACACCTCTCTCACGACGGATTCGTTCCCCTACATCCCATGCACCATCTGTTTCATCGGATAGATGGGCCATTTCGGCCCGTAATGCTGCGACTTCAGCAGCGCGGGCTTTTTCTCTGGCCTGACCTTTTTCAGCGTGATTACGCACTCTTGCCAGAGCAAACATTAGGACTGCAGCGCCGACACCTAAACCGAGTACAAAACCTGTCCTCAAGGCAGGGATGACCCCGTCCTCAGCCATGCCAGTAGCAAAGAAAGCCATCATTGAACCCATGACTGTAACCATCATTCCAATGACGAGGGATATAGCAAAGGCATCGCGCACACGTACCTCCACCATAATGGGGCGGATAGGTTCATGGGGATAGAACCCATCGACGGCACAATGACCGCCACCAAGGAAGGTCGATTCAAGAACGGGCGCAAAGATAGGAAGAGAGAATCCAAGGTTGGCCGTAACTTCGCGGCAATCGCAGGAACCTATCTTATTCTGCTTTTTCTAATTCCGCTTACCTTGCCAACGGATTCAATTCCTGACCTTTCAGGGCGCGCTAATCGATTTGACTATGCCACAATTGACGGAACATGGTCTTGGGGAAACAATGACAATAGCGACTACCAACATGCAGGGCACAACCAATCTGCAAATGGAGGATCTTTTGCATGGACTGACCTAAATCCAATTGCGGCAACTGTTTACGCCATTGGCGACTTAAACTGTCATCAGAAGCATTACCGCTCTTGGGAAATTAACGGTAATCAGTTGGCAGTATGTGTACGTGATGTTGGAATTTTACTCGGATTCGTGGCTTGTTGTTTACTCTGGCAGCAAAGGGGCTTGAACAGATGGACCGTGCGAGATACCTTCCTGTCAATATTCTCTGATGAATCATTAGAGAGATTTTACTACGACGATCGTAGAATGATGTTGATGTTTGTAATAATCGGATTAGGACTCGTTCCTATGGCGATAGATGGGTTCACTCAGTTACTTACATCATATGAGTCGACGAATACCATGAGGATACTAACAGGAATTCCTGCCGGATTCATTGGAGGTTGGATTTTCTCAGCTATGTTTTCGGCTAGACCTAATGAATTCGAAAGCGCGGAAGAGGTTAGCCTTCCCGCAAATGCTACTCTACGCATGGTTTGAGAATTAATTTCCTTGCCACCAATTTACTAGACCACTTGTCCCGTCTGGTGGAGCCGAATCGGATTTCCCGGGGCCTAAAATCACCAATCTTTCAATCGTATCTCTAACTGCATTTGGGTGCTCACCAGAACGTACGATTTGTCCCATTGCGAAACGAGGATGAGTATCTGGATTGCTTGCTATCCACTTTGCTAGAGCCTTTCTTAGCGGCCAAAGGACAAGAGCCAGAATTCCAAAAGAATGAGATTCATCTCTCAATTGGTTTCGAGCAGCATCTCTACCCAACAAAGACTTGTGTTGGTTCACCCATTTACTCCTATCTGCAAAGAATCGCAAAACCTTGTGGCAATGAGAATCAGAAACTGCTCTGACTGGGCCTTGCGATTCACGTAACTCATTGACGTCTGCTGAAGGGAGTAACGCTAGGGTTCCACATATGGAAGATATTGAGTGAGCTAAAACAGACTTCGGGACATCAATCCTCTCATCATCTGGTACCTCTTCAAGTGTAATTGTATGTTCATTTTGTGCATCCCTTAGAACACGCCAGGGTGCTTTACCATCAAGCCAATCATCTAGATTCCTCGCTGGTTCGACACCTAAGCCATCTAATACCGTTTGGCCTTTTGTGGATTTTATTAGGCGTTTGAGCATGAATAGTTCGATCGCTTCAGTTGAGACATTAATTGGAGTTGGACGAGAGTGGAGGAACTTTCTCACATGTAGTGTCAATTTCCGTCGAAACTCCTTCTCGGTAGATTCATTCGACACCGGCCCGATTATTGCTCCCATATCGAATGGAGTAGGCATCTCAATATCGCCGGAAAGTAAGGATGCGTAACCTGCTCGAATTGATTTTTGTAGTTCTGTAGTCTCGAAGTATTCGGCTTTATCTGACATCATTCTTAGGGTTCCAGATTGTATCCTCTTCATTGCCACCTCAGGATCACAATCTACCCAAATGCAAAGATCAGGGATTAGTGCGGCAGAATTAATCTGGGCGACTCTTTCAACCCCTAACGAGCCAACAATCCCCTGGTAAACTAGTGAAGAATGGACATTTCTTTCGCTAACAACAATCCTACCTTCTTCTAGTCGAGGAAGTATCCAGCCGTGAGAATGGTCCACTCTATCCGCTGCAAAGAATCCTGCTTCTTCTTCGGGGGTATGGGTATTTTGTCTAACAGAATCTATAGCCAGTCTACCCAATGGGTGGTCACGACGAGGTTCCCCTGTAATCTCAACCGAAGTGAAACAAAATTCCTTTTCCAGCACCTCGCCGACGACCTTTGTTGCTAGGCCTTTTCCGGAGCCATCACCTCCCTCGATGGTGATTAGGTACAAGTTAACCCTCCACTAATCCAAACTGTCTTCGACTCAGATAGCTAAGACCCATACCCATCAAAATGAATAGAGGGCCAATGAACATCAGTCCTTGACTCCAAAGACCAAGATAAGCCAATAATTGGGTACGAAAATGACTCTTGCCATTGTAAGCTTCAACCCCTCCGAGAACCCCCGCGATTCCCGCAAGAAGGGTTACTGCACCGATTATTGTTGTAATCAGAACTGATTCTTCCAGAAAACTTTCTCCTCGCATATCGATTTCCTGTTCTCCTTCTCCCTCTGAAAGAGTAACAATAATCTGAGTATGATCTCCTGGAACTAAAAGGATTCGTTGAGTAATATGATCAGGATGTTGGACAACAATAATTGATGACTTTCTGGCCACATCTAGGATAGAAAAACGACCTCCAGAATCTGTAATATCTCTGCCGATTTCGAAATTTTCTTCATTATAGAGAATCACAGTCACATCTTCCATACCCTCTCCGCCGGATGAATTGTCGATAAGGGCGGCAAATACTGCTCCGTTAACATCGGCCTTAAGGCCAGAATCGTCTAGTTGCCCGCTTAGAACCTCTCCGATATCGGCACTGATGTGCAGGCTACCGGTCATAACTCCAAGTATGCTTCCAAAGATAATCAATACAGCGCCTGCGACTCTTGTAGCAGGATCTGTAGAGAGATCTTCCAACCACCACTCAAAGCGAGTTCTCTTTGATTCGGCCTCATCAGACATGCTCGCCGCCCTCCCGCTCATCCTTCCTGATAACCGGCGGCTTCTCAGTTTGCCGCTTTGAGAATGACATGTAAATGAGCAATAAGAGAGGTATTGAAATCAGGACAAAGAAACGATTTATTGGCCCAAATTCATTACCTTCTTGACAATCTACACAATCATTTGAAGGGGTGATTGAGGAGTTAATTTGACAATTATTTGAGAGGTTTGAAAATTCTATTTTGACCTCATAATAATTTGACCAATTTTTGCCAGTAATCCAATAATTTCCTGTTTCAGAATCTTGGGCGATTCCATTCAGGACCCCAGAAGATTCTGATTCAAATTGTTCTCTTATCGAACTAAAGTCCACCCTCTGACAAACGTAACCATTTGAGGTTTGAATCAAATAAATCGAGTCATCAAACCACTTGTTTGCTAGTATGTATTCGCTATTGTCGATACACTCCAATTCATTCCAGCGCTCACTCGGCCCACCGCCTGACAATACCTCCAATGAATTGGTGAATGAAATTGTTGAATTATTGGAATTTTTCAAATGGCCGGAGCCATCTGAAAGCCACAATCCGGTTTCATCAGAATTGCATATACCCCAACCCTCTCCTTGGTAAGAAAAACTTCCTATTTGCTGCAATGAATCAGGGTCGTAAATAAACGCAATATTTTCTTTCCAAGTTAGCTGGATTATGGAATTATTCCAAATGGTTAAACCCTCAGCAAAATAATCATCAGAAAGATTGTACTGCGACTCAATTTGACCAGTACTAATGTTGACAATTCTAATGCTAGATTCGCCGTATAAGCCTGTGCTTTCGTAGAACTTTCCATTGTGAATTTCTAGGCCTTGAGTAAAGGCTGAATCATCATGAGGAACCTGGTTGATTAGTTCTGGTTCAATGACAACCACCTCCCACACCTCGGGAGCCTCAGAAACTACACCCGAAAGGGGTGAAACAAAACACAAAATTGCGATAATTGATGTTCGGATTTGATATTTTTCCTTGACACAGAAAAACCGGCCCTCCGGGCCGCAGGCGTCCGAACGATGCTCCATCGATGTTATAGCGGGTTGAAGAGGGGCTTGAACCTGTCTTATTGCTGAGGTGAGTGTAAGTGAGCACTTTGAATAGTTCTGGTAAGTCAACAACTACGTTGTTGTTGGTTTGGCTCATGCTTGCTTCTGTAATGCTCCCGATGGTGAGTGCGAGCGAAGACTCAACAGGTGAAGAAAACCAGATTGTAGCAGGCGATTTGAGTGATTTCGACCCTGCCTCTGACGGCCATGCTTACATCTACAACGACCCAAATAATCCTGTTTTCTCTGCCTTTGGTTATCTCAAGAAACAATGGGTTGAGAACGATTACCCAAATTTGATTGAACCATTTTCACCGGCTTATCAGAACTCTAGATCGAGTGCTAGGTCTTGCGAAAATGCCTGGGCGGTAGATGATACAGACACATTCTCGACCTCTAGCGGAACGGTTACAGCTACTGTGGAGAAAATATCAACGAACTCTGCTATATTTGTTGAGGATGGTGTAGTGATTTCCTCGACCACACTAAATGACATAACTTCAACATGGGAATCGACAATTTACCCAACAGACACAACATACTTTGGAAATCCTCCGGATGTTGACAATAATTGTCAGATTGAAATATTGATTTTCCAAATTGACGGTGGAGGAGGTATCGGAGGATACTTTGACCCAAATGTTGCGAGCCAAAGAGAAATTTTATTCGTCGACTCCGGCGATATGAGTTGGAGAAATACAATACTTGCTCACGAATTAGAGCACCTTCTACACAACGCTAGAGACCCCTATGAATACATCTGGATTGATGAGGGTGCTGCAGATATGGCAGCCTACCTTTGTTTTGGGGTGACTAGTACCTTGTCAGGTCATGCGAATGCATGGTCTCAAAATTCCAACATGAGTGTTCGCTGGTGGAATCAAAGAATCGCGGATTATGGTGGTGGATTCATGTTCATGATGTACCTAGCCGACAAACTCGGTGGCGGTGCTGCAATATCTCGATTGGTTGCAGATACCGCAACCGGCGGAACAGGAATAGAAAACCTCGCCCGAAACCCTGAACCCGGCTCAACTGCAATTGGAACCACCATGTCGGATATTTATGCTAATTTCACTGCCGCAGTCAGCCTCGATAGTGCCCAGGGTGCATTTGGATTTTCAAACATTGCAATGACTGCAGGATGCGTCACAGGCTATATCTGCAAAGTTCAGATGAGTGGTTATCGCGATGAGTGGCAATCAACTTGGGTAAGTCCCACACAAGAGCTTGAAGGATGGGGAATGAGGGCTTACAAATTCTACGGAGGCACCGGGGCGCCGCTCAACCTGATGGTTCAACCAACTCAGTTCGGTGTTACTGGAACTGTTATGGCAAAAGATTCCGCTACCGGGACATGGACGATGAATCGATTGAGAATTGACTCGGCTACTGGTGCAGGAACCGGTCTCGTCCATGGATTTGGCAACACTACTGACGAAGTTTGGGTAATTGTTTGGTATGAATCCCAAGTCACAGATTGCGATTACAACTTTGCTAGTTGTGGAATAACAACCGGCTCCTACCCCACTACTGATATTGTCGTTAGAGCAGGCATCATTACCGATCCTGCAGAAGTAGACATACTTTCAGTCACAACCTTCGATCGTGATGAAGACAATTTAGACGATAGTGTCGAAATTGATTTACAAGTTACATCGAATGCTTTCTTTGAAATCATCGAAGTCACCTTTGAAGCATTCGTAAACAACACCCTAACAGATTCGATTACTTTCTCAATGACTGCAGGAAACAGTATTCCTACAGAGGAAACCATTTGGTTCACCCCACCAAATACTGGAGATTGGACATTTGGAGTTGAAACCGAAGATATTAGTGGGGAAGTCACTGATACTGCATTTACTCTACCAATACCACTTGGAAACATGAAACCGGTTGCAAGTGGTTCGACCTCGACCTCCATTACTCAAACTTGGTTGCCTGTCAGCCTATTCGGCGGAGGATATGATGTGTGGGGATTCGGACTGCTGAATGGTTCATACAGTCACAACGAAACACCTGTTGCCTACAATTGGGATTTAGGCGACAATGCCACATCGGGTCTAAAGAACCCGATCCACATCTATGAGGAACTTGGAAACTATACTGTAGCACTCACCGTTGAAGACGTTGGTGGCTTCTATTCTGAAACCCAATATTGGACGATAAGTGTCGCAGACACTACTGAGCCTATTCCAGAAATTAGAGTAGATGGAGTCACCATAACCGATGAAATTGTCTTATTGACGAATCAAAGGGTAATGTTCTCCGCAAGAAGTACCGTAGACAATGTCCCTCACGAAGAAATAGAATTCACTTGGAATTGGGGTGATGGAAGTGACGAAGGTGGACTGGGTCTTGTAGAGGCCAGCCATGCATATGTGGATGGTAGCGCAGATGGTACAGTTTACACTTTAACACTTGCAATAAACGATGGGACATTCATTGTAGAGCATCAAGTATACGTCAGAGTGCTCAACAGGGTGCCGAGGCAAGTTTTCGACCAAGAATTACAAACATACACACTAACTCCATTGAAACTACCCGATTTATTCATCGATGATGATGGACTAATCGTAGAATATCGATGGGAGTTTGAATCTGGTGTAAATTTCTCGAGTCAAGGGATTACCCTAACATCAGACTTCTCTGGAACAACTTCAGTAAATCAAAATCCAACGGTTGGTTGGAATACCCCGGGTATGAAAACTGTCACGTTGGAGGTCACAGATGACGATGGCAACGTGTCTTCTACAATACTAATGGTTAGAGTGTTAAATCAAAGACCTGTAGCTGTATTTGATCGCCCCTCGGATGGCACAGTTGAAACCGAGTATTTCTTTGAGAGTTTATCTTTTGACCCCGACGGAGATACATCATTATTACAGACACGGTGGAACATTAGCGGAATGGATGAAGAAATTGAAAACTCTTCCGCCGTTTACCACACCTTCACAGAACCAGGTTTGTACACAATTTCATTGACTGTTGTTGATGACAGAGGTTCTGAATCCGCAACCAAATCATATCAAGTCAGAATTGCCAATCCTCTTCCCGTACCGATGGTGGAATTTTTACAACCTAGCATAAATGGTAGTGCTCTTCACTCAGTCCCTAGCTCCGAAGAAGATGTAACTTGGTGGGTTCCATTTGTAGTCGATGGGGGGGCATTCATCGCCCCAGATTGTCCACTTAGATTTGATGCTTCAGAAAGTTATGATTCCGACCCAAAATTTGTTGGAAGACATTCTACAGACCCTGAAAACGCCGAATGGAACGGCATAACAAGATGGATTTGGGACTTTGGCGACGCTAGTCCACAAGTTGAAGGAGCTGTTGTTTGGCATTCTTGGGAGCGGCCTGGAACTTACGTCGTGAGTTTAACCGTTGTCGATGGATTTGAAGGAGGAGACACCAATACCACCTCTATTACCGTACATGTCTCAAAGGCTCCTGAAATCTACCCTATCGACCCCATAGATTCAGACTATGTAATCGAGGGTGACCAGATTCTCTTGAATCATAGTGCCTTTGATGTAGATCTAACGGAAGGATTGGAAGCATGGCTGGATGTAAACGCCGATGAGGACAGCGATGGTGATGGGATTTCCACGAATGACAAAGACACAAGTCTGACCAGTGAACTTAGTGTCAATTGGGATCTAAATGCATTGGTTGACACAGACCAAGATGGAGACCCAAGAAATGATTTCCTTTGGGGCAACATGACTTGGGGTGAAACGGGTGAAATACGTCTAGTTTTACAAGTCTGTGACGGAGTTGGAGTATGTACTTCAGAGGACTATATCATAAGTGTGCTTTCTGCAGAAGAAGAAAACCGACAGAAGTCCTGGGATGAGTTAACTTGGAAGGACTTCGTTCCAAACAAAGAGAGCGGTGGCCTTCTAGCACTGGTCGCCATGGTACTACTTCTTGGATGGTTAGTCATGAGGCAGAAAGACGAAGAGGAGATCGATGCCGAGGAAATGCTTGAGACCTACGATGTGCAGGAAGTAGAAGCGGAAGGCGGGCTACCCGGCATGGATCAACACAATCCACCCCCACAACCGAAGTATCTGACGGTTGACGAGCGAAGGAACAAGGAGTCCGGATACGTCCGCCCAATTAGAACTCGGAGGCGCTGAGTGTGCAACATATTGGGAAAAAACTCTTTGCAACCGGGTTTAGTCTTGGATTTATTGCGCCGATTTTTGTAATTTTATTTGTCTCAGCAGGTACGGCGTCTGCATCAGGAAATGATTGTTCAGTACCTCTTGATGTAGGATTTGACAGCGATTTCGCAGAAGTAGTCGAGGTCGAAGATGAAACCTGGGGTTGGTGGAGTGGATCCAGCGGAAATACCGATTTACTTCCACTTAGGGATGATTTGTACGTTGAAATCAATCTTGCTAGAAACTATGCACAAGCACTGCGTTTAGAATTGGTTACCGGATATTCGTATACATTCTGCGTTGAGTTTAACTCTGACCCAGATAATCCTCCTACCGAGGATCCGAAAGGTGACGTATACCTGTTTGATTCAGCAAATTGGAGGAGATACCAAGATGAATATCATATGATTATGGAAGACTTTCGACCTCCTGAAGAAATAACTGAAATGATTCCTGTTGAATGGCGAGACATGGTTGTGTTTCTTCCATTCAGGGACACTCATGCATATGAGGATAAACGGAGCACCAGTTTTTCTACCGCACTGGATAATGACAACAAAGCGTTCATTTCTTGGTTTGGCGATAATAGTGATGCAGAATACTTCTTGGCTCTCGATAATTTCAACAATAGCAGACCAAATGATGCATCGGCTGTTGATGGGGATATGATCGTTCAAGTTTGGATCGAAGTAGAGGATAGATTAACTCTTCCAAAATTTACAGCCTACATAATTGTAGGATTATTACCTCTAAGTTGTGTAATTGTCCCTATACTTATTCATTCAAGATACCATTCTAATGGCGCTAAAGAAAATCTAGAGAAGCAGGAATTGGTTCCATTGCTTGAACAATGAATCAATCGTAATTTAGCATCTCCCAAGCAATTAGTAGGTCTGATGCATTTATTCTACCTTGAGAAGAAAGGTGAGAGCCGGTTTCCATAGTCGAATATACTAGATCTTGATTTAGTAATGGGGCATGAATTCGTGTCCAATCGCCACCAACACCCATGCCCATAATAGCAATCTTTTGTTCAGACTCTTTTAGCATCCAAGCCGCCTCGAATAATTTCAATCCTGAATTCCTTCCACTGGTGTTGTAGCAGACTTTAATGATGTCTCCCGATTCTGCCATATCCTCGATATCATTGATGATTTCTGATGTGCTGCTGGGCTCTTCTGAAAAATGGCGAGAAGAAATTACCTTGGTTTTCCCTTTTGCAATCTGCATCAGTTCAGAACGTGTTTTTGAGTCGATATCTGCCTCCAGGTCTACCCAACTTACTCCACTGTCTATGGCCGCTCTAAGGACTGAGATCCTTTCTTCTTCAGATCCAGGGAAATGACCTCCCTGTCTGTCTGGACGACAGGTCAGTACTACTGGTAAATCGATTCCTCCTTTGAACGCCTCCAAAGCGCTCGATATATCGATTGAATCGAATGCTTGTGGGGTGTACTCCGGTGGAACATATGTGGGCTTTCTGCGCCTCTCTCCTTCACTGGAATCGGGAATATCTTCAGGTTCAGGGAGTTTTTCCTCCACCCAAAGCTTGTCGAGGCGGACTTCGCAAAGGTCAGCGCCTACAGCCGTAGCGCGGGCAGCATCTGCGAGTATCTCATCAACCGAGCAACCGGATAGAGTCACACAGATTGTAGGTCTTCGCATTGGCCCGGCGACCGGAGAGGTCTGTTTAACCATATTCGTGGACCGATACCCCTCCTATGGAGGGGAGAAACTGTAAATTTACTTTTACTTTCGATGTTTTTTGGACACTGTCTAGGGAGGGTTGATTAACCCCCTGTGAGACCAAATTTAGTGGGACAGCTGAGGGTTCCCCTTCGGGAACCCTCAGACGATCGGAGTTGCAAAAATGGCTGAAGATTACGGAGCAGATAGTATTCAGGTCCTTGAAGGCCTAGAAGCGGTACGAAAAAGGCCTGGAATGTACCTAGGCGACCCTCATGATGGGTCGGCTTTGCACCACTGTATATGGGAAGTAGTAGACAACGCGGTAGACGAACACCTAGCCGGTCATAACCCGACTATAGAAGTGGACCTCAACGCTGATGGTTCAATCAGTGTCACAGATCATGGTCGAGGAATTCCTGTAGATATTCATCACGAGGAAGGAGTTAGTGCGGCAGAGGTAATCATGACTAAACTTCACGCAGGAGGTAAGTTCGACAATGAGGCCTACAAAGTCGCAGGAGGGCTTCACGGCGTAGGAGTCAGTGCTGTTAACGCTGTATCTGAGTGGTTGCATCTTGAAATACACAGAGAAGGAAAGGTCTGGGAGCAGCGATATAACCAAGGAGTTCCGAAAGCCAAACTGAAATCGACCGGGGAGACCAAAGTTACTGGAACTAAGGTTACCTTCAAACCTGATTTGACGATTTTTAGCGATATCGTCGAATTCGATTTCGAGCTAATTAATACTAGATTGCAGAGAACTGCTTTTCTAAATGGCGGTCTGCAAATTATTTTCCGAGACCTTCGCGGAGAAGACCCGGTAGAAATCGACCACACCTACGATGGAGGTCTTAGAGAATATGTCGCTAAAATGAATTCAAAAAAGAATACTATACACGATGAAGTGATTCACATCTTTGGAGAAAAAGAGGGAGATAAAGGAGAAGTTCATGTCGAAATAGCCTTGCAGTGGACCGATTCATACTCAGAGAGTATCGACTGCTTCACCAATATCATCCACAATGCAGATGGGGGCACTCACATGTCTGGTCTTCGCAGTTCTTTGACTAGAACAGTAAACTCCTACGCTCAGTCTAGAAATTTACTCAAAAATCTAAGCAGTCTTTCCGGCGATGATGTTCGTGAAGGCCTTGGCGCTGTTGTCTCGATTAAGCACCCCGACCCGTCATTTAATGCTCAAACCAAGGCTAAGTTGGTGACTAGTGAAGTCGCTGGAATTGTTGAGCAGATTGTAAACGACAAATTAGGCGAGCACTTTGAGGAGAATCCCTCGATTGCTCGAGCAATTGTGGACAAGGCTGTATTGGCAAGCAAGGCGAGAGAGGCTGCTCGCAAGGCGAGGGATTTAACCCGCAGAAAAGGGGTGTTGGAAGGCGGTGGCCTTCCAGGTCAATTAGCTGATTGTCAATCACGCGATCCAAATGAATGCGAGATATATATCGTCGAGGGAGAATCGGCTGGAGGATCTGCAAAGACCGCTAGAGATAGGCGTACACAAGCAGTACTGCCACTTAGAGGAAAGATCCTGAATGTCGAAAGACAACGTGGTAATGATGTCAAGGTATTCACCAATGAGCAAATCCAGCGAATGATTAGGGCTTTTGGCGCGGGAGTTGGCAATGATGAAGGCGATGAAGGTGCTTTCGACCCTGAGAAACTAAGGTATGGTAAAATCATCATCATGTGTGACGCAGATATCGACGGAGCACACATTCGTACATTGATTATGACTTTTCTTTGGAGGTATATGCGACGAGCTATTACTAATGGGAACGTCTACATCGCTATGCCACCCTTATTCTCAGTAGGAAGGGGAAACAACGTCGAATGGGTACATAGCGAAGAAGAGCTGAATGCTACGGTAAAGCGATTCAAGAAAGAAGCACCTTCGGCTAAAATTTCGGTTCAAAGATACAAGGGTCTGGGTGAAATGAACCCTGAACAATTGTGGGAGACCACAATGGATCCAGAAGTCCGGCGTATGATGCGTGTAACTATCAAAGAAAAGAATGGACAGCCAGACATAGAAGCTGGTGACGAATTATTCACCATCCTGATGGGAGAAGATGTTCCAGATCGTCGTGCATTCATCGAACAAAATGCATCGGAGGTAACGTCGTTAGACGTTTGAGGTGGTAAAATGAGTGAAGAATTAGAGCGAAGATATGTCTCTGATGAGATGAAAGAGAGCTACATAAATTATGCAATGAGTGTGATTATTGGCAGAGCACTTCCAGATGTCAGGGACGGCCTGAAGCCCGTTCACAGACGTATTCTGTGGGGTATGCACCAAGCAGGTCACACCCACGACAAGAGTTACAGTAAGTCTGCAAGGTCTGTTGGAGAAGTGATGGGTAAGTATCACCCACACGGAGACCAGGCCCTATACGACACTATGGTTAGAATGGCGCAAGACTTCTCCTTGAGATATCCATTAGTCGACGGTCAGGGTAATTTCGGCTCGATAGATGGCGACCCACCTGCAGCTATGAGGTACACCGAGAGTAGGCTAGATCGACTTTCTTCACATATGTTAGACGATATCAATAAGGACACTATTGACATGGTTGCAAACTTCGATGATAGTGAGAGTGAACCCACTGTTTTGCCCTCAAGGCTTCCTAATCTTTTGCTAAACGGTAGCGATGGTATCGCGGTTGGAATGGCAACAAAAATACCTCCTCACAACCTAAACGAAGTAGCCGCAGCAGTGCGATTTCACACCCAGAAGGTAATCGAAGAGGACCGGAAAAGATCCTTGGACAAACCACCACAAATTGATGCAATGGAGTACATGGAATATCTCAAAGGACCAGACTTCCCAACAGGAGCTACCATTTATGGAATAGATGGTATTCTAGACATGTACAGAACTGGGCAAGGAAGATTCCACATTCGTTCAGAGGCAGAGGTAAGAGATGATTCCTCAGGTAAGAAAATAGTCATCACTTCTATTCCATATCAAGTTAGAAAAGCGAGCATGTTGAAGGGAATTGCTGAGTTAGTTACGAAAGAAACAATCAAAGGCATTCGTGACATTCGTGATGAATCTAGTAAAGAAGGAATACGTGTAGTGATTGAAGTCAAGAATAATGCAGACCCACACGCAATCCTCAACCAATTATACCAATCGAGTAGATTGCAAGAATCGTATTCCGCTAACATGATGGGTATCCTGAATGGAGCTCCTGTGCAACTAGATTTGTCCACAATTCTGCACACCTATGTTCGCCATAGGGAGACTGTTATTGAGAGGCGAACCCAGTTTGACTTGAACAAAGCAGAGGCAAGAGCGCACATTCTCGAAGGACTGATGGCGGCTCAGAAGAGAATGACCGAAATTATCGAAATCGGAAGAAATTCAGACTCTAGAGATCAATTCGAATCTTACCTCAGAGGTGAAGAAAAATATCCAAAGATAAAGCGTTTTGACTTCTCAGAAAAGCAAGCGAAAGCGATAGCTGAACGTCGACTTTACCAACTTACCAAACTAAATGTAAAAGAGGTCGAAGAGGAGCTTACAAAACTGCAAGAGGCTATCAAAGAATACCAATCGATTCTTGACAGCCGCAAGCGAAGATTGGAAATTCTAATTTCTGAACTTGAGGAGGTAGTAGAAAAGCATGGGGATGAAAGGCGTAGCCACATTGACCCGACTCCGCTTTCAATGGACAGAGAGGACCTAGTAGCAGAACGCGCTCTAGTCATATCTCTAACTCAAGACAATTATATTCGCCACCTACCGGTAGAGGCCTTCCGTCTGCAAAACCGAGGTGGAAAAGGCCTCAAAGGAGTTGCAACCAAGGACGAAGATGCGCCTTCGGCTATTGTTACCTGCTTTTCCAAAGACAGGTTACTGATTTTCACCGACCAAGGACGAGTTTACGGTTTACGAGCTTGGGAAACTCCTCTCGCTAGTAGATATGGAAGAGGAACTCACATTCGTAATTTATTACAAGGAATTAGAGATGATGAAAAAGTCATCTCGATACTGCCAATGGACAGAGAGTTAATTGAAAATCCAGAAGGCCACTACTTGATTTTCGCAACAAGCCAAGGCCGAATTAAGAGGAGTAACCTTTCTGATTATGTAAGAATTAATCGCAATGGAAAATATGCTTTGAAGTTTGCAAGCGAAGCTGATTCATTAGTACAGGTAAGACCCGCAACTGACGCAGACCATGTTGTTTTGGTATCTTCAGGAGGTTATGCTTGCCGGTTCTTGCCTGCGGAAGTCAAGACAAGGGCCGACCCTTCAACTGGAGAGATTCAGACAACTCACACAGTTAGAGTTCAAGGTAGAGTCAGCCAGGGTGTAAGTGGAATGAAATTGCAATCCGGAGATAGTGTAATCGGAATGATTGTCACTGATGATTTCGACACCAGTGTACTCACAATTTCCAAATATGGTATGGCAAAGAGAAGCCGCTTAGGTTCTGGAAGTATGATTCAAGTTACAGGTGAAGATGGAACACAACTTGTTGATGACGAGGGTGATCCTGTGATGGAGAGGGATGGCTACAGAAAGACCAATCGTGGTACTAAAGGGGTTCGAACAATGGCATTATCTGAGAAAGATATGATTGTTGGTGTAAGACAAATCCCTGATTTATCTGATCAATTATTCATGTTGACTGGAAGTGGAATGATGATTCGTATGCCTGCGACTCAAACCAAAGAAACATTAGGTAAGGTGACAAAAGGTACGAGAATAATGGAATTGAGAGGTGCAGACAAAAAGTCCCACGTCGATGAAATAATCTTCGTAGCACGTCTTCCTGCTGAACTCATCGATGAGGATGAAGATGATTCCGACGGAGCGAAAGAGGAAGAATGATTCCAACCGCTCGCCTTAAGCCACAATCTTAGGTCGCCGGTGCACTGCGGCAGTCGCATAGCCTGGCCATTGCGCTGGATTGCTAATCCAGTGGTGTTTCACCTCGGGAGTTCGAATCTCCCCTGCCGCGCCACCAATAATAAGCAGAGGTTTGATGCTTTCATAGGTCGTCTCGATGGTTGTGAGCGTATCCAGCTGGTTGGCTGCCGGCCTTGCCGGCTTGGCGATTATAGGGCTCCTATCTCTACTCGCAATATGGATTAGAGTTCAGAGATTACGGCCTTCTAATGACCGTTCATGGGTCAATGATAATTCTCGTAATGCGACCATAGAATTCGATGGAGATAAAGCAAAAATAAAGAATATTCGTGATTTTGATTGGCGCTCTACGAAGGATTTTGATGAGAGATGGATCGACGATGAATTCGACCTAAGTAAGGTAGATTCTATCTGGTTAACTCTGGAATATTTTGACCCTAAACACAGACAAATGGCACACACAATTCTCTCATTTCAATTTGAAGACGGGCGGCGACTAGCCTGCTCGATTGAAGTCAGAAGAGAACAAGGCGAGAAATACCACCCCTTGAAAGGACTTTTTCGCGAATACGAATTAATCTATGTCTGGGCTACAGAAAGGGATGTCATTGGAGTTCGTACCCGTTGCAGAAAACACTCGGTAACTCATCTATTCAAGGCAGTAGTATTGGGCCTTGGAAACGAACGAAGAATGCTTGAATCCTATCTAAAGAGGACTAACGATTTAGCACAGAATCCTGAATGGTATAACACAATCACCAATACCTGTACTACAAATATCGTCAGACACGTAAACGAGGTCTATCCAAAACGAGTACCAAGAGCCATTTCCATACTGATGCCGGGACTTAGCCCGAAGATGTTAGAGCGTGCAAATTTAATTGAGATGAAAGGAACGCTTGAGGAAACATTGGCGGCTTGTGAAATAGATGAAAAAGCAATGTCTTGGAATGGTGAGGGTGATTTTGGAGATGTCATTCGGACCTAGATTTGTTTGATGGAAATTCTCTATTGCATATCGTTGGGTTGAATTGTATAGCCTCGATGAGAGGTTGTGCTGAGCATACCCCAGATGCATCTCTCCGGCTCTCACGAGTGGAGTTTGCCTCCGTCCAAAAGCCACATCATTCGATGGTTAACGATGATTTCTCAAAGTAATTCTACCTGTTTAATCAAGTTTAACAAAACACCTGGAGCTGATGTTAATTCAATGGCAAAATGCCTTGAGAATATGGGGGTTAATGTTGAACGGAACAAAGAGGGTTGGCTTATCACACCTCCAAAACAGGGCCTCAGTGCTCCGAATATAGGACTGAATTGTGGCAACTCAGGAACTTCCGCGAGAGTCCTAAGTGCCCTTGTTGCAACAATGGGTGAAAAGGTCAAATTGGATGGCGATGAATCATTACGAGCAAGAAGTAGTAGTCTTGGAAAAATCTTGAGAGATTTGCAAGTGAATGTGGATAGTGATTCATTACCCGTTATTGTAAATGGAAAAATGAAAGGTGTAGCTACTGTAGATCTTAGTAAATCAAGCCAGCCACTTAGCGCATTAATTCTAGCATCTCCAAGCCTCGAGGAGGCGATTGAGATACACGTCAAAGGAGAAGCAGTAAGTAGGGGTTATCTTGGCATGACTTTTGACATTGCTCGAAGTTGTGGCTGCCCAATAGAAATGAGTTCTCGATTGATTCTTGAGCCCTGGAATGTAAATCCACCCAATGAAATCGATATCCCGCCTGAATTGAGCCTCTTCCCAATGGCGATTCTGTTAGAAATACTCCATGATGGATTGAACTTACAAACTGAATTGGCAACATACGACCCGTTGCTATTGATGGCATTTGACGCGATTGATAGGGCAAATGGGAGTGAAGTCGATTTGAGGGACGCGAGTGATTTAGTCACCCCAGCCGCTGTTTGGATGGCCTTAGGTGAGGGAGGGAGTATAACCGGAATTCCACACGCACGCGGGAAGGAATCAGATAGAATTCTGCGTACTGTGGAACTATTGCAGTCATTCGGCATGAATGCGGAAGAGACCATAGATGGCCTTGTTATACCTGGTGGGCAGACTCCTAATGCACCAAATGAGCCAGTTCAAACCCACATGGACCATCGATTGGCGATGGTTGCAATGATTCTTGCGAGCAAGGTTGGGGGAGACATCATTGATGCAGAGATTTGTGAGGTTTCACATCCTGGATTTATACAGCAATTATTTGCCTTATCTCAACCATGACGACCGAAGTGACGATCTAAGTGCTTCATCGTTAATCGAAGCACTGTAGGCCTGCCGTGAACACAAGCCCATGGATTCGGAACGGTTCTCATATCCTGTAATAATCTCCTCATTTGAGCGAGGTTCAACTTTTCATTTGCCTTGACCGCACCTCGACAGGATCTCATAAATGCAATATGATCTCGGAGGTTTGTGACAGCATCAAACTCCTCTGTTCCATCTGGAGTACTTACTAACTCGATTAACAAATCTTGAAGAAATTTTTCTAAGGATTCACTCCCTATCAAAACCTCCGGCACTCGTGAAATTAGTAGTGAGTCATTGTGTGCTTCGAATGCGATTCCCAAATTCTCTAGTGTCGACCGTCGAGAAATAGCTGCAGCCTTCTGTCTCGAACCAATAGAAAGAGAAATTGGGGTCAGTAAATCTTGACCTTCCCAACTGACCATCTGTTCACGTAACCGCTCATAGCGAATTCGTTCATGGAGAGCGTGTTGGTCTACTATGAATAACTCATCATCTCCCTCGGCTAAGATGTAAGAATCGGACAACTGCGCTAATGGATTCATCTCTGGAAGTTCGGGAATTACCGCTGATTTCGGAATTGGCTCGTCTAGTGGAGAAGTTGAACTGCCAGCCGCGTGTCTATGCAATTCTCTTTCCTCTGAAGACAGAGAAGGAGTTGTGGGTTCGGATTCCATTCCAGGCAGAGTATCCTGTTCCGTGATATATTCAGAAGTAGATTTTGATTGACTGCGAACATTAGGTTCCACAGAATGACGAATGCTAGAAAATCGAGTCTGGACTGTTTGATTTTCACTAGCAGCGCTAGCCCATTCTGGTAGATTTGTTTCAGGTGGTGCGGGAGGATTTGCCTCTGATCTCTCTGAGATACCCTCCAGAATAGTTTCTTCACTAGCTTCTGGCCTAGTTGCGATTTGCGAAAGTGTGTGTTTTATCGAACGTTCAAGTCGCTCCAATACACGCCATGAATTCTTCAATCGGACCTCTCTTTTTGTTGGGTGAACATTGACATCTACCTCGTCTGCAGGTAGGCGTAGCAATAGAACGCCGATTGGATGTCTGCCCACCATCAATCGAGTATGATAACCACGTCTGACGGATTGAAGAAATGGACCAGGGGCTACCGGCCTCCCGTTGACTAGGATGTGAACATCATCCGCTCTACTCCTAGTCAGTCCCGGTGGGGAAATCCAACCTGTCCATTTCTCATCACCTGGAGCATCATCATCAGCCTCAGAAGAAATAAGTGGAATTAGTTCTGAAGATGTTGAACCGAACAAATCGTACAATCGGTCTTCTGCTGATTCTGCTGGAGGACAATCCAATACCTTCCTACCATCCACTTCGATGAAAATACCAGCATTAGGCTCGGCCAATGCCATTTGTACACCAACATCAACAATGGCTGCAGTTTCAGTTGAAGGACGGCGTTGGAAGGAAAGTCGCGCTGGAACTTTAGCGAATAGGTTGAGAACATCGATTTGAGTACCTGGAGCAATTCCAGCAGCCTCTACCTCTCCAACAATACCATTATCCACTCGAATTTGAACCCCATCGCCCTCTCCAATTCTACTAGCAACGATTAGTTCACTAACCGCTCCAATCGATGCCAAAGCCTCTCCTCGAAATCCCTTAGTTTCAATATGGCTCAAGTCTTCTGGCCCAGAGAGTTTGCTGGTTGCGTGGCGTGTTATAGCCAATGGCAATTCGTCTTTTGGAATACCATGACCATCATCGATAACAGTGATTCGGTCAAAACCACCCCGTTCGATTTCGACTCTAATTCGATTGGCACTAGCATCGATTGAATTTTCAATTAGTTCCTTAACAACTTGAGCGGGCCTTTCAACAACCTCGCCTGCTGCGATTTTTCCGATGGTTAACTCATCGAGTTGCTTTATCGAAACTCTTTCTGGCTTCTCTAAAGATGCCATTACTACTCCTCCAATTGTTTTCCATCAAGGGTGTTATTGAGAGCTGCTCTCATTGCGTAGAGCGCCTCTAATGCCTCTCGAGGAGTAAGTGTATCAGGGTCAAGAGATTCTAGCCTCTCTGCTATTTCACGAAGTACTGGGTCTTCTTGAACTACTATTTCCTTGGCGGGCTCTTGATTTGAAATATACTGATTAGACATTGGTGGTTTTTCTCCAGTAGGTAGCATCCAACCGTAAAGACTGGACTGCCCTGATTCCCTACTATCGGGCGTCCCGTCGCTACCTGCCCTAGCACCTTGTGCTTGAGCTTCGAGGAAAATTAGCAAGTCGCGTGCTCTCTCAACTACTCCAATGGGAAGTCCTGCTAGAGCAGCGACTTGCACGCCATATGAATCGTCACAAGGCCCATCGGCAACAGTATGTAGGAATCGGATTTCACCCTTGACATCGGCAACCTGAACATGGATATTTACCAATCCTTCAATCTCATCAGCCAAGCCGACCAATTGGTGATAATGAGTTGCGAAAAGTGTTCTGGCACCAACTCTAGTGGATATGTCTTCAGTAACAGACCACGCGATTGCTAAGCCGTCGAAAGTTGAGGTACCCCTCCCTACCTCATCGAGTAGAATCAAACTTCGAGGTGTGGCTCTTCGTAGGATATGAGCAACCTCAATCATTTCCATCATGAATGTCGAACGACCTCGACGTAAATCATCATGCGCTCCAACTCTTGTGAATACTCTATCCACTATGCCAATTTTTGCTTTTTCAGCGGGCACAAATGATCCAGCCTGAGCGAGTATAGAGATTAGCGCAGTTTGTCTAAGATACGTCGACTTACCACCCATATTTGGACCGGTTAAGAGGAGGAATTTTCGACGTTTATCGAAACTTATTCCATTCGGTACAAAGCGGCCATCGCCTTCCAATACAGGATGACGACCAGCTACTATCTCCATCGTAGAGTCGTGTTTGATATCCGGTCGATTCCAAGAGTGTTTTCTAGCATGATTAGCGAAGGCTGAAAGGACATCCGCGGATGCTATCTTTCGACCTAATTCACTCAGTTTAGCCGCTTGTGAGGCAACCTCTTGACGGAGTTCTAGAAATAATTCATGTTCAAGCGCGTTTGCTCTATCATCTGCTGTCAAAATGACTTCTTCCCACTCCTTCAAATCCTCGGTAGTAAATCTCTCGGCATTGGTCATGGTTTGTCTTCGACGATACTCTTCAGGTATCTTATCCAAATGAGATTTAGTGACTTCAATGAAAAAGCCAAACTGACGATTTTGCTTGACCTTGAGGCTTGGAATATCGAGTCTTTCACGCTCTCTTGATTCGAATCTCTTCAGCCAATCTGTACCTTCTCCGGCCTTCTGACGTAGATCGTCAAGTTGCTCATTAACTCCATTTTGGAAAATACCACCATCTCGGATAGTCATCGGAGGCTCTTCAACAACTCTAGATGCAATATGGTGCATTAGAGGGTCGAGATCAGACAATCCTTTTGCACATTGGTGCAGTAACTCAGAGTCTCCTTCAGAAAGTAATCCCTGCAGTCGCGGCATTCTCTCCAAACAATCTGCGACTGCAACCAAGTCTCTGGCATTGGCCCTACCGTAGGCCAAGCGAGTTGAAAGTCGCTCTAAGTCGCGCATCGACTTGAGCGTCTCACGAATATTATCCAAGCGCCGAGGGGCGCGAATTAGGCTTGCAACAGCAGACTGTCTCGCAGCAATTTTCTCAGAATCAGTTAGTGGGCGTAGAATCCATTCCTTCAGTTGTCTTCTCCCCATCCAAGTACGAGTACAATCGATGGCTTGGACAAGCGATCCTTCCTTCTCTCCGGCTAGTGTATGTGTCAACTCTAGGTTGCGTAGTGTTGTTTGGTCGAGTACGAGATGGCCATCATCGGCGTCGAAATGGACCTCGCGAAGAGGTACGACATCGACGAGGTGTAACTTTGTTAGATATCCAGCAGCTAGACCACAAGCCTCCATTGCTAAGGGTCTGCGATCTAGGTCAACTGAACCAAGATCGACTAAATCTAGGTGGTCTCTTACCACCTGAAGATGCTGCTCTTTACCGCCTTCATGAACGCTCATTGTAACATTGTCCAACGAAGACAACAGTGCACGAGACTCTTCACTCTCGGCTTCGCGCCGACCGAGAACTAATTCACTTGGCGACCATCTCTGTAATTCATCACGAACTCGCTCATAGCGTCCGGCTCCAGAGTGCTCTTGCAACCATGCTCTACCTGTTGAAGAATCAAGGATTGCAAGACCTATACCATCGCCTCGAGAGATAAGACCTGCAAGCAAACTTGAGCCATCTTCTCCAATCAAATCCTCCTCGTAAAGCGAACCTGGGGTGTATACCCGAGTGACTACTCTCTCGAGAATTTTCGAACCTGGTCGAAGTTCTTCTTCTTGTTCACACAGTGTGACCTTGTGCCCTGCTCGAAGCATACCCTGCAGATAGGTTTCAACAGAATGCCAGGGTACACCAGCCATTGGAACCGGTTGGTCCGCGCTCTTGTCTCGACTAGTCAGAGTGATTCCGAGTACTTCGGAAGCTATTTCCGCATCTTCATAGAACATCTCATAGAAATCACCCATCCTGAAAAAAAGTACAGTATCGGGGTGCTGCGCCTTAATTTCGGCAAATTGATCAAGCATTGAACGCTTTGCCATATCAATTCCCTCCATCGCTTACGCAGCGCGTGGGCTATGTCTGTGAGCGGAGGGTGCATAAGCAATCCTGTGCAAACCTTCCCTATGGGAAGGATTTGCTTGTTGGTGGAACCTCGCTCTCGCTAAGTGGCTTTTGAAAATATTCAGTCTAGTCAGACTAATGTTTTCATTGGTTGACTACTAACTTTCCTTCGCCGTCGCGGAACTTTCCTGTTGCAATCATGATGATATCAATGAGGGCCCAGATTCCACATCCACCAACGGTTATCAACTTCAATACACCAAGACCAATGTGTCCTGAAAAGAACCTGTCTACTCCTAATCCACCCAAAAGCACGGATAAAATCAACAATGTCGTCCAATCTACGTCAGAATATTCTTCTTCCATAAACAGCGGTCTTGCAATTTAGGTTTAAATGAATCTCCGGCATCGGATGACTGAAAGCCTATTGGCATTATTGAAGAAGTGTGGGAAAAATGCCTAAATTAAATCCTTTTTTATTATCAAAAGAAGATATCGAAGGGGTAATTGCATCTGGCGCTCTCATTACATCCGCTATCCTTCCACATGGGGAAGTAGACAGTTTGAATCTATGTCCTTGGTACCATTTGACCGGCCATCAATGCCCATTTTGTGGAATGACAAGAGGCTTTGTTGCCTTGACTCATATTGACTATCAAGCAGCTATTGATTTCAATCTAGGAACTCCTCTTGTTTACATTGCATTTGTTTACTTCTCTTTACGTTCAATTATCCCTAGAATTATCGAAGGAAAAGAAATTCAAGTTCCGAAACCAGCCTACAATATTTGGTTGGGTTCTACAATTGCAGTCTTTGCAGTGATGGCTTGGGACCGGGTTATCAGACATCTGATGTGACTTTAGGACAGTATTTGACCTAGAGGCTTCACCATCAGGTTCGGCGCTTTAGATGAGTAATGGAAAACAACTTGGCGTCCACGGACTGATGATCCTCGTTGTTTTCTCTTGGGGAATGGCTTGGGCAGTAGGTAGAATCCTAGCATTGGGATTGCCTCCAATGACTGGTGCTTGGCTTAGGTATGTCTTGACTATGGTTTTGTTCTATGCTTGGTTTGCTGGCCGAGCTCTGAAAGGAAAGCGAGTAAATTGGCTTCCTTCTGGTCGACAAACTTGGAGAACGCTCACCTTGATTGCGATAACCGGCGTTCTGGGTTATCAGTTATTCTTCATGAATGGAATGCGTTATACAGCAGCTGGTGATGCTTCGCTGATTATTACTTTCAATCCAATTTTCACAGTACTACTGGCTGCTCCTATGCTTGGTCAGCAAATAACTCGCAGAATGTTTCTCGGTCTATTCTGTGGCTTTATTGGAGTTGCGGTAGTTACCGGATGGAGTCCCAATACAGACATCCCATTTGAGGATAGAATTCTTGGTGATTTTATGATTCTCTTAGCCGCTCTATGCTGGGCAATGACTACCAATAACACCAAGCGAATGATGGAAAGAAGAAATGGTGAACAAGAAGCGACTACATTGGAAATCGTCGTTTGGTATTCTCTAATTGGAACCACCCTACTAACCCCGTTGGCGGCTTGGGAAACTTGGCAATATGGATTCCCTGAGCCAACCGTAAACGATGCGTATGCTGTCATTTATCTCGCCGCTATTTCTACAGTTCTAGCCTACTATTGGTTTGCAATTGGAGTTGAAAAACTAGGTGCAACTGCGGCCTCCTCCTACATCTTCTTAATGCCTGTTTTCGGGGTACTCGGAGGCGTTTTATTATTAGATGAGAATTTAGGATGGACTCTATTCCTCGGATTCATTCTAATTGTTATGGGCGTTAGAGTGGTTCAGCGTGAAAGTGAGAGATTGAGTACTGCTTAAGCGAGTTACTTAGCCCCGTAGGGGCTGCACCTATCGTTAAATACGGCGGGTAGGTCGGCCGAGCCCGAGGTAGTTGATATGGCACGCAAGCCAGCAAAGATGTATCGTCAGGTCAAAGGTCAGGCATACACACGCCGAGAGTACACTGGCGGTGTTCCAAATAACCGAATTCTACGCTATCACATGGGTAACCGAAAGGTTGCTGAGGCAGGAGGATTCGAGGTAGTAGTCGAATTAACCGTAGACAATGCTGTACAAATCCGGCACACAGCACTTGAGGCCGCTCGACAGGTGTCCAACGCAACTATCAGAGAAGCTTCCGGAGATATGGGCTATGCTCTTCGAGTGCACAAGTACCCTCACAATATTCTCCGTGAGAACAAGCAAGCTACCGGGGCTGGAGCAGATAGGGTATCGCAGGGTATGCGTCTTTCCTTTGGAAAGAATGTTGGAACTGCAGCTCGCGTCAAGAAGAACGATGTCATAGTTTCGATTCAAACAAGTCCTGAATTTTATTTGGCTGCTCGAGACTCGCTTCGAAAGGCTGGAATGAAGTTCCCAAGCCCAACCACTATTCGAGTCAAGAAAGGGCATGAGCAACTTCGTGAATTGGGATTAGTCTGAGGATGGTCGCAAATGGGATCCGCTGATCCTCTAACTGTTCTGCAAGAGTCTCTGCGCGGTGCGCCAATTATCTGGAAGGGAGAATACCCTTACTTCATCCATCCCATTTCAGACGGTATTCCTCGAATGGACCCCGATGTTCTTAGGGCGACTCGCGACCTAATTGTTTCTAGCGTTGATTGGTCTCAAGTCGACCTAATCGTTAGCGTTGAAGCGATGGGTTTGCCACTTCTTGCAGCAGTCGGAGACGCTACTGGAAAGCCAACAGTAGTTGTGCGCAAGCGCTCGTATGGGATGGAAGGCGAAACTCGCGTTGACGTAGCAACAGGTTACTCTCAATCAACCGTTTACATCAACGATATCAAGACTGGAGAAAGAATCGTAATCGTTGATGACGTTATTTCAACAGGTGGAACTCTCGAGCCTTTAATTCAACAACTAGAGGAAATGGGAGTAATCTTACAGGATATTGTCATCGCCATAGAAAAGGGTGAAGGGAGAGAGAGATTAAACCGTGAGAAGCCGCATTGGCCCGTTCGATCTCTCGCTAGAATCGATATAATCGACGGAAAGGTCGAGATTGTCGAATGATTTAGTCAAAATCCTCCTCGCGCATGCAATCATCGCATACTCCATCACTCCATTCATATTCGATTTCTGACATCTTTTGGCCACAATATTCGCATTCAGGCATTTATTTCACCTCAAAGAATCCGGAACGATTTTACTTATCTCCCCCGTATCTTCAAGGGACTAAGTCGCGACATCTAGCATTTCAAGATTATTCAAATTCGTTCAATGGATAAAGAACGAATTAGCACCGAGTCGTGCAAATGGAATAAGCAAGGGTTTGAATAAATGGGTCTTGAAAACAACACACATGAGCCATGGAGATACAGGTATTCAAAATCTTAAATTCGGAGTCCATACTTTTGGTGATGTTACTAAGTCAAAGGATGGTTCATTATTGCATGATGCGGACGTTCTCCGTAATGTGTTGAATGAGGGGGTTTTGGCGGACAAGTTAGGCATTGATGCCTTTGGAGTTGGAGAACACCACAGAGCCGACTTTGCAGTTTCAGCGCCGGAGACTTTGTTGGCAGGATTAGCAACTCGAACTGAAAATATTAGACTCAATACTGCTGTCACCGTACTGAGTACCGATGATCCCGTTCGAGTTTACCAGCGATTTGCCACAGTAGATGCGCTATCAAATGGACGAGCAGAACCGATTCTAGGAAGAGGATCGTTCACTGAATCCTACCCTCTTTTTGGATACAATCTAAACGAGTACAATTTACTCTTTGAGGAGCGACTGCAAATATTTTCCCAACTAAGGGACGGAGGTGAAGTAAATTGGAGAGGAAGTACTAGGACTCCTCTTGAAAATCAAAATGTCTTTCCAAAAATCGAAGCGGATAGGATGAAATCTTGGGTTGGCGTTGGTGGAAGTCCAGAATCTGTAGTTCGGGCTGCAAGATACGACTTCCCACTTATGCTTGCAATAATCGGTGGTTCTCCTTCCAGATTCAGACCATTTGTCGATTTGTATCATGAGTCTATGGAACAGTTCGGCCATGAAAATCGGGAAGTTGCAGTACATTGTCCGGGATTCGTTGCCGAAACTGACGCTGAGGCCAAGAAGATGGTTTGGCCTCACCATCAAGCATTGTTCGCACGCATAGGTAGAGAGCGTGGATGGCCACCCATGCAATACGATCAATTCGAGTATGGAGCCAGTGAAGATGGCGCATTATTCATTGGTTCACCGGAAACTGTCGCCAAAAAAATAGTCAAAGTGTCCCAACAACTTGGCATTAATCGATTTGACATGAAATACAGTAACGGCACATTACCACATGAAGATTCTATGGAATCAATCAAATTATTCGCAACAGAAGTTATCCCCCGTGTTCATGAGCTACGCGAAGAACTATGAAACCGCTCAAATACCAAACTTAGGACGGCAAGTCGGTTATCATGGACATGGAGCGTCATGACTTTCAGCTCGACGACCTAGTCGAGAGGATCAAAGACAACGACCATCGCTTGGTTGCGTTGCAAGTTCCAGAAGGTCTGAAAATGCAGGCTCTTGAGATGATGGACTCAATTGAGGAGGACTCTGAAGCAAAGGTCGTCTTGGCAGCAGATCCTTGCTATGGGGCATGTGATTTAGTACACGATAAAATGCGTATGATGGGCGTTGAATTAGTCGCACACATGGGCCACAGTGCAATGAATATCGACTCAGGAATGCCAACTCATTTCATTCCTGTAACTTACGATGGAGACCCAGAAATCGACCCGGTTATTCCTATCCTGGCTCGACACAAATCAATCGCAGAAGCTAGGCTGGCTGAGGCCTCAACTCCCTTCGACCTCAGCGAGGATGAAGCAAAAGACAGATTCCTCGATGCAGTAGGTAGAGTCGCCCCTTTGTCAGGTACCAAATTAGGACTGGTAGGCTCGATTCAACATCTTCACCTTCTTGAAGAGTACAAAGAGCGTTTTGAGAAGGCTGGATTTGAGGTAGAGATTCCTACTGGAGGTGCGCGTCTAACATTCCCTGGACAAGTTCTAGGTTGCAATTACTCAGGGGATGACCCCTCAATTGGACACTACCTCTTCCTAGGTTCAGGAGATTTTCATCCGATTGGATTAGTCATGCATACAGGCAAACCACTAGCCCTACTAGATCCTTATACTGGAGAGGCTAGCGAGTTATCCTTCGATCGTATCGAACGAATTCTAAGACAGAGAATGGGGTTGATTTTCTCTGTCGATGAAGCAAAGTCATTCGGTATTCTCATCGGAGAGAAGCCAGGTCAAATGCGACGTAACCTCGCTATCAGAATGAAGCGGCTTCTCGAAAAACATGGACGCAAAGGATATCTTCTCGCGCTAGACCATGTCGGCCCTGAACTAATCGACTTCTATCCCGTTGATGCCTTTGTCAATACAGCCTGTCCGCGTATAGCAATCGACGACGCGGTAAAATACGCTAAACCACTAATCACTCCCTTCGAATTGGAAGTAGCCCTAGGAGAAAAGCAATGGGAAAATGGTTACCAATTCGATGAAATTCCATAATCGGCATTGATTGAATTGTCCCGCGCGCGGGTCACAGACGCCTGTGTGCGCGCGTGTTGCAGCAAATATCTCTAAGAACGGCGAGAGCACGACTCCCTTGAATGGCAGGATACCTCGACCGCATCGGAGCAGGCAAAGTCCTGCTGGATAAGGCCCCCCTGTCGTATGACTGGGTTCCGCCATCTCTGATAGGTCGAGACGAAGAATTAGGCGAGATGGCGGGCATATTCTCGCAAGTTCAGAACCATGAAACCAGTTGCCAAGCGGTTGTAATGGGACCAGTTGGCTCAGGAAAGACGGTTCTGACCCGTCGTTTTGCTGAAGATATCCAACGTCATCTCGAAGGAAGGAGAAAAGTCGTCATAACACACGTCAACTGTCGCAATCATCCAACTGGACCACAGGTCCTGCAACAGATTGCACTTAGCCTAGATGAGCGGCATCCTGAGAGAGGATTTAGCCCGGGTGAAATCATCCAGTCTATTCGAAGAAATCTGATTACACACGATAGTCATCTTCTGTTGATTTTAGATGAGGCAGATGTCTTGGTTAATCGCGATCAATCAGATCTAATCTACAAGTTATTGCGAATCGATGAAGGAAAGGAAAATCAAGGAACGATTTCGATGATTCTGGTTAGTCAGAATTTGTCTTTGATGAAGCTCTTTGAACCAGCGATTATCTCACGCTTGGGGCAATCGAATATTGTCGAGATGCGACCCTACGACGCTGAGACACTAACTGGAATTGCCAAACAGAGAGCAGATGTAGCCTGTAAGACTGGTTCTATAGCTGAAGAAACTCTGAATAAAATCGGCCAATTTGCTTCTGAGTCAGGAGATGCGCGAATGGCAATTGAATTGCTAGATGCAGCCATCCGCCGAACCGAAAAAGAAGGTCGCGGCGAAGTTCTTCCTGATGATGTGCGGCCTAGTACCTTGCGTAAGGCATCGTTGGAACCAAGTTCAGTTGACAATCTATCACAACATCAAAAGTTGGCTTTGCTAGGAATTTGTAGGCGGCTGAAGAAGGCCGAACAGGTATCGAGCGGAGATGCTCACAAGCTGTACTTACTAGTCTGTGAAGAATACGAGATTAAATCGCGAAGTTACACCACTTTCTGGAAGCATCTGAAGACTCTAGAAACCGAAGGATTGATCGAAACTAGGGCAGCCAATACAAACGTTGGAAGGGGTAGAACTCAACACATCACGATGAATAATACTGCACCTGCAACTATCGAAAGCAGAATTGAGAGAGAATTTTTGAGGGGCTAAGAATCACCGTAGGTGAATCCGAACCGCTCTTATAGGGGTCTCCTGTCGGGAGCCCGTTCAGGTGACATCATGGCAGGAGAACAGGCGTTCAAGGCGGTGGTTAATGGGACCGTCGATCATCGAGCATACTCGATAGATATCACAGGTGCAAATTACAACCATTTCTTGGGTAAGAAAATCGGCGATTCGGTCGATGGAATGTTCGTCGGAGATGGCGACCAAACACTTACTGGATACAAGTTGCAAATCACCGGTGGCTCAGATGTCACAGGCCGACCAATGCGCCCTGACCTAGATGGAGCAGGGGTAAAGTCGGTTCTCGTATCACCCGGGGTTGGATACAAGGGCAAGAGATACGTCAAGAAGAACGCAAAAGAATACGTCTACAAGTATGACGGAATTCGCCGAAGAAGGAACCTTCGAGGCAATATCATCAGTCAGGATACACGTCAAATCAATCTGAAGGTCGTCGAGGCTGGAAAGCGCTCGCTACCAGTGATTTTCGGTCTCGAAGAAGAGGCCGCTGCCGAGACGCCCTCTGACGAAGAGGAGTGAATCGGCAGGAGTTGATGAGTCTGGCAAGTCAATTACCTAGCCAGCCTGTAGTCAACATCGGCATGGTTGGACACGTCGACCATGGTAAGACAACTCTAACCCGTGCTCTTTCCGGAGTTTGGACAGATACCCATTCTGAGGAAAGAAAGCGAGGAATCAGTATCAAACTCGGCTATGCCGACACTGCATTCTATAAGACCAAGGATGGAGAGTATTATCCTACAGGTAAGCGACCTGATGGAAAGAAGGATGTCGACAAGGAACTACTGAGAGTCGTATCGTTCGTCGATGCTCCCGGACACGAGACGCTGATGGCTGTAATGATCTCAGGATCATCGATTATGGATGGAGCACTTCTGCTGATTTCCGCTACGGAAAAGTGCCCGCAACCACAAACTCGTGAACACTTGGCTGCTCTACAGATTGCAGGTATTGAGAACATTGTAATCGTTCAAAATAAAATTGATATCGTGACGAAGGAAAGAGCGATTGAGTCTCATAATGAAATCAAGGAATTCGTCAAGGGGACAATTGCCGAAAATGCACCAATCATTCCTATATCGGCACATCACGATGTAAATCTCGATATTTTGATTCAAGCTATTGAGGACATTATTCCAACTCCAGACCATGGTAAAGAAACGGAGGCACTGATGTATGTTGCAAGATCTTTCGATATCAATCGCCCTGGTTCAAAGCCGGATAAACTACGAGGAGGGATAATTGGCGGTTCAGTAGTCAAAGGCCAATTCTCAGTTGGCGATGATATTCTAATCGCTCCAGGTCGCCGAATCCAAGAAGGAAGCAAAACCCGATGGGAGCCAATTAAGACCGTTATCGAATCAGTACAAGGTGGCGGCCTAGACTTAGATACAATTCACGCTGGTGGACTGTGTGGAGTTGCCACTCCGATGGACCCTAACGTCAC
Source organism: Candidatus Thalassarchaeaceae archaeon (assembly GCA_023268715.1). Lineage (GTDB taxonomy): Archaea > Thermoplasmatota > Poseidoniia > Poseidoniales > Thalassarchaeaceae > MGIIb-O1. Next base: position 46,863 of record JALRLV010000012.1, read on the forward strand.
CAAAGCTGACGACCTATCTGGACAAGTAATGGCTCGCGAAGGTGAACTGCCACCGATTTGGGAGGAGTTCAATCTTGACCTTGACTTGTTAGAACACATGGTAGCGAGCGGCAATGATGAGCCTGAGAAAGTCAGGCCACTGCAGCCGAACGAGATGCTGATGGTCAATTCTGCAACCGCAACAAGTGTTGGCCAAGTCACTGCAATTAAAGGCAAAAAGTGCACACTGCGCCTACGTTTGCCAATTTGTGCACTTGAGGGAAGTCGAATCACTTTGTCTCGAAGAATAGGAACACGATGGCGACTAATCGGCCATGGAACCATCACGGGGTGAAGTTATGTCCAGCGTCCTCATCGACGCTTGTGGTTGGGTAGCATTGGTTGATGCTAGATTGAATCTTGATGTGGCAATGGCTTCAGTTGCAGGTGCACCGAGATTATTGGTTCTGGATTCTGTAGCAAAAGAGTTGGATAATCTATCCAAGACTCGCGGCGGTCTACTACTCGATTTGCTAGAGCAGAAATCTGAGAGGATGTCAGATATTGAAGGGATGAAGCATACTGACGATATGTTGGTTGAACTTTCAGTTGAATCCGGTTGGCCTGTCTTGACTGTTGACAGGAGATTAAAGGAGCGATTGGTTAGTGCTGGTGGATCGTATATCGAATTCACAAGCGGGCCTTCTTTGAGACTTGTTAGATGAAAAGTAGACAGTATTA
>JALRLV010000013.1 GCA_023268715.1 Candidatus Thalassarchaeaceae archaeon
CCTACACCAAATCCTAGTTCGTCGGCTTTCTCTGCCTGGTCGAGAAAGTTAGCAAACATCTCCGTTTCACTTGGTACATGTCCGGAGGTATCCGGAGTTTGTGAAATCGAAAAGAAGATGTCGAATTTCATGCAACTCAACTCACTAAATGGAGCGCATTCTGCCACCATCGACAGCCATAGAAACGCCACGAATGCCTCCGCTACTCGGTAAGCAGAGGAAGGTAACTGCAGCAGCGGTTTCCATTGGGTCTATTAGGCGCTGAATAGGGACTGAATTCATCCAAGTCTCTTGAACTTCCTCAACCGATTTTCCAGTTCTTTCCGAAATTGATCCTGCAAGAGAACCAAGTCGGTCAGTGTCAGTAAACCCTGGGAGTATGTTGTTGATGGTGATACACGGATCTAACTCTCTAGACAGTGACTTTGCCCAAGAGGCCATTGCGCCTCTGAGCGTATTCGAAAGTCCGATATTGTCGATCGGTTCTCGGACGGAAGTTGAAATGATGTTAACAAAGCGGCCATAACCCAATTCTGCCATTCTTGGAGAAAGAATCTGAGCGATTGTATGTGATGCGTGTAAATGGCGAGAAAATGGTCCTTCAAACTCATCTATTTTGTTCTCAAGAAGTGGTCCTCCCGGTGGTCCTCCTGCATTATTGATTACAATTTCAACCATACCTAATCCCAAAACAGCCTCCCTAACCGCCTCAACATCTTCTAAATCGAGAACAAGCATTTCATGTCCTGAGCCATGCAGTTCCGCTACTAATTCTTCCAGTGCATCAGCACTTCGAGCACAGGCGATGACTCGTGCTCCCGCTCGCGCTAGCATCTGAGCAGTAGCACGTCCTATACCCGCGCTAGCTCCACAAACTAATGCAGTTCTTCCAGCCAAGGCATTTTCAGCAAAAGGAAATCCTTCGTTCAACATATCATTCACTTCTTCAACTCCTAATCAACATAGTGCACATATTTTTGCTCTGCAAGTTTCTCATTAACAACCTGCAAAACATCCTCTGGAGCGTTCCTGAAAGTAGGATGTTCACTCTCTCCCTGTGGGTGGCGCATCTCGTCCCACCGTCCCTCTTCATACCCCATCAGTGCTTCCTTCATTAATACACCAGCAAGAACCAGTGTTTCGTAGCACAGATCCTCGTATGTCATTCCTCTCTTGACCGGAACTTCTCTTCTTAGTAACAAGTCTCCAGTGTCAATTCCATTATCACAAAAGTGCGTAGAACTACCTATTGGTATATCGTGGTAAACGCTCCATGCCGGAGAGGCAGAGCCACGACAATCAGGAAGTAGTCCTGGATGAGAATTTACCACTCCATCTTTAGGATGGTCGAGAATTTCTCCACGAATGATTCTAGTCCCTCCAAAAACGATTAGATCGAGGGGTAAATCTGCAATGTGTGGCATTACCTGTTCTGAGTTATGAATCGCAACTTCTACGTGAGGAACGTCAATTCCTTGAGTAGCCAAATCGGCTAACTGCGAATCAATTGTCGGAGCGATTGGATTTCCTTCTATACGTTTGAGGAACTTCTCTCTCTCTTCGTCAGCAATCTTCGAGTCCTCCGAAATTACGATGCTCGGAATGAATCCCTCTGAGAGAATCTGTCGCAGCATTTCCCTTCCATACGGATGCTCCTTTAGGAGCAAATATGCGAAACTTGGCTTAACCCCCATGGTGTTGTCCTCATGCTTGCGAAGGGGTCATTGATACCCGTTATTTTCGGTCGCTTATTTTCAAAAAAACGCTTCATTCATTCTAGAATTTCGGCTTCCATTTCCTCGTCAGAATGATTAATTTTATCCAGTTCTGTATCCCCAAAACTCCTGATTTTTCCTACTTGGTAGATGAGTGCTCCAATTGCGAACAAAATGATTAGTTCTAACCCAAAAAAAGTAAAATTAAATCCTGCGTTTTGAGATTCAGATGTTGGTTCTTCTTCATTGGGTTCCTCCGAATTGTTCTGCACTAAGTCGGGGTTAGGCTCAACAATAATTGTTCCAATCATGCCTAGGTCTTCGTGTGGTTCACATACGTACTCATAGGTTCCATTTTCACCAAAAGAAAATGTGTAGGTATAATCAACTTCGGTAGATGGCTCGCCCGTGTCGAATAAACCAGAATTTTCCACTGCATTGTGGGGTAGTAATTCACCACTCCAGAAAAATCTAACCGAATCTCCTTCCTTCAGGGTAATTGTTTCTGGAGAAAAACGTAGATTTGTACTATCAACAGTTACGACTTTTGTTTCTCCTTCATATTCGTTGTAGATACTACCTGAAAAAACTGCGCTAGCGACCATCATAGCAAAAGCAATGCTAACCGTAATGGAAGCCTTCATGCAACATGTGAGGAGTGCCTAATGATATTAACCGATGTTTCGGGATCTTGCATAATCAATCGATTATCCGACCTTCCATCCCTCCGGCGACAGTAACAATCTCTCCGGTTATGTGACCTGAAATTTTGTCGGAGGAAAGAACTGCGACAGTATTTGCAACATCTTCAGGTGTTGCTAATTTCTTCAGAGCCATTGTTGTTGTTGCTCTTTGCTTTGTTTCGTCAGTTATTCCGTTTTCTAGCTTCTTTTCTGTAGCGGTCCATCCTGGAGCAACGGCGTTGACTCTACAATTGTAAATTCCCGAAATCTCGTTCTTTAGAGATAGCAATAATCCAGAAGTTATTGCTCCTTTAGCTGCTGCATAGTCTGAATGACCCGCTTCACCAAAAATCCCCGCTGTTGACCCTATCATTACAATTGAAGTAGGGTCTGTTTTGTTTGCTTGCAACAGGAATTGTTTCACAGTATTTACTGTTACATCTAAATTAGAGTTTACAGTGTTTAACCATCTCTCTGAGTCAATTTCCCACAATTTTTTAGGAGTTTCTGGATAATATCCTGCGTTTGCCACACAAATGTCGACACGGCCAATTGTATCATTTATCTTATTGAATAATTCTTCAACATCTCTTGGTTTCCTAAGGTCTGCATAAAACGAGTGAGAATTCAATTCAGAGGCGAGACTTTTTGCTGTTTCTTCTGAGGAGTGGTAGTGAATAATCACATTCGCTCCTTCTGCTGTAAAAGCTCTCGATATCGACTGACCAATGCCTCCTGCCCCTCCGGTAACTAGGACGTTTTTGCCGAGCAAGCCAAGATCCATGTTCCGGGATGTGCACTCGGGTCTTGAATTGCTCTTTCCGAGCCTCAAGGAGTTACTCTCGATCTATCTCGGGGGAACAGGACAACTTCTCGGACATTACCTGCGCCAGTAAGAATCATCAGTAATCGTGCCACACCCAGTCCCCATCCTGCATGGGGTGGTGCACCGTAACGGAATCCATCTGTGTAAAAGGTGAAGTCTGACGGGTCTAAATCCATGTTTCTCAGGTTCTGTTCCAAGACATCGACACGATGTTCTCGCTGCCCCCCAGAAGTCATCTCATCACGACCATAATTCAGGTCGAACCCACGGCTTAATTGGCCACCAGTAGAGCCTTTTTCGTCTTCGTCATGATATATGTAGAACGGCTTCATCGACATCGGCCATCGTGGTAAGAAGTGGAATCCCGGATATTCAGCGGCGATGATATCACAGTGGTGACTTTCGATATCGTCACCCCATTCAATTTCGCCACCTCCTTTCTGAACGATTTCAATGGCATCACAATAAGGGATACGAGGGAATGGTAGTTCTGGCACTTCTACTGTTACAGGCTCTTGACCTTGGCTTACTCTGTATTCATTTACAACATCGATGAGATGTTGGTCATTTGCCACAACTTGACTCCAAATGTGATGAATCATTCTCTCCTGAACGCCCATCACGTCTTCGTCATTCATCCATGCTCCCTCAATATCGAAGGAAATGAATTCGTTTAGATGGCGATATGTGTCGTGTTTTTCAGCCCGAAAAGCGGGTCCGATTTCGAAGACTCTTTCCAAGCCACCAAGAACTGCTAATTGCTTGTATAATTGAGGAGACTGGCTGAGAAAAGCGGGCGTGTCGAAATACATCATTGGGAATAGATTGGTGCCACCCTCGCTTGCGCTTGCGATGATTTTTGGAGAATTAATTTCTTGGAATCCTTCGCTGATTAGATGGTCACGTCCATATTGAAGGACACGACTTCTAAGTTGAAACATTGCATTTACGTGTGCGCGACGGAGATCCAGATGTCTGTTATCCAACCGGATATCCAATCCGACATTTACATCGTCAGTAATTCCAACAGGTAATGGTGTTTCAGCAGAAGATAGTATGTTTGCCTCTGTTACGTTAATCTCGTATTCAGGAGGGGGGGTAGGTTGACCTTCAGGAACCTTCGGAGGCCGCTTTTGAGCCACTGTTCCAGTCACTTGAATTGTTGATTCACGCGAGGCGGATTGGACTGCAGTGAACGTATTTTCGTCCATATTGTCCTTTTTCAGAAATGCTTGGATATACCCTGTTCCATCGCGCAACATTAGGAAAGCGATTGCACCTCTTCCTCGAACTGTTTCTGCATATCCGGCTACCGATACTTGTTCTCCAATCATGTCTGCCCCATTGCTAACAACTTGTCCAATTGTGTGAGTACGAAACGCGGTTGGGTGCCAGTCGCTACTATCGCGCATGCCATTCCGTCCGGTCTTCAATTTATGAATCGAATCGAAAGTCAGGTTTGCTACATGCTAATGCTTGAGTAGTCGATACCCGACACGGTGGCATGGGCAACGACTCGATGTACTACCGAATGATGGGCAATACTGGAATCCAAGTTTCTGTTCTATCTTATGGTTTCTGGGCAACCTATGGAGTCAAAGATAGACTAACAGGGGATGCGGGAGTAAAATCTGCCAAGGAGTTGATGAAAATTGCCCGCGAATCTGGAGTCAATTGTTTTGATCATGCAGAGGCTTACGGTAATCCGAATGGAGAGGCCGAGAGAATTTTTGGCATAGCTCTCAAAGAATTACAATCTGAAGATGCTGAACTTTGGAGGCGGTCAGAATTAGTGATTACCACCAAGATATTCTGGGGTGGACCTGGAGTAAATGAATCAGGACTTTCAATCAAGCATTGTCGTGAAGGTATGGACAAGTGTTTGGAAAGATTGCAATTAGATTATGTCGACATGGTATTTTGTCACAGGCCGGATCCATTCACACCAACTGCCACAGTGGTCAGGGCCATGACCGATATTGTCCGTTCAGGTAGAGCAACCGCTTGGGGAACAAGTGAATGGTCAGCGCAACAGATTACCGAAGCGTATTGGATTGCCAAAAGCGAAGGTCTCGAGCCTCCTCAATTTGAACAGCCACAGTACAATATGCTCCATAGGCAGAGGTTCGAAGAGGAATACTTCCCTCTTTACAACCCACCATATTCGATTGGGACTACGATTTGGAGCCCACTTAGATCAGGATTCCTAACAGGTAAGTATCTCGATGGTATTCCTGAAGATTCACGCCCCACACAATCAGGTTACGACTGGATGTTGCAGGATTTAGAGGAAAGAAAGGCGCGTGGCGAGTTCGAGATAGTTGCCAAGCTAGTCGATTTAGCTAACAACAAAGGATGCACTCCAGCGCAACTCGCTCTTGCTTGGTGTTTGAAGAATCGAAATGTGTCCACCATACTTTTGGGAGCGACCACAGAACATCAACTCCGAGATAATTTGGGTTGCATCGAAGTCGCACTTTCCTTGACCGATGAGGACATGGGTTTGATTGAGGAAATTTTAGGAAACAAACCAGCTGATTGGATTGGCCCAGGTGGAGATGGAAATCGGCAATTGAAGACGATTTGACGTCAAAATACAATAGATATTCTTTCAAACTAATAGTAGGTGGCCAACTACAATGCAAACGAGCAAAATACTAACATCCCTTATTGTTTTACTCTTGTTTTCATCCATTTCATCGCCGGCTTCCGCAGATCACGTTTGGGATCATAGGTACACCATCAGCGGAGAAGTCACCACTCAAGGAGGAAAGGGAGTATACTGGATGCCTGTGTCTGTGGATTGTAGTGATGGAAATGCAACTGATCCTTCCCTGTGCGGGTTGAACAGTGGTAGAGAGGATAGCACTGGACTATTCGGCAGTTATTCTATTCAACTCCATATTCACACTGCCGATCAAGGAAAGTTGCTTGTACTGGACGTGAACGGAGAAAGAGTCGAACATATCATCGATGTCACCGGTCCAGATGGTGTGCAAGACGAAGAAGATAGATTTGCAGATTTAGACATCGTTCTTATTCAAGAGCCTGGATTTGCTAATACCTTTCTCGCTACGATTATTGCGATATTAATTTTCATTGGAGGAGCGGTTTTACTGTTCATTAATTATACAAAACCAAAAAAGACTATTGGGGAAAAAGTAGCAAGCCATTCCCGAAAGACGGTGAAAATCGATTGTCCAGAGTGTGATGCAAAAGTGAAACCCGCCAATTTGATTAATCATCTGAAAACAGTACACAAATTAGACGAGAAAACAGCCGAAGACATGGCTTCAAACAACTAGTTACACGTAGTGTTTGAAAGATTCATTTATTCCTCTTCTGTAATTGCGATTTTTGCAGCAATTAAGAGGAATGCGGTGTGGCCCATTGGCTGATTACCAGGGCGTACACCACCTCTTCCGGCTTTCGACCATCTTCTTTCGATAATTTCTCCGGCAAATTCTACTATTAGGCCCTCTTTTTCGACCTCGTTCCATGATTTTTCTAACTGAGCGGTGGTAGGACAATAGCACGCAATCCTCCCCCCAATTCTTAGGGTTTGGGAAATATCCGGTACAACTGTCCAAGGCTCTGCGATATCGATTATTGCAGCGTCTAACTCACCACATATTCCTGCCACTTTGGAAGCTGCATTTTGCAAATCCATTTCTAATAAATTCCAAGAGGGAAAACCTGTAGAAAGCTCAGCAAGTCTTTCCATATTACTCCGGCCAACATCTGCATGCTCTGGACGGTTTTCTACTGAGATTAAATATCCCTTCGAGCCCATTACATTCGCAAGATTCATCGCAAGTCCCGCAGAGCCATGACCGCCTTCCAGTACACGGCTTCCGGTGCCAATTCCCATCCAAGAAATCAAAAATCCTGAGTCCTTAATTCCAATTGTTTGGGCCCTTCTATTCATGTTTCTTCGAGCCTCCGGTAGAGCTGCTTGAACTATGGTCAAAGATTTCTGTCCAACAGTGATTCTATCTCCCAAAGAATATCCTTCCAAAAGCACCGAAGGATCGAACCTTCCAAGTCCCTTGATTTTGACTTCACCGGGAACATTATTGACGAGATATGCCCTTCCATCATCTTCTCTCAAGGCCACCCAAATGGGGGCTCCAACTGACGCCTCAGACCCTGACATCTATACGACTTGTAACGGTCATTTAATTCAATACCTTCGATTCATTATTCCCCTAGCAAATTTGTTTCTCCGACCCCTAGGGGGGTCGTTTTTTGGCGGAATCCCCAATGGGGTGTGTTTATACGAAAAATAAAGCAGCAAATATCATGATGAGGACTATGCGACAGGATAGAATTTACACTTTGGCGGTTGCAATGTTGATTTTTACTATGTCATCAATGGGATATTTGATGATCGAGCAAGAGACTACCAAGAGGCAGGAATTAGAAGCAAAAGAGATGCCTAGATTTGCGGTCAGCCCGGGTCACACAGTCTTTGGTGAATATGTTGGAGCACACTGGTGTGGGCCTTGCATGGGTAGCGCGTCCCCTTCACTTTCTAACCTGAAATACAGCAATACAGACGATTTTACATACGTGTCATTCTTTGAGGGAGCTTCTAGCGGCTGGCCTTCCGATGGACCCGTTAACAGACAGAACCACATTATGGCAAATTCAGGAGGCTACCCTACGTTTGCTTTCGCAGATGAAACATCCGGGTCTTGCTACAAAGTTGGTGCTGCCGGATCAAACTACTATGATGCTGACTTCACTGCAGGAGGTTGTATGCATGCTGATGCCGGTGATTTCAGCATGGAACTCGGAATAGTTCTGAACACCGCCGGAGATACAGTTACTACAACCTTAGACATAACTTACCTAGGTGCCAGTGATATTACCGTGTATGTTTATGGTGCCTTGACGGAGAAAATTGGGGCTGAGGCATACGATGATGGAAGCAGACCTCATCATGTGTTCCGGGAATGGTTACTCTCCGCAGATAACGAGTTCACCGAAGTGACTTTGGTGCCGAATCAGGTTCAGACATTAACTTGGGATAAACCCCTTGATTCGGTAAGAGCCGGAGGTGGAAATACTCAGTGGGAGAATTTCTGGCCTGTATTCGCTCTAATGGACGGAGACTATTCAACCTACAACGAGGTCTACGCTGCTATTGACCTCGATATGGCTCCGTTAATCGACATAGGAATAGTAGATTTTGAGGTCAGAAATGGGAACGGGAACAACGGTTTTGTTGCAGGGGACATACTTGACCTTGAGGTTGACATCGTGAATAATGGAGCCGAGGAATATAGCGATGGAGGTAGTATCGACATATATCACCTCTCAAATGGTGATGAAATTCACCTCGGTGGCATTTCTATCAATCAACTTTCGGTTGGAGGAACTCAGTCCTATACAGCTATGTTCGATACAAGCGACATCACCTTAGCACCATCAGGAACTTCCTCGTTTAGGGCACGTATATCTGGGATGATTGGAGATCGTGTATCTTCCAATGACTACCTCGATGGCCTAGCCCTGCATGACAACCCTCCAGTGCCTAATCGCCCGGTCGCAGTCGCAGATTCTATCGTAGAGAGAGGCACACCAATTCAATTTGAGTCTTCAGCATTGCCGAATGATTTGGTCGATGATATGTCAACTATGAGCGCAGAATTACACTACAGCATTCATGGCACAGATACTTGGGACGATTCTTGGATTACTGCCACCGAAATGGTAGGAACAGGCGGTAATTCTCGCTACATTCACACAATCACTCCCCCAATGAGTTCTCAATCCGGATCCTACGATATTCGTATGCAATGGACGGACTCCGGTGGACAAACATCAGATTGGGAAATCACGGAAAATGCCTTCGAGTTGAGAAACGCACTACCTAGGATTCTAGGGCCAGGCGATGATGGTTATGCAGGAATCCCGACTGTGAAGGTCGACACGGTTGAGGCTGTGTCGATAGTAGGATTAGTTAGCGACGCCGAAACTTCTCATTCCGAACTAGTAATTGATTCAAATGCTCACCAGTTCATTTCGTATAATCCGCAGACACTGGAGATAAGTGTTCGATTTGATGAAATTTCCTACGATAGCACAGGAAATTCAATTTCCCAAGGCATATTCCTCACAGTCGGTGATGGTGAAGACGTCAATTCAGGAACTTTGTTGTTCAACGTCATCGAAAATGGTCAGCCACGCTGGAGTGGAATACCCACTCAAGGATTTGACGAAGGAGGCTCTTCTAGCTTAATATTGACTGAATTCCTAACCGACACTGATGATGATGGAAACTCAGTTCCTGCAAATACTCTCTCTTTATCAGTCGTAAGCATTAGTGATGAATCCTTAGTATCAGCCGAAATTTACGACCATACTCTAAATGTCGCTGCTCTAGATGACGATAGTTTCGGTACAGCCGAAATCACAGTTAGAGCATCCGATGGTGTAAAAGAATCAGATACAGTGATTATTTTCCATATCAACAATGTGAATGATGCTCCAACCATTGACCTGGGCGAACATTCTAACCCCGTTCTTCAAACTGGTGACAGACTGACAATCAATATCCTAGATATGGTCACTGATGTCGATGATTCCTATGAGGATATTTGGATCACAGTAACAACCTTCGTTCCTGGCGCAATTCAGTATAATCCAATTTCTGGGCTTGCCACAATGAGTTGGGAAGATGCAGGAGAAGAGATGGTTACTGTTACTGCCGAAGACAGACATGGAGCTTCCAGTGCGGCCATAATCACCGTTAGTGTAGTCAATGATTTGCCACTTCTTTGGGTTGATTCATCGGGATTCGGCGATTTGAGAGCCGATATTTCTTCTACAGATTTTGGTTCGAACCCCAGCGTAACTATCGAAAATATAGGAGACCTTGAATTATCAGAAATTAAAGTAATCTGGAGCGTTTGTAACAGCATCACTGGAATTTGCAATGACTTTGGTACAGCTTACAATATGGGTCCATTTATTGTGCTCGCAAATAATGGTGAGGGGCTTATGATAGGGGATTACGTAACCCTTTCAGTTGATGCAGTAGATTCACAAGGATTCGACCGCTCAACTTCAGATCAATACAAGGCCTATGCTACTGAACCAGTTGAACTAACTCCAGAAGAACCAGCAGAGGGGGGTAATCAAAACAAATCAACATTCACAGTTCTTACTGCAGGTCTAGTAGCAATCGGAATTATGCTTTCAATCGCCCTAATAATTGGTCTAGCAATCGTATTGCAAAGAGGGCGCAGAGAGGTCTTTAGCGCCGAGGTATATGCTCATGAGGGAGAATACGACAATTCGGGGTATGAAGAGCCCGAACCTAGTCCATTAGCGGCTCCACCACCTCCACCTGGAATGGCTCCTCCTTTACCACCTGAAGGACTTCCTCCTGGTTGGACTATGGAACAATGGAATTACTACGGCGCTGAGTACCTTAACAGTCGAGAACAGCAGTAGTTTGCATGGACTAGTAATAACGCACCTTCAAGAAGGTGCGCTTGACACGTAGAACCCCGAGGGATGCAGGATGAGCGAAGAAGAGTCTCCTATTGACCCACTAGAGTCGTGGGAAGATGGCGCTGCATTCGGTGTCTCCTTGGACAAAGATCCAGTCTGTAAAATACCTGTTGAAGAATGGGCCGAGCAATTAGATATTGTATCGACTGAAGAAGTTCCAATTCCTGAAAAATTGGTAGATCAGGTAATCGGCCAAGAAGCTGCTTCTATCATCGTCCGCAAGGCCGCTGAGCAGCGCAGACACATCATCATGGTCGGAGAACCAGGAACTGGGAAGTCGATGTTATCTCGATCAATGACTGAATTCCTTCCAAAGGAACAACTTGAGGATATTCTCGTCTATCGTAATCATGAGGATGAGAACGAACCTAGAATCAGAACTGTTCCTGCAGGACGAGGTTCGAGTATCATCTCAGAACGTCGAGCACACATCAAGCAACAAAGAGAGAGAACCAATCGCACTTTGCTATTTATCGCCCTAGTGGTTGGTGCGGCTTTGTTGCTCGCCACATTATCCTCAGGCGAGATCCTCACATTCATATTCGGTTCCTTCCTGCTTGTTTTCGGATACTTTTTCCTAAGAACTCGTCTTAATTCTGGTGATGAGGGCAATATTCCGAAATTACTCGTAAAACACGAACGAAATGAAGAGGTGCCCTTCATTGACGCCACAGGGACACTTGCTGGTGCTCTGCTTGGTGATGTTAGACACGATCCATTTCAATCTGGAGCAGATTTGGCAACTCCAGCACATGAAAGAGTAGAGCCGGGGGCTGTTCATCGTGCAAACAAGGGTGTTCTCTACATAGACGAAATTCGTATGCTAAGGATGGAGGAACAACAAGCCCTATTGGTAGCAATGCAGGAGAAGGCACTCTCAATTTCTGGTCGTTCCGAAAGAAGCAGTGGTGCTCTGACCAAGTCAGAACCCGTGCCTACTGATTTCATTCTAGTGGCTGCAGGTAATCTGGACAGTATTCAGAACATGCACCCTGCACTAAGAAGTCGTATTCGTGGATATGGTTACGAAGTTTACGTCAATACCGACATGCCCGATACGGAAAGAAATCGCAGAAGATTAGTTCGCTTCGTTGCCCAAGAAGTAAGAAACGAAATGAAGAAAGACAGTGGTAAATCAATTCCACACTTTGACAAGGCTGCCATAGGATTAGTCCTGAAAGAAGCTCAGCGTCGAAGTGGGCGCCGTGGAAAGTTATCGCTCCGACTACGTGAACTAGGAGGTCTAGTTCGAATTGCGGGGGACCTAGCTGCTGAGGAAAAGGCCTCGATGGTGCTGGCTGAACATGTTGTCCGCGCAAGAGCAATCGCCAAACCGCTCGAACAACAGGTTGCAGACAGATATCTTGAGCGACAATCAGAATATGCAATGTTGGTCAACCGAGGTGAACGAATTGGTCGAGTTAATGGCCTAGCAGTTCTCGGAGCAGATACTGGACTCTCCGATTACTCAGGAGTAGTCCTGCCTGTCGAGGCCATGGTTACACCCGCTCAGGGTCGGTCGGGTCAAGTCATAGCTACAGGAGGCCTATCCGACTTAGCCAAAGAATCCGTCACTAATATCAGCGCTGTTGTAAAGAAGCTGACAGGCAAGGATATCCAAGACTACGACTTACACGTGCAATTCCCGGGGACTCACAATGTTGATGGAGACAGTGCTTCGATTACCATGGCTACAGCAATTATCAGCGCCTTTGAAGGAGTTCCAATCGATCAAAACCTAGCAATGACAGGTTCACTGTCAGTGCGTGGTGAAGTTTTGCCTATTGGAGGAGTCTCAGCTAAGATAGAGGCTGCTGTGAAGTCTGGAATAGAGAGAGTGGTTATTCCTCGCAGCAACATGCAAGACGTGCTAATCGATGAAAAATATGAAGCAATGGTGGAAGTACTTCCAGTTGATTCACTAGATGAAGTGCTACAACATGCCTTGGTTGGAGCTGAGGAAAAGGTAACTCTTGTAGAGAGATTAGCCAATGTAATCGATACAATCTCGAGTGGAGCCGATACCCAACCATCTGCATAATTCTGCGATTTTCTCCGAGTTCCTCCGAACGCCTAATTCAAGTTCCGTCTTTGCGCCGTTAGTTAGGGGATTGGATGGCGACACCAGCAGTAGTAGTTCACGGAGGAGCAGGAGCGGGACCTGAGAGATTATCCAATTTGCAGCCCGCAATTGAAGCTGCTCGACTTGTTTTTGAATCGGGCGGAGATGCGATTCAAGCTGCCGTAGAGGCATGTGTCGTGCTTGAAGATGATCCAGTCTTCAATGCGGGAACGGGTAGTGTGATGAGAAATGATGGTTCTGTTTTAACCGATGCGTCTTTACAGGTTTCAGATGGAAGGATGGGGTTTGTTGCGGTAATGGAAAATACCCCCAATCCCATTCGTATTTGTTTCGACCTTCTCGATGAAGAAATCAATGGACTTGCGGGAAAAGGCGCTAGAGCATGGGCTGATGAGCGCGGCCATCTGAATGCACCAGTAGTTGGAAGGCCACCAAAAGGCAACAAAGGTGACGTGGGTGAATTAGGCGGCTCTATGCCTGAATTACAAACCGATACTGTTGGCGCTATTGCTCGGGACTCATCAGGCTTAATCGCCGCCGCAACCAGTACAGGTGGAACATCCCATAGGCCAGCTGGAAGAGTTGGGGACGTGCCATTGCCTGGTTGTGGTTTTTGGGTACAGGACGGCTTAGGAGTCGCCGCTACTGGGGTTGGTGAAGCGATTACAACCGCCTTACTTTCATATCGCGTGCATCAACAAATTCAGAATCTCGGTGAAGGCAATCTTGAATCCGGAATGCGATGGGGGATAAGGGAATTAATCGAACCTGAAACAGCAGTTGGAATCATCTCATTAGCGTCTGATGGAGAAGGATGTGGAGCCGCAAATACCGATATGCCTTGGGCTACCTGGTGTTCTGATTCTTGAATCATGATCCTTTACCGGTGGGGATGTGCTTAAACAGGAGTCGCTGGTCGCCGTGCCGTTGGGGGAACAACATGTCAGACATAGAGTCTCGAGTTCAGCAAATTGCTCAAGTCCTCGGGCAGCTAGAGGACACGCAAGTTCCACGTAACATACGTAACTCTGCCAGAGATGCAGTTGAGAAGTGGCTTCTCAACAAAGACAAGGAAATGGACATTCGTTTAGGTATGACTGCTAGTATTCTAGACGAAATTTTCAACGATGCAAATTTACCCATCCACTATGGTCCGCTTTGTCTGCAGATTCAAACCGCCTTAGAGGCTCTTCTTAACGAAGTAAAACAATCTTAGAGCAATGGTACAGCAATGCCTAAGGCAATTGTGAACATAACAATTGCAATTCCTCCATCAATATATCTCCAAGCATTTGGATTTTCCATCAATGGAGATAGTAGTCTTGCTCCATATCCTAAACTAAAGAAAAAAATGAATGAAGCAAGGGCCGCTCCAATTCCAAAAATTTCACGTTCAGGACCATTGTATCGGGAGGAAGCGCTTCCTAACAAGACCAAGGTGTCTAGGTACACATGCGGGTTTAACCATGTAAATGCCAATGTTGTAATCACAACCGAAGAAAATCTATCTTCTTGAGTATCCAATAAATCGATACCCTGTGGGTCCATGGCCGATCTAATTCTTAGTAATCCATAAACCACAAGGAAGGCTATCGCGGCTAATGAAATCCAAAAGGCTCCTTCTTCGTATTCCGCTAACCACGCTCCAACTCCAAGAACTCCAGCGGCAATTAATGCAGCATCTGAAAGAGCGCAAATGCAACAGACAACAAAAATATGAGAGCGCATTAATCCTTGACGCAAAACAAATGCGTTCTGTGCACCTATAGCTACTATGAGGCCCAAACTAATCGCAAACCCTTCCATTGCGATGCTTAGCACAGGTGGCCCTAAGGATGAACATTGAAAACCATTGAGGCCTAGAAAAATGGACTAATCAGGAACCACGTCTCTCTGCAGCCTTCTTTCGAAGCCCTGTGTATCCACACTTTCGGCAGACACGAACCTTGGTGCCACGATGAGTGGCACTACACTTCATGCAAATCCACTTATTGAGCAGTCGTCCTTCTGCCTCTGGAAAGCGCTGAGCCATACAAGGGCGCCGACCTGACTCCCCTTCATAATCCATTCCCAACAAAGATGGACAAGAAAATTAGAGTCATTGGCCGACCAATGGTTTCATACACCCTCCGTCTAGCACAATACAACGGTGCCTGCGACGGTAGTGCTGGGAGCCCAATGGGGCGATGAAGGTAAAGGTAAGGCGATAGACCAACTTGCCCCTGTGTCAACGTGGGCAGTTCGCTTCCAAGGTGGAAATAACGCAGGTCACACAATAGTAGTTGGAGATACTACTTTGAAGCTTCATCAGATACCATCCGGAGTTACATCGAAAGAATGTAATCTTGTTCTAGGGGATGGCATGGTAATCGACCCTTGGGTGTTAGATGAGGAACTTTCACGTTGGGAGAATCTAACTGGAGAAAAGCCGGAAGGAGACAGACTATTCATCAGTGAAAGAGCCAGTGTGATACTTCCTTTCCACAAGTATTACGATAGTGCGGACGAGGTAGTTGGCACAACTGGCAGAGGAATTGGTCCAGCCTATCGAGACAGAATTGAAAGAGTGGGAATCCGCTTCACAGATATTGAAGAATTTCTTTCAGATCAGAAAATGATTGATGAAACCGTAGTTCGAATGAACAAGCAGTTAGAAACAGTTGGCTACAATAAACAAATCAAAGCATCTGAATTGAGTTCTGAATTGCAATGGATACTAGATCGATTTGGACATGCAATCAAGCCCACTGGGTTGATGGTTGATCTGGCCTTGAGAAATGGAGAAACTGTTCTACTAGAGGGGGCCCAAGGAGCATTACTTGACATTGACCAAGGAACCTATCCATTTGTCACATCAAGTGTTGTAGGTAGGGCAAATGCCACCCACGGAGCGGGAATTCATCCAGGTCACATCACAGAATGTTTTGGCATTACAAAGGCCTACTGTACTAGAGTTGGAAATGGGCCTTTTCCAAGTGAACTTTCTCTTGAAGAGGGTCCAGGTCAGCATATGGCGCAGGTAGGTCATGAGTTTGGCACTACCACTGGCCGACCAAGAAGGACAGGGTGGCTAGATATTGTGGCCCTCAAAGATGCTCACAGAGTTAGCGGATATACTGGATTGGTCGTAACGAAATTAGACGTCTTGGGTGGTTTAGACGAAGTCAAGATATGTATTGGGTATGAATTGGATGGAAAACCGATTACGCATTTCCCAACACGCGCTTCAGATGTTGAAAGATGTCTCGCGGTATACGAAACACACCCTGGCTTCCCTGCATTAGCCGATGAGGACTGGATTAGTATGGCAGAGAGAAGTCGAAAAGACGGCATAGGATATGATGCCATGCCGGATGAGGTGAGAAATATCGTAGACCGAATCGAGGTATTAAGTGGAATTCCTGTAGTCTCAGTTGGTGTTGGTCCGGACAGGCGAGCGTCAATAGCGAAGGTCGGAGGTCCATTCGATATCGAATGGGACGAGGCAACCTTCTAATCGTGGTTAATCTCGGCCTAATTCATGGGATTCAAGTCCAAGGCTCGAAAGAAGCGTGCTGCGGCGGATGCTGCAGCCGGTCGAACTGGTAAGGACAAGAAAGAGGAATTCGAGGGGCAAGTCCGGTGTGATGTAGCCGGCTGTGAAGACTTTGCCGACAAAAAAATTGGAGGCCGGCGAATCGCTTTCGACCGAGCTGCTGATGTTTGGGGCGAAGATGGCATAGAGGGGCAATCGAGGCGAGTTTCTGTCTGTAAGGCGCACTACAGAGAATGGAAGAAGGCCAAGAAGGATGACATTGATGAATGGTCTTAGTGACATTATTTCGCTGAATATTCAATCGCAACAATGTTAGGTAGAATTTGTAGAGGCTGTTCACATGCCTCAACCAAATAATGAGCCAATACTAGGGTTCGCCCCGGGAAGTCAAGAGAGAGCGGACCTACAAGCAGAGATGGATCGCCAGATGGGAGAGGTAATTGAAATCCCGTGCATAATCAATGGAGAGGAAATTTTCACAGGCACCACAACTACACAAGTGATACCTCACAACCACGGTCACGTTTTGGCAAATGTTCACCTCGCCGGTAAGGCAGAAATGGAAGCCGCTTGTGATGCGGCGGTAAATGCTCAGCAAGCTTGGATTGACCTAGGGCTAGAGGGAAGATGCGCCATATTCGAGCGCTGTGCGGACTTACTGGCTGGAGATTGGAGAATGCGCGTAAATGCTGCAACAATGCTAAATCAATCCAAGACAGCGTTCCAAGCCGAGATAGACTCAGCTTGTGAATTGATAGATTTCTGGAGATTTAATTGCCATTATGCCCGAGGATTCCACGATGACTTCCAACCGCTGGTTTCTCCAGACGGTGTTCAGAACTCGACAGAGATTCGACCTTTGGAAGGATTTGTCCTTTCGATTACTCCATTCAACTTTACCAGTATTGCAGCGAATCTGCCAAGTGCTCCAGCAATCGTTGGTTGTACGGGTCTTTGGAAGCCAAGCCGTAATTCCTACCACTCCAATTATGTCTTGATGCAATTGATGATGGAAGCAGGATTACCCCCTGGAGTAATCAATTTCCTTCCAGGTTCAGGTGCAGAAATTACTGAGGTCTCTTTGGCCAATCCAGACTTTGCCGGATTGCACTTCACAGGTTCAACTGCGGTATTCCAAGGGTTGTGGCAAGAAATTGGATTAGCACTTCCTAACCTTCGCTCCTATCCGCGAATTGTTGGGGAAACAGGTGGTAAAGACTTCGTCGTGGCTCATCCTGACTGTGACCGTCAGGGTCTATTGGTTGCATTGTTGCGCGGTGCTTTCGAGTATCAAGGACAGAAGTGTTCTGCCGCTAGCCGCGCTTATGTGCCAAGGTCAGTCTGGGATGAAATACGAGATGATCTTGTATCTGAAATATCCAAAATCAAGATGGGCGATGCAAGGGATTTCACAAACTTCATGACTGCTGTTATCGATCAGCGTGCCTTTGACAAAATTTCAGGTTATATTGATCGAGCAAAGTCAAGAGATACCTGCTCAGTAATCTGTGGTGGAGGTTACGATGACTCAACAGGTTGGTTCATCGAGCCGACAATAATTGAAACTACTAATCCAACTAGTGAGAGTATGGTTGAGGAAATATTTGGGCCAGTTCTAACCGTTTATGTCTATCCTGATTCAGACTTTGACGAAGTTCTGAGAATGTGTGATGAAGCATCTCCCTACGCCTTAACTGGAAGTATATTCTCAAGTTCGGAAGAGAATATCCAGAAGGCATACAATGCTCTAAGATTCACGGCCGGTAATTTCTACATTAACGATAAGCCAACTGGCGCAGTAGTTGCTCAGCAACCATTTGGTGGTGCACGTGCAAGTGGTACGAATGACAAGGCAGGTGGTCCACTCAATCTACTTCGATGGATTTCACCTCGTTCCGTAAAGCGTACATTGGACATACCGCAAGATTGGACATATCCATTCATGGGCGCTGATGAATAATCCCAAGTTTGATTATCTTCCTTCTTTAGGGAAATTTAGGGGAGCTTAGTGCTGAGAGGTTGCTTTCGGGCGACGACCCATTGACCTGATCTGGGTAATGCCAGCGGAGGGATAGAAAATGGATACAAATATCGCATACGGATTGATGATTGCAACGCTAGGTGTATTCGGTTATATCGGATATCAAGCATCGAATGCTAAGGAACTTGAAGCAGATGAATACCTCTCTGCTCGAGGTTCACAGGATTGGCTCAGAATTGGATTGAGTCTTTTCGCTTCAGGGATGGGGATTTGGATTCTTTTTGGCCCTTCTGAGGTCGGTTACTATGGTGGATTTTGGGATGTTGTCGGTTACGCCGTATCATCCGCCACTCCGTTCATACTCCTCGCCTATGTGGGGCCAAAAATTAGGGACAGGCTACCAACCGGAGTCACTCTTGCAGATTATGTTAGAATACGTCTAGGTAGGCCAATGCAGATCTATGTTGGATTAATTTCGGTACTCTATATGTTCACATTTTTGTTTGCTGAATTTACGGCAATCGGAAAGGCTACTGAAACGTTGTCTGATGCTGAACCTCTCGTTCCAATGTTCCTGATAGGGGTCGTTACTGCAGCATACATCACTCAGGGAGGACTTCCTGCATCACTTGCGACTGATCGTATTCAGGCATGGACCATTTTATTCCTGGTCATTGCTTTGTTGTTGACTCTCTTCGGAGGGGACATTAACGGCCTTATTTCTGATGCTAAGGCATACAATCCTGAGGATTCATGGAGTATTGGCTCAATGTCATACATGGACTCTTTCAAGTCAGGGTTGGCCTTGGTTGTGGCAATCACTGCAGCCGAGATGTTCTCTCAAGGAAACTGGCAGAGAGCATGGGCATCAGAGTCTGATAAAGCTTTGACAAAGGGTGCTTGGCTAGCCGCAGCCCTAGTCTTGCCCCTGGTCTTAGTCATGGGTGTTCTTGGTACAGTAGTTGCAGGACAAGGTGCTGTGGATGACCCTTCAGCTGCATTCTTCTACCTGATAGATGATGCAGGGGTTTTGTTTGTAGCCGCATTCATAGTCCTTGCAATTGCTCTGGCTTGCTCCAGCGTCGATACTCTACAGAATGCTGTTGTGGCATCCATTTCTAGAGATTTAAGCGATAGCAAGATGGATCTTCAGAATGCAAGATACCTAACAGTCGGTATGATTCCAGTAGCAATTTATCTAGCGACCGGACCTACGCTTCCTTTCACCATCCCCCTCATTGGAATATCTGCTTTTGATGCCGGCGGTGTGTTCCAAATATTCCTCTTCGCCGACTTGTTGGCTGCTGCCACCGTAATGCCAGTGCTTCTAACACTCTGGAATCGGATATCTTCCCAAGGCGCACTCTTAGGTGCAGTCAGTGGACTTCTATCAGTGGTAGCATATGGTACAGTTACTGGGGATTTGAGGGAGGGCATAGAGTATATTTTCTCACCAACAAATGAATTCGGCTTAGCAAATCTCGAAGTATTCCTTTCAGCAGTAATCGGCTCTACAATAATGACGATTATTTGCTCTTTACTGATACCTGATGAGTGATAATTGTGAAAGAACCTACAAATCTACCAGCCGATAATACCTGCCAAATTCCGGTCAAGGTATTCATCCCAGGCCTCTGTCCTGAGTGTGGCGCAGATGTAGAAATTGATTGGAAGAACTGCAAAGAGTGTTATGCGATTTTGGGATGATGACTCTTTCTCTTTTCCAAAATCTTCTCCCGAGCCTTTCAAGGACTACTCTTTGCCTTGTCGGTTCGTGCAATCAGGTCGTGCATTGACTCTTTGGGATAGAATACTTACACCATGGCCATATGTCTGGGTAATTCCTTGGAAACATAGAGAGGCTCTAGGCGGTCATCTTTTCCGAGTCATGGTTTTGATTTTCGGCGTAGTCGCGGTTGCAGTCCCATACTTTGGAACAAACATTTGGGCCGAGACATTCGCTACCACGGTTTGGGACCCAGAAATCGCCCTAGATCGTCAAATTCCAGTAATCGGGTGGATGATTGCACCATACATGGCCCTCTACTTATTCTATCCAGCAACATTGTTGTCTAATCCGATGGATGACCGACATAGGTTGGAATTGATTTCTGGAGTACAGATGTTATCGATAGTCACACTTCTCTGTTCGGTTATTTTCATCACACTTCCCGCAGAGATCGATATGAGAGATCAAATCGATTTTGATTTACTCGCTGGATGGGAAGTTGCGTTATTCGAATCAATGCATTTCTTGGATAATCCATGGAATGCTTGGCCAAGTTTACACATCGCACATTCCTATTTTCTAGCTCGAGCAATTACTAGGTGGGTACAAGCATCTTATTCCGATACAACACCTCGCAAACTCTTCCTGATTGTTCTATGGGTTGAGTTTGTATTGCTTTCCATCAGCATTCTAACAACCAAGCAGCATTACATCTGGGACTTGTTCACAGGCCTCTTAGTCGGCTTTACTGCCTGGTATCTAGTAGAGCCTTTCCTCAACAAAGTCCGAAACCTCCCTGATGACAAGGTTGGTTTGCACTTAGGTGACAATGATATTCTCAATCATTGATACACGATAGGTAGGAATGCGTTAGCAGCTTCCTCACAGGCATTGGCGACATCATCCAGTCTTTGCAATACACGATACATGTGAACTGCTGCTAGAGCGTCTTCTTCACCGGTTCTGAAGACAAATCCTGCGGCGTTACTCTCCACGAGATCTGCCTCATGTTCTGCAAGGTTAACCTCTTGAACATACTTCAGCAGTTCTTCCCGACCCGCTTTAGTGTAGCCAGATAGTGTAAGATCTCGTAGATGAAGCACGGTGTCCTCGTAGACTGCAACCGTCTTCTGAACTGCCTGTGCCATTTCCATTACCATTTGTCTTGCTTCCTCATTATCATAGAGCGGTCTGAAAGAGAGTTGCTCAGCAACGTTTTGGGCATAATCTGCAATCCTATCTTGTCTACCAAGCATGAATAGGAACTCGTCGGAGTCAATGAGTAATTTCCATTCTCTGGCGCTCACCTTTTCTCTTAGAGCGTTCTTTATTTCGTCCGCAGCCAACTCAGCCTCTATTGTTGCCTGAATTTCTTCAGATGCATCTTCGCCTTTTGTCGCCTTATCTACAGCAGTCAGCATGTGGTCAACAGTCACTTCTACTGCTTCAGCATGCTTGTGGAACAACTCGAATACAGTGGGTTGTTTTGTTCCATCCCCTCCTACATCAGCTAATGCATCCTCGATTACTATCTCCTCATCTCTAGTGACCCAGAGGACATATGCTACCGCGGCAAACGCGATCGGTAATACAACGATTAGATTGATTGCAGTACTTCCTATAGCGACGTATAGGGTAACTGCTCCAAATCCAGCAGCAGGAAGACTGGCTACCCATGAGGCGAAAATCTTGCCAAAAACTCTGAAATCTACATTTTTGGCTCCACCAGCTAGGCCAACTCCAACCACTGCTCCGACTAATGTGTGGGTTGTGGATACTGGGACCGCAAGGAATGGCATTGAGAATACTAGAATTGTAGTAGCCGCACCAAATTCAGCGGCGAATCCCCTTGTTGGAGTAATATCAGTAATTTTGTGGCCAATAGTTTCCATAACTCTCCAACCCCATGTTACTACACCTATTGCTATACCAGCTGAACCAAGTAATATTAGCCAAAGGGGAACGTCTACCTTTCCAGCCAATTCTCCTGGTGTTGAGTTTAGTAATTCGTAGACGGTAGCCATCGGCCCAATAGCATTAGATCGGTCATTTGCTCCATGAGCAAATGCTACGTATGCTGCAGTAATGACTTGTAACCAAACGAAGATTCTCTCAACGCCGTGGAATCCTTCTCCTTGGAATTCATAATTCCTGAGGACCCAGTACAGAATTATTGAACCAATAATTCCGATGACTAAAGCAACCATAATCGCGTTGAATGGAATCCATGCATTTTCTGCCATTGGGTTCCAAACACCATTTTCTTTGACCGGTAACCAATCATACTTATCCGCGATTACTCCTTCTCTTTCGAGTCTAGCAATTAGGCCCTTTAGAGCCTTGAATTGTAAGGCAATACCAAGTACGAAAAAGGTTGGAAGTGCCATAAGTGGGGCCATCCACCTACTTCTTTCAATAGGATTTGGAGCTTCTAAAATCGTAGCCCGCACAATGAAGAATGTCAAGAAAGCAAGCAAACCACCCATTAACGGACTTGCTACCCAAGACAAAACAACTTCAGTCAACTTTTCCCAATTGATAAGAGAAGCATCATATTGTACTTCGAGGACTAATCCGATTCCTACAATTCCTCCAATTATTGAGTGTGTAGTAGATACAGGCAATCCAAATCTAGTTGCGATTGTAATCCAAACCGCTGCCGCCATCATAGCAGCAATGAATCCGTACATCAGATCATTAGTGAAAGCCGCATTGAAGTAATCCGCCTCTGTATCAAAGTAGAGGATTCCTTTTCTTACCGTGTCAGTAACGGCATCTCCGGCAAAGAATGCACCCATGAATTCGAAGACTGCAGCAATAATCACCGCTTGCTTCAGAGTTAATGCTCTGGAACCAACAGAAGTCCCCATCGCATTCGCTACATCATTCGCTCCAATGTTCCAGGCCATGTAGGCACAAACGGCAGTTGCAAGAATCAGGACGAGCCACATTATCGGTTCCATCTATAGAGCCTCAATAGGTAGGGCATATAATCATAATATTATATAGAATATATAGTACGCTATAGAATACGAGTACTGCGAGCCTATGAAAGGTATATATTTCGGGAGTAATGCGGCAAGATACGTGGAAAGGGTCGCTTCCAACAAGTCCGAAGTGAGAAAACTTCAACTGACAGGAGGTTCAACTTACATTGTCAGTTTACCAAAGAGGTGGGTGATGGAACACCAATTGTCTGCTAAAGATGAAGTCAGAATTGAATGGAGGCCTTCCGGTAGTTTGCGAGTAAATGCAGAAACTACTTCTGTTAGAAAAAGACGACAAGTGGAAATTGATTTACAAGAAATCAGTAGGGATTTCATTCTTGATCACCTAATTGGTGCTTATCTCTCTGGGGCTCAAAATATTCGAATCATTTCAAAATCGGGAATAGATAGAGAACACAGAAGGGAACTTCGAAGATTCATCCAAACTACCCGTGGGATCGAAATCGCCAACGAATCTGATTACAGCGTAGAAATGATAACTCTGCTTAATCCTGCAGAGATGCCATTACACTCTAGTCTAAACAGAATGTATCTCTTAGTTTCTAGCCAGATAAGGGATGTGGTGGAAGTCCTTACTGGTGGAGACGTTACTATCCTAGAAGATAGCGAGGAGAGGGAAAAAGAGGTTGATGCATTGCGTTTGTTACTAGAAAGGCAGGTAGGCCAAATATTGGAATCAGCGACAATTGAAACTAGTTTTGGAACAACCAGGTGGGAAGCCGCCGAATTGTCGAATATTGTACGGACGCTTGAAAGGATAGGTGATCACTGTTACATCTTAAGCAGGCTGTGCGTTAACCAAGAAGTACCCAAGAATCTTTCATCAGCAGAATTACCAGTTTCTGTAAGTCCCATTTGGCAGTCCTCAATTAAGCAACTTATTGCAAATTTACGGAAAAGGAAAGTTAAGGAAATCCACGATGCAAAATCGAATCTAGAATCTGCCATTATGAATCTGAGGGAATACGAAGATAGCTTGTGGGAAATGAAACTACAATCCACCGATGCCTTGTTTTTGGATAAATTATCAGAATCTCTTAGGAGAATATTGGCATACACAGTCGACATGGCGGAGATATTAATCAATATACACACACATAGAAATTCAATAGATGTAACAATTGAATAGACTATTTTGTTGTGTTATATCGGGGCGTAAATTAACATTTTTTTCACCTAACTATAGAGATTAGATAGGTTCCTTCCATCTATGTTTACTTTACAGATTCATTTCAACATACCATGCGATGTCGAAGCGATCGGAGAAATACGAATGAATCGAACTCTATTGACGAATATGATGATTGTACTGTTGCTCAGTGCTTCACTGGCCGGGTGTACAGGTGATGATGAAAAAGAAAGCTTGATCCAAACCGGATCCTCGACTGTTTTGCCACTAGCGGTGGCCTGGGCAGAAGAGTATGAAGGGGCAGATGTATCTGTCTCAGGAGGAGGTTCCAGCCATGGAATCAATGCTTTGTTGAATGGGGAAGCCGACCTAGGGGATGCTTCCAGACTGATGAAAGGCAAGGACTACACAAAAGTAAACTGCGACGAATCAGGGGTTAGATCAGATGGAACTGCATCTGAAGAGTGCATGGGTGTAATGCCAACCAAGTGGGTCGTTGCCTTTGATGTTCTTGCAGTAATTACCCATCCTTCAAACGACTTTGCGAGCAGTCTAACTTACGATCAGTTATACTCAATTTTCACAGATGATAACCCAGCTGTATATTGGGATGATGTAGCTGGATTAGAGGGCGCTCCTCACGAAGAAATTCAAATCTACGCACCAGATGAAGCAAGTGGTACCTTTGACTACTTTTTCGAAGAGATTATCGAAGATTGGGGTGACGAAACTCAAGCCGCAGGAACCCGTCTAGAATCAGGCGATGGTGTATATCATCCATCAGCGGACGACAATGTGATTATGACCGCAATACAATCCAACGAGTACGCAATTGGATTCCTAGGATTCGCATACGTTAGAGAGAATGCTGACAAGGTAAATACCGTATCGATTGATGATGGTAATGGCGCTGTTGAACCTTCATTAGAGACGGTTGCAGATTACCCTATGGCTCGTCCTCTTCACATATACACCGATGCCAATGCGGCAAATTCTGATGCTGTCAACGGCTACTTGAGTTTTGCATTGTCTGATGAAGGACAAGCAGTCTGTGACGAAGTAGGATACGTGAAGGTAGAGTTGGTAGATGCCAATCTGCTTTCACTCCAACGCGCAGCATTGGCGTGAACTATGAAGTGGTAAATCATGATTGAGTCTGGCACCTTCCTAGATGGCCGGGCTCCACGTAACCGATTTACCCATAGCGCATTGTTCGCAGCCGCCTCATTATCGGTGATTGCAAGTGCGTTAATCATATACACACTGGCATCAGGTACAATTCGCTTTTTTGAATACGAAGAAGCCACCTTTTTCGAATTCATTACTGGAACAGATTGGGTTCCTAACGGACGTAACCCCAGCTTTGGGATCTGGCCTTTACTTTCAGGCACAGCTCTCATTGCTGTGGGGTCACTAATGATTTCTATTCCTCTTGGAGTAGCGGCTGCTCTGCATCTAGGTGAATTTGCATCGCCAAGATCACGACGTTTTCTCAAGCCAATAGTCGAGGTTCTTTCAGGAATACCATCAGTGGTTCACGGTTTCTTCGCTCTTCTTGTAATTAGCCCCTTTATGCAAAGAACCATCGATGCAACATACTTCAATGCAGCTAGTGCAATAATCGTCGTAGCAGCAATGATTTTGCCCATTATAGTTTCAATATCAGATGATGCTATCAGAGCAGTTCCTAGAGAAATAAAGGAAGCAGCATTAGGCCTTGGAGCAACGCGTTGGGAAATGGCCACCAAAGTTGTTCTACCATCTGCTCGTTCGGGAATAGTTGCAGCGGTTTTACTCGCGCTTGCACGTGCAGTAGGCGAAACAATGGCTGTAACTATGGCTGCTGGCTCAGTTGCAGCACTACATTTTGATCCACGTCTGGAAGTACAAACTCTGACTGCATATATTGCCCAAGTTGCAACTGGTGACATACCACCAGGCCCAGCAACCGATGCAGGATTCGCGGTAGGGTCTGCCCTCTTTGTCCTAACATATTCAGTGAATATATTGGCAGTTGGGGCAACAAGAAAAAGACTGGGGGCAAATAGAGGCAAAATGGCTTCCCTCCTTTTTCAAATCAAAGTGAAATTATCAATGATTTTAGATAGAATTAGCGGAGATATCGAATATAATTTAACTCAATCAAATCCATTTATACCAACTAAATACGATTTATTTAGAAGAAGAAAGGAAAAAGTTTCACGATTCATTGTTGCAAGTAGCCTATTTGTAGGGTTAGTATTTTTGCTTATCTTACTCCAAACAATCCTAGAAACAGGATTGGCTGGTATTGATTTACAGTTTCTGACAAACTTCCCGTCCTACCGAGCTGATCAAGCAGGCATAGGCCCCACAATTTGGGGGTCACTTTGGCTAATAACACTGACAATGTTATTCGCATTGCCAGCGGGTGTTGGTGCTGCAGTTTACTTAACTGAACTTGCACCTGAAGGTATCTTGAATCAATTTTTGAGAAGAACCCTACAGAACCTAGCAGCGGTTCCATCGATTATTTTTGGTTTGGTTGGGTTGTATGTTTTCAGCAGGATGTTTGGTTTTGGGCTTAGTTTACTCACAGGTTCTCTGACTCTCGCAATGATGGTTTTACCGATGATTGTAGTAACTACAGAAGAGGCATTGCTAGCGGTTCCGAAATCGTTTCGAGATGCAGCATTGGGCGTTGGGGCAACTAGGTGGCAGGCAGTCAGACATCATGTTCTTCCAAATGCAGTTCCTGGAATAGCAACTGGAGCAATCCTCTCTGTTGCAAGAGCGTTAGGAGAAACAGCTCCTATTCTATTTGTTGCAAGCCTATTTTCAAAAACAGCGCCGACAGGAATAATGGATGGCTTCCTTGCGTTACCAATTCAGATATTTTTCTGGACTAGACATCCAAAGGAAGCGTTTCATGATTTAGCAGCAAGTACTATTCTTGTACTACTAATGCTATTGCTAATCTTGAATATCATCGCTATATTCATTCGTAACAGAGCAGAGGATAGGAGGTCATGGTGATGTCCAAAGAAAATAATACGATCAGTGTGAAAGATCTGACAATAAAATATGCTGAAAAAGAAGCTATAATTTCCGTAAATTTAGACATCCAAGAATCTGGCGTAACTGCATTCATTGGCCCCTCAGGTTGTGGAAAAAGCACATTGCTGCGGGCCTTCAACAGAATGAACGATGAGATTCCAACCTGCTCAATGATTGGTGAAATAGAATGGCGAGGAAAGAATTTACTTTCAGATGAAATAGACCCTGTTTTGTTAAGGAGGGCTGTATCTATGGTTTTTCAGAAACCAAATGTATTCCCCACTTCAATTTACGAAAATGTCGCGTTTGGGTTGCGAATCCAAGGAATCAATCATAAGTCGAAACTAGATGAAATAATTGAAGAAAGCCTTCGAGATGCATTTCTTTGGGACGAAGTAAAAGAACGATTGGAAGATGATGCCTATTCTCTATCAGGAGGACAACAGCAAAGACTCTGTATTGCGAGGGCTCTAGCAACTAAACCCTCTATCCTGTTAATGGATGAGCCCACTTCTGCCTTGGATCCAATCGCCACGGCTAAAATTGAAGAATTAATTCAAGCACTTCGTGAAAAAGTAACTGTAGTCATTGTAACCCACTCAATGAGCCAAGCAGCAAGAATTTCGGATCAAACTGTTTTCTTGTACATGGGTGAGTTAATTGAGGCGGGGGAAACAAAGAAAATTTTCAGTGAACCTGAAGAAGAATTAACAGGTCAATACATTACAGGAAGATTTGGTTAGGTGAAAAAATGGTTCCAGTAAGAACAGGATTAGATGAAAGATTAGACCATTTGAGAAATCAATTGGTAGATGATGCTAATGAGTTAATGAGAATTTATTCAGTTGCAGTTGATTCTCTAATTTCTTTGGATGTCGACAATGTAAATCAAGTGTTGGCAGCAAGAGATGAAGCTAGGAAGATTTTCTGGGAAAGAACTGGAGATATTCTTCTTGTTTTATCACTTAACCAACCGATGATGGGTGACCTTCGAATGATATCCACATTCCTAAGAGGTAGCGATACCATTGAGAGAGGCATGAGGCACGCAAGAGATATTTCACAAACTTCCTCTTTGCTAGCAAATGAGTTAGAAATTGATAAAATACCCCACGATCTTATTGGTTTGATTCAAACAATGAATAAATTACTAATGGATATGATCTCAAATATCTTCGATTCCATAAATTCAAAATCTGGCCTAAATATCGAATACATCTCAAATAAATGGGAAGAAATAGGAAATATTTGGGAAACTTGTCAAGAAGTTATTTCCGTTACTCCCGGGGCTGAAATCGGTAGTAAAACGGGGAGATTAAATCTCTTCAGAGCAATCTCTAGAATGGAGAGAACTGGCTATAATTTTGTTAGATTCGCTGACCATTGGCATCATGCACTCAACAATGAGTGGATTTCAATTGAAAATTAGATCAATGAGCCAACAATTTCTGGTTGAGTTAGGTAAACCAATAATCCGATGCCAGCAAACATCATCATCCATGCTCCTGTAGCTTTGACAATTCCTGTAGACTTTCTAAGGAAGCCAATCATAGCTTGTCGCCCCATCCCTACTAGTCCCGTCACCATTACCATTAACATTGTAACAGAGAGAATCAATCCACCAAGTCCGGCTATGAACGCCCCTTCTCCTACTACGGTTAACCATGCTACAAATGGGAACACAGCCGCAGCAGTACAATCGACTGATGCGGCCGAATAACCAATTCCCCAAAGGTACATATTTCTTCTAGGAGTAAACACATCATCAGTTTCTATTGTTTGGTATCTGTCCAAAATCCGCTGAACTCCAGCCAGTAAATGACTTGTCCAACCTAACAACATCAGTCCTCCAAGGATTAGAAGTAGCCACGCTATTGCAATTGCCACTTGGTGGAGAACTCCAGATAGTGGTATGAGCTCACTTAGTCCAAAGATGATCATTCCAACAATTGTGAAGAAGGTTAACTGACCTAAGGCTGCATACCCACCGACTTCAAACGAATTTGGCATCCTTCCAGTCAATTTTCCTTCCTGCCGTAATTCATCCTCTCTCATACCTAGACTGAGATAATATGTGATGAATGAAGGCAAGACAGGGAAAGCACAAGGTGAGAAGTAGACCAAAACACCGAGGAATAATCCGATAATGAAAACTCCTGAAACAGATCTGTCTGCTTTCTTTATTCCAATTCGGAGGTCCTCAGCCTCTCCAAGATTGGCTGCCTCTATAGCACTGTCAAAACTCTTCCAGCCATCGAGTGGAGTCCCTGTGTTCTCTTTTGCAACAACAAACCCTTCGTGGTCGATAACCAAAGCAAGTGGAATAGATTGAGCAGAATAATATTCGGTAATGTCTCCTCTTTCTCCATCATCCAGAAGTACAACATCATCGCCTCCATTTACGATTGGCCATGGCATGTGTCGGTTGGATTCGGGGTCACCAAATGTTGCGTTAATTTGCTCAAACGATTCATACTGATACCACGTTGCAATCGACACTGCAATTACAGGGTATTCACCCTCAAGACCTTCCCATTCTGCAAGATTGTCATCGATATGTTCCTGAACATAGTGGCAATTGGCACAATCTATTGCCATGAAATCTAAGATTACCACATGACCGCGCAGGCTACTCAATTGGATTGTTCCATCCTCAGCGGTGTAGAGGTCGTCTATCCCTTCTCTGTTCATAGATGGGGCGACCCAATCTGGTGCTTTCGAAATCTCATCAGAGGTGCCGTAAATGGAGGAGGTTAATCCAAACAATGAGAGGGACGCGAACCCGATAATACAGAATAAAACCACGCCAATACCAAAGGCCTTCCAGGTGTCTGATTCCTTCAGAACACCGAAGTCCAAACCGGCTTGCATGTCACTCACAAGGCCATTTTGCTTTTGATTTCGCCGTGTCTAGGATTTTCCTTCAATTGAATCCAAGAGTGAGGATGCACCTATTCTGAATCTTCTAGATCCCTCTTTGATTATGCTCGAGTCTTGTTGATTGACAATACTCGTTAGCCTACTCACATCCTTCATGGTTCCAATTCCTCCGGAGAGTTTCACCCCTAGCTTTTCTCCAAAGGCTCGCTCATGTCGCATCACTTCGTAAGCGAAAATTGCGGCTGCATCATCACTGCAGCCTCCACGTTTACCGGTGCAGGTTTTGATGAAATCTACCCCTGCTGCAAGAGCCATTCTAGCTACTGCTCGCATTTCTCGTTCCTGTAATAGTGGAGTCTCGAGAATTACCTTGAGTACGCATTCACCAGCAGCACTTCTCATCTCTTTGAGTAACTCAAGTTCGAATTCGTCAGGGAAATTCTGATCTTTTCTTGGTTCAAGTACGACGTCTATCTCATCGACTCCTGCTTCGACTGCTTTTGAGATTGCGACACTAATTTCATTGATATCTGAACTGCCAATCGGGAATCCAGCGGCTACCACCGCCAATTTGATGTCTGGATTCAATCGTTCTTTGACGAATTCTGCATGTTCGGAAAATACACACACAGCACCAACTTCTGAGGAATTTGCGCGAGCCACAAATCCCTCTAATTCTTCCTCAGTAGCCTCGTGATTCAACAAGGTAAAATCGAGGCTTTCGATAACCGCTTGAGCATCCAACTATATTCCTCAGGAATGTCGCTCTCTGAATCCGCGCATAAACTCGACTAACGCCTCTACCGACTCTATTGGGCAGCCGTTGTAGAGGCTAGCTCGAATTCCACCAACCGATCTGTGGCCCTTCAAGCCGCCTAATCCAGCGGCTTCTGCTTCCTCTAGGAATATACTCTCTAGGTCTTCGTTTGAGCATCTCCAAGTCACATTCATGACAGATCTAGAAGATTTTTCTGCATGCGGAACCCACATATCAGAACTGTCTAACTCCTCGTATAGAAGAGATGATTTCGCCCGATTCCTCTCAATTGAACCGGCTAATCCTCCGTTTTCTTCCAGCCATTTGAAAACGCAATCTAGAACAAAAATTCCGAAGGTGTTTGGAGTGTTAAAGAGAGAACCTTTGGAAGTGTGGATTGTATAATCTAACATTGTTGGAAGTCTTCCTGCCTCTGAGTTTTCCTTTGCTCTAGCCAAAGCCCAAGGAGATAGAATTACCAGAGTTACTCCCGAGGGTCCGAGATTCTTCTGCGCCCCTGCATAGATTACGTCATGAGCAGATACATCAATTGGAACCCCTGCGATATCCGAGGAAGCATCCACCACTATTGGTTTGCCTCCGGAGTCGGGTAAGTGTTGGTGCTGAGTGCCCATTAGAGTGTTATTTGAGGTGTAATGAAGATAGATTGAGTCCTCAGAAATAGCATACTCCTCTCCGCCCGGAATACATCGGAAGCCATTCTCTGAATCACTCCAAATATTGTTTGCTTGACCAACTCGATTTGCTTCTGCAATCGCTTTTTTCGACCAAATTCCAGTTTCGATAAAATCTGCCTGCTCTCCTGGTTTTAGGAGATTAAGGGCGGTCATGTAGAATTGAAGGGATGCACCCCCTTGCAAGAAAAGAATCGTGTAATCATCGGGAACGGATAATACTCTGCGAATTCGACCCATTGCACTATCCACAACCGCTTGGAAGGTGTCACTTCTGTGACTGATTTCACATAGCCCAAAACCACTGTTTTGAAGATTTGGAAGAGCCGCCTGAACCTCCTCTACAACCGATAATGGAAGCACTGCCGGACCAGCGCCGAAGTTGTGGATGCGCGATTCTCCCACGCCCTTTGGGCGTGCTTAGCAGTCTTTCAGCACTTCTGCGCGCAAAGGGTTGGATTCAAGCAGTATGATTTAGCCGCAGGGTTCGTGCTCCGCATAGGCTTGGCCATGCTTCAGGGTGCTCGCCATGTCCACATGGCAGCACTGAATGCAGCGGCTAAAGACTCCGAAATTGAAATTGAAATACATGAGTTACGCAAGGCAACAGATCTAGAAAATGCTCAGCCCCATGCACTTGTAATTCCAGGGGGTGAATCAACAACCATGCGACTTACAGGGAACGATTCTACTTCCGAACTTTTACCTGCGATTTTTCGTTGGATTCGCGAAGATAGCACAAGACCGGTCCTAGGTACTTGTGCTGGAGCAATTCTACTATGTGACCCACAAGACGGCGGAGAGCCTTTGGTCGCTGCCGAGATTGACCGTAATGCCTACGGCCGACAAGTAGATTCATTCCAAGGTGTCTTAGATTCAATACTACTTGGCAGACAGTTTCCCGGAGTATTCATTCGCGCTCCTAGATTTACCAAGGTTGGAGATACTTCAGAAGTCGTGGTAACTCTTGAAAACGAAGTGGTTGGAGTAAGACATGGAAATAGATTAGCCTTGACTTTCCATCCTGAATTGTCACAAGACTACGCTTTCCATGAATGGCTCTTGCAGAGAGCTGAAGAGGTGGCAGAATGACATTTTCAGTTAGGCTTCCGAATGTGCCAGACCTTCCTGAACCTGCAATTGCTGACGATACGGAAGGCTGTATCCAATGTCAGATGGGTTCGAAGCTAGTTTTGTTCATCACAGGTCATTGCCATTGGATGTGCGATTATTGTCCACTTTCAGAGAATCGTCGCGAAATAGATTGGATGTTCGCCAATGAACGTAGAGTGGAAATTGGAGACTGGGATGCGGTAATCGAAGAAGCTCGAGCGATGAATGCTACTGGAGCGGGAATTACCGGAGGAGATCCCGTTATGGCAAGGGAGAGAGTTTTGGAAGCGTGTAAAATTCTCAAAAATGAATTCGGTGATGATTTCCATTTACACATGTATACCAGTATTCCATTCAAGGCAGAATGGGCGAATGATTTCGCTGAAGCCGGATTGGATGAAATACGCTTCCACTTTCTCGATTTGGAATCTGAAAAATATACCGAAACTATGGCAGCCTGTATCGAATCTGGAATGTTAACAGGCGTGGAAATACCTTGCGAGCCAGATAAGGAAAATGAATTGATGGAATTACTAGAAATTATGCGAGATATGCCTGTGCAATTTCTCAACCTCAACGAATTGGAGATTACCGTAGGTAATCACGACAATATGGAACTTAGAGGTTTCAATTTATCTGATGAGATTACTGCTGGTGCAGCAGGTTCTGGGGAATTAGCCACACGGATGAGAGACCGAGTAATGGCGGCATCAATTGGTGCTGCCGACCCTGAAGATGGTACAGTTCGTGAGTCCTATCCATATCACCTGAAGTTCTGTACTGCCACATACAAAGACAGTGGGCAGTTACGTCGTCGCTTCATCCGTCGAGGCGAACATACAATTTCTCCACATGAAATTCTAACCGAAGATGGAACACTTCTTTTCGGAGCGGTTGATTGTAGCTTGGAAGATTCGGAAGAGTGGATTGAGGAGATACATACAGAAACTGGCCTACCAAGGAGGTTCATGTTGTATGATTCTGAGAATGAAAGAATCGAACTTCCTCTTTCAATGGCTGAAGAATTAGTTGGAGAAATTGATGCACCAATTTCCTTAGTTGAAGTGCATCCAACTCATGAAAGATTAGAGATGACAGTGGTATATCTAAATCGTTGAGTTCATGTACTCTCGAGATAGATAGCAATGCATGCCGGTGCAGACGTACGATGCTGAGGCGACAGGAGTCGACCCATTTCGGCGCCTTTCGGCATCTCAGGTAAACCTCTGGAAGGCCTGTCCTCGTCAGTGGTATTACGCCTATGAAGAGAGGCTAAAGGGTCCAATGCCACCGGTAATTATTCGTGGAAATGCTGCAGAGGAATGCATCTGTAGAGTTCTTCGTGATTCTCCTTCTCTAATTACACCCGATGCCGCTGATAACCTTATTTCACCACTGAATGAAAGTGGTGCCCCAGATTGGGAGGACGAAGGAAATTGGATGGCTGCCAGACTTTCATCTAGGCCTTTAGAAGACTTGCCTACTAGTAGAGAGGAGCTTATGGAATGGGCTCTTTCACGAGTTGAGGTTCACTTTGACAGGTGCTGGGAGGCAGCGGTTGATGATTGGCAATCGACACAAAATAGAACTGGCTCGTTGGAGGATGTTGAACCTGAAGAATGCATAGAAATGATACATGAAGGAATCAAGATGCATCTCGATGAAGTCGAGAAATGTATGGCTGCGGATGGCGGCCATAGACTTGAATCTTGGAGAAGAGGAGAAGCTCGAGATGAAATCCCTGCACCAGATGGTTTCCCCCTAAAATGGAATTCTCCACACCCCTGTGCTCAGGCAGAAGGAAGCACCACTTGGTGTGAGGCTTGGGAAATAACAAGGCCTTGGTTCGTGGATCCAGATTCAAAGTCATTTACTCAAACAACCTGTATCCCAGAGGGTTGGTTCCAAGGTGAATATGATTTGGTATATCGCTGGGATGACTCGATCAATATAGTCGATATCAAGGCAAGTATCGGAAAAGGAGATCGTTCTTTCAGTTATGTAGAGCAATTACGACTCTATGCTTGGCTTTGGTGGGAATCTCATTCACGTTCTGAACAAGTCAGTAATCTAGAAATTTGGTATCTTGGAACTGGGACTGTAAAATCGATTAAACTTCCTGAAATATCTGAAATGGAGACCTACCAAAAGGAAATTGCTGAACTCTATCAACTCTTGAGAGCCGAAAACCCATCGATAGACGATTGTCCACCGGAGCCCGCACCATTGAGACATTTCGACGCCGGTGGAGTACCCGCTAAACCCCATATCGACCCAGATCCATTAGCTAGGTGCAAGGGCTGTGAGTACAGAGGATTCTGTCCTAAAGGTGAGCATGACCTAGAACTAACTTCTGAGAGAAGAATCGAACGTCTAGGTCATGCATGGCCAATCACTCCACTAGGAGAGATTGAGCCTAGAGTTAATGCAATAGGCGAAGTTATTGGGCTCTCCGGACCAGAATTACTAGATGATGGTACAATAAAGATACATTTCAGGTTACAAGATGGATACGATCGAGCGAAGGTACAACCCGCATACAATGGCGGTCCGAGTAAAATTAGCCGCTCTATCACAGAAGGTGCTCGAGTCAAGGTATCCAATGCATTACCTAGCCTTTGGCGCGGAGAATTACAACTCAACCTAGATGCTGATTCAGAAGTCAGTATAGCCGATGAGGATGATTCTGCACCTGTTGTTGATGTTGAGACTAGAGTCAGTATTGTAGCAAGAGTTTGGTCGATTGATTCCTTCCCAGATGGGGTTGGTAATACTCGTTGGGCCGCTACACTTGTGGATGCGACAGGTTCGGCCCAAATTGTTGCATTCAAGCAATTCATTCCTTTGAGTGCGGCTGCGGTAAAGCGTGGAGACACTATTGCAATCCTAAATGGTGAGAAAGGAGAGTGGGGCGGCCGCCCTCAAGTCAAATGTGGACCCGGGACTAAGGTTGTTATTGTCTCAGATGCAGAGGATGTCCCTGAATACTAAATTTAATGCCAGTGCCGCCAAAACCTTCAATTCTGTTGTTAAATTGAAAAAATTGAAACGACATGGTGTTCGAATTAATTGAGATAGCAATTCTCATCGGGGCGGGATATCTATCAATATTTGAATGGATTAAAAAAAAGGACATCAAATCAAATGAAAAAAATGATTTTTTCGTACCTGCATCATTTCTGGTGGTTGGAATTATTTTAGCATTTACGATTGGAGTAGATGGAGATGGGATCTTTCCTTTTGCCTCGATGATTTGTGGTATTGCAGCAGTTCCTTTAGTAATCTCTCTAGTCTTAACCGGATTGGCTCAAGATCAGCAAAAGTTGGATGGAGATATAACCTACAATGAAGGAGATAAATTTTGGATTATCCAAGATAAGTTATCACCTCTAAGTTCTGAATTAGAGCAATTCGACGGCCAGGAAGGCGAAATCACTGAGGTAAATGCTGATAGAAGTGTTGAGATGAAATTTGCAGATGGCTCGGTTGGTACTTTTTGGTTGACGAATCTGAGCAACATTCCCTCAGAACCACCAAAGTCCGAGAAGAAGGGTTGGTGGCAGTGATGTTTGGCGCCGAGAGAGGGATTTGAACCCCCGCGTCCAAGGGACAGTGGATTTCGAATCCACCGCAATACCGGGCTATGCGATCTCGGCAGTAAGCCCGCCACCTGCGATTTGGTCATAAGTCTGACTAGCCCCCCTTGGATTGATGCGAGTAACGGTGAATCATGAAGACGGTAGTCCCAGCATAGTTGAGACTGATGAGCCAATAAGCATCGCGGAAGTATTGAACCGCCTTGACATTGCAAGTTCTACAGTACTTGCAGTATTGGGTGAAACTATAGTCCCTCATTCGTCAACAATCACTGAAGATATAGAAATTGAACTAATTGTAGTATCAAGCGGCGGTTAAGTCTCCGCGAAGAATAGTTCCAGGCTCTTTAGTGACTATTTCCTCGTTTTTGCGTATTACATCTGCCTTGTTCCCAAGCAGTTCATACGAATCATTTCTGCATCTTAGAAAAGATCCTTCATACAAACCAATAACTGGCGTATTGTTGGTTTGGTGGTATTCACTGACTCTTCTTGCACGGGTTTCTCCAAAGTGTTGTTGGAATTCTCCGTCTTCAGATTCCCTATACCAAATTCCTCCGGGGTGATAATGGGGATTAATCTGAAATGGAACGATACCAAATGTTTCGAATGAAGGAACCATTGTAATTGCCATATCATTGGTTGTCTGCATACTAGGGCAGGCCACATTTGCTCCCGCACTAACTCCAGCGTACGGGACTCCTCTTTGCAATACTGCCTCTCTAATTGGTTCAATCAGACCTCTTTCATGTAGAGCCCGGACAAGTAACCAGGTGTTTCCGCCGCCAACGTAGATTCCATCCATTGCCTCGATGGCAGCTAGTGGGTCCTCGAATTCATGTAAGCCTACTAGTTCGTATCCAGATTGGCCAGCAAAGTCCTGCATCCTTTCGGTATATCCATCATAATCATTAGAGGCAAATGGAATAAATATGACTCTTTCACAATCAGCAAAATTTTCTGACATTAAGTCACGGTACAACTCTCTGCGTTCATCCGTTCCGATACCGCCACTTCCTAGCAGTGCACGCATATGCTTCACCATTCAGACGTAGAAGTCATCTGCTTCAGCGGGCATCCCAAGGTGTTCCTCGATAGACCCACTGACTTCTATACTCGCGAGTAATTTTCTTGCGGTCTCTTCCGTCGTGTCTAAGTCGATACCAAGCGGCAAGTCCAGTGCTTCCTCAATCCAACGCGCAAGCCTGTCCGCGGCAATGACATCTGCTGAAGCACCAACGGTATCAGCAACTAATGCTACTGCTGGAACTTGATGCATTGAAGACAGCGAGACCAAAAGCCCAGCAACCCCAATCATTCCCGCTTCGGGTTGAGATTTACTAACTTCGATATCATTGGCTTGGAGATTGCTACGTACCTTTGCATCTGCACAAATCACGTGGATTGCTTTCTCTTCAACTTCAGAAGCTAGACCAGCCAAGACCAATAGTTGAGGAGTCGATTTAGCCATCTCCAAGATAGCCTGCGCAACCTCGTGTTGTCCTGTTGCAGTCATTGGCTGTAACTCCCCAGTTACCGTCACAACATATCTTCCATCGGACAACATTACTCGATGGACTAGCATCGATGGTGGAGCGAGTAGTCCATCTTTATCCAAAGTAGAGTGAGGAGGCATATCTGGATGGAGTATTCTGGCAATTAGGGTCGAAGGATTGTTTTCTACCATTGCGTCAACAACCAACTTGCCAACATTTCCTACACCTGGTACGGCCTCCAACAAAGCCACATGTTCAGGTAATGAATTCCCAATCAACCAATGTATCTGTGCACGACTCAATCGTCCTCCTCCTTTCGAGGAGTAGGTAATGTTTCGATCCATTCGTCACTTCCAGCGCCTTCTCGCTGTCTTCGACGTGCTCCTTGAGCATCTTGTGGCGAGTATTTCATTGGTGCAGCGGAAGTCGTTTTACCTCCGCACTCCTTGCATTTTTCAGCAAGTCCATACTCGCCACAAACCGTACACCGTTGTAGTCTCGTCCGAGCCATCGCGATTCCTCAGTAGGCATGTCCGCTTTCAGAGGTCTTTGAAGTTGTAGCATGCATATTGGCGATTTACATGCGTTCGATATCGATTGAGCCTTCAACCGAAGCGATTGATTCTGTGGCAGCGGTTTGAGCCCTTTCCCACATTCTTTCGGCTGTCTCGTAATCTGGGGCTCTGATATCGACCCTATACTCTGGGGCGCCATCGTAATGACAGGTTAGTGTTGCATCTTCTTCTCCTTCAGCAACCGCTTCTGCGGCAAGAAGTGCATCTCGTATTGCATAAACACCTTCTGAACCCCAAACTTCGATGTTGAACCGACCACGAATCTCAACA
This sequence comes from Candidatus Thalassarchaeaceae archaeon, assembly GCA_023268715.1. Taxonomy (GTDB): domain Archaea; phylum Thermoplasmatota; class Poseidoniia; order Poseidoniales; family Thalassarchaeaceae; genus MGIIb-O1. Next base: position 38,632 of record JALRLV010000013.1, read on the forward strand.
AATGGAGGTATGATATTCTCTACCGCTAATTCGATTACCGTGGACATCCAATCTCCACTAAAGCCATTATCGGATAATGCGGTTTCAGAAATTGCACATTCCTCTAGGGCTCCATACAGGGTTCCAAAAATCTCAGTCATCTCTTCTGAAATCTCGGTGGTTTTTTCTTCATCCCATCCAGTTCTTTCAGCGACAACTCCCATAATTTGGTTTGCACGTTGTTCATTCTTCCAACTCTGAATAGTGTCTCTTCGTCGTTCTTCTGAGACACTCTTGATCGACAAATCAACTCGTTGTCGATCTTTTTTGACTCCGATTACTTTGGCGACGACTCGCTGTCCAACTCGAATGTGGTTACGGATGTTCTTGACCCAACCAGAAGCAACTTCACCAACGAAAACGAATCCTTCACGGGAACCGTATCCGTCTAGGCTAAGATATGCTCCGTTTTCTCGGACATTACTGACCGTGCAAACTAGTAATTCGCCTTCTTCAGGCCAATTATCATTGGTCTCAGCCATTCTAGTTCAGTCCCCTTCACTCGAGGACGTCTACGATTGTGCTACCAACTAGCTCGGCTTTACCACCTGCAGGGCGGGCCAATGTGGAACCGCAAATTGAGCAGGAAATCTGGGTGGACGCCCTTTCGAAAATAATTGTCTCGTGACCGCAGTCGCGGCAGTTTACTCGCAAGAATTTTGCATCTCCCATGATATCACTTCTCCACGAGTTCAAACTTCTTTGCTCTCTGTGCGGCAGGTTGGTGAGCCTTTCCAGTCTCGGAGCAACGGTAGAGTAGGTTGACGCGCTTGGTTGGCTTCTCGCCAGAAGGCTTTGGACGAGGGAAACCTCGGTATCCCGATGTAGCCTTACGGAATCTACGCTGACCCCATTTTAATTCGGAAGCGCGTCGCTTCTTGACTCGTTCGACTGTGTGCTCAGTATGCTTACCAGCTGACGGGCTGTAGCGCATTACCTTACGTGGCATCTTGACCATTACTGAGCACCTCAACGTCTTACGACGACGCGCCCACCTATGACCCATATTTGATTGTGTCGCGAGAGGGCGGGCGCACTCTAGGGGCGAAGTGGCTTATTTTTGCCTAAATTGAAGATAGTCAATTCAAAGAATCTCCTCCCGCTCGAACAGCCATGGTCTTCTGGGTGAATCAGGCTCTCCTGAGCACGACCTTAATGCTAGCGGCATTCTCTATGTGGAGGATGGGTCCTGCCTTCAAGCGTAGTAAATTCGCTGGACCTGTAGCATTAATCGGACTTGCAGGCCTCCTATTTTTGCCTGAACAACCTCTGTATTTTGAATCGGATTATCAACGCTGCGAGTTCATTTCATTTTGTAACGACGATGGAAGGGAATCTTATCTCAGAGTGGTTTTTTGGTCGTTAATTTCCATTTCTTCTGCATTTATCGGTTGCCATACGATAATTCGAGGCTCCCGAATATACTCGGGACGAAACCTTCCTGTCTTAGCAATTGGGTGGTTTTTCCTTGGATTGTCCTGGTGGACTATTGCCCAAAGCTCATGGTTTGGAGACGCGTATAGCAGACTAGATGTTCTTGCCTGGATGGTTTGTTTCCTCTTTGGTATCGCTGCCACGGTATACCTATTTTTCCATATCATTAGATTTACTGAGAAGATTACTCCAAAAGATCCACCAATTGAGCCCCTCGACGATAATGAAAGACGTTTGGTTACTGAAATGATTAGAAGAAATATAGGAGGTGGAAATTAATGGTTAGTTTTGACCTTTCATTTGCTGGTATTGGATCATTAGGAGCAATGATTCTAATCGCACTGGTTTTCCTTTCGTACTGTTTTGCAATACATCTAATCGTAACTTGGAATCCCTATCATCGCCCAGTTATTCCTTTGGTTTCTTCTCTAATTTTTAGTTTAGGTCCAATGTTAGCAATGTCAATACAAAAAGATGGAAACACTTCAATTTCGGAAATGCTAGAGGTTGCTTTTCTATTTACTACATTGGGCTTAGGGGTAATCGTGCTTTGGATGCCATTTATTCTCGCATTCGTCACTTTTCAAATGATTATTGTGTCTAGAAAAAGTCCGTCGGAAGACCCCCTTCTGGAGATGTTAGATAACTAACTCGAGTTTTTGTTTGCCTTATTTTGCTAGCAATCCCGTTGCAATCCTTTGGGTAACGCTCATAACAAGCCCGTCGGTCGCCGCGTTGTCCTCAGAGGTGGTAATCGTGTCAAAGGGAACTCCGAGCATGGGCAAGAAGCAAAAGTCCACGCATATTCGATGCCGACGCTGTGGTCGACATTCCTACCACAAGCAGAAGCGCGCTTGCTCTTCATGTGGCTATGGCGAATCTGCACGTCGCCGTAAATTCCGCTGGAGCAAGCGAAACCGATCTATGGCTCAGCACAAGAAGTGAAGACTTCGTTCCGGAAATGGCTAAGTCCTTACTGAATCAGCAAGAGACGAATCCCGATGTGTGGTATCATAGGTCTCGTCGGGCACCCAGATAGTCAGGTAGGTTCGGTACTTTACGATGGCTTACTTGTTTTACAGCATCGAGGGCAGGATGCTGCTGGTATAGTAACCAGCGATTCTAGCAATATTTCCCATAGAAGAGCGAATGGTCTAGTCCGAGATGTTTTCCGACTTCGCCATATTAAAGCGCTTGAAGGTTCGATGGGAATAGGGCACGTCCGATACCCGACTGCTGGTTCCGCGTCTGCTTCAGAAGCTCAACCATTCTACACTAACTCACCATTCGGTGTGAGTCTAGCACACAACGGGAATTTGACAAATCCAGAAGAAATCATTGATGCCTTACTTGAAAGAGACCATCGCAGAATCAATACTAGTTCGGATTCTGAAGCATTACTGAACCTATTCGCAGCTGAAATTCAGCGTTCAATCAATGGCCGCAGAGGTGGGTTAGATGCACTTAGTGATGAGGACGTCTTCCGGGCTGTAAGGGCGATTAACGATACTGTCGAAGGCTCATATTCAGTTGTTACAATGATTACTGGATGGGGTATGGTGGCCTTCCGAGACCCTCACGGGATCAGGCCTCTAAGTATTGGGACTTGTGATATTGATGGGTTTACTGAAACTTTAGTTGCATCTGAATCCGTCGCTATGAAGGCACTTGGATTTCAAACAGAAAGAGATGTGAAGCCTGGGGAAGCAATTGTCGTTAGGATGGATGGAACTAGAACTTCAAGGATTTGTGCAGATTTACCCACTCATACTCCTTGCATTTTCGAATATGTTTACTTTGCACGCCCCGATTCTCGTTTGGACGGGGTGTCTGTCCATGGGGCAAGGTTAGCCATGGGTGCAAGGTTGGCGAATCGTATTGCTGAAGAATTTCCCGATCATGCGATTGATTGCGTAATCCCGGTCCCCGATAGTGGCAGAATTGCTGCTCTTGAATTGGCTAGCGAGTTAGGTGTATCATATAGAGAGGGCTTCGTAAAGAATCGATACATTGGTAGAACATTCATTATGCCCGGGCAGGCCATGAGAAAGGATTCTGTACGAAAGAAACTAAACACGATTAGACATGAATTTGAAGGAAGAAATGTACTAATTGTGGACGATAGCATCGTCAGAGGAAATACTTCCAGAAGGATTGTTGAGATGGCTAGAGAAGCAGGCGCAAAAAAGGTCTACTTCGCCTCAGCAGCACCACCTGTAGTTCAT
>JALRLV010000014.1:0-8399 GCA_023268715.1 Candidatus Thalassarchaeaceae archaeon
CTATTTGACTACAACGGGACTCTCGATTAAGTCAAAAATCAGATTTCATGACCGACATGTTCGGTACTCTCAGACCAACATTCAGCATCAGGATCAGTCTCAGGGCCTTCTTCATACAAGCATGGGTGATGGTTGGTAAATACATCATCAAAAGTCAACCACAGCCTAACTATCCAAGCATGAACCATCCAATATTCCTCTAGGTTGATATTTTCACCACCTCTTTCTTCACAGACCTCATCACTCAAACCTTCTCCCCTAAAGACAAAATCACTAGGCCTGAAACACATTATTTCGTGTCGATGCCACCAGTCGTTATCTCCCGAGAAGCCGTCAGGAGGATTATCCACAGGAGCATGGACAAACCATGCAAAACCAACCAACTGAGCATCGGCATCTTCACCCCCGTACATCAAGAATTCAGGTCTTTCGAATTCAAACTCAGAATCAATTCTTGTTCCGGGAAATAGTGGATTTTCAGCATCAAAAGAAGTATCCTCCATAGAGAAATCATTCAACATCACATGATGTGTTCCCATACCTTCTACATATTCCACAGACATGCTGTATCCAGCGGCTTCTGCATCTCCTAAGGTAGGCCATTCCTGAGACCATAATATGGCCGCTTTCAGCTCGTAGGTTAGCGCTTCACAAATCTCGCCGCTAAGGGAACCCTTCTCTGAATCTTCATACACAGGATCAACGTGATGACCACCAATTCCACTAGATGTGCACCACCAAGGATCGGTTCCTTCGATATACCCGCTCAGTGGACAATCTGGAATGCCATCTCCATCAATATCTCCACAAATTCCTTCTTCGATGTAATCGATTAAATCCTCTTCATCGTCGATATATCTTCCCTCATTATCTCCTTCCTCGCTTGCGATGCAACCAGAAATTGATGCCAAGAACATCAAGCAAATCATCCAAGGGGCGACAATCTTCATGTCCAATCGATTTGACTTATGTTAGATAAACAAATCACGACGATGATTCATCGACGGCTTCATTGCACCCTGACAACTCGACAAGCCAATGAGCAACCCCGACAGGGCAGAATTACAACGCATCGCGCAACAAGTAGAGGTTAATCGCGAGCGCCTTCAAAATCTTGAGTCTCAAGTGGTTCGCTTGGAAGAAGTCCGACAAGAACAAGCCCGCGCAATCATGGCACTGGAAGCCATTCCAGAATCAGGGGCTAGTGATGCAATGATCCCCTTAGGTGGAGGCGTTCAAATCATCGCAGACATTCCTTCAGAAGCGGGCGCAGTAGTCGATATTGGCAGCGGGATCCAAGCAGAGAAGACACGAGAGGAAGCATTGGAGATTTTATCCACAAGAAATCAAGAATTGCTACGTCTAATGGACAGCCTAAAATCAGAATTTGACGAGACTGAGAAACTGGTCATTGAACTAGCAACACAATTCAATGACGGCGTTGCCGAATTACAGGATGAATCGCCAGAAACCCCAGAAGCAACAAGCTCCGGAGAAAGCGAAAGTAGACCAAAACGCCGACGACGAAAGAGAGGAACAGAGTTCACACTTGATGACTGAAATTCTGAGGTGAAAAAATGGGCTTATTCGACCGCTTCAAAAAGAAGGCCGAAGAAGCCGCAGAAGAGGAAGACTTCACAGTCGAAGAAGACTCAATCGAGGCCGAAGAGGCCCTACTTCAGCGCCGTCAATTGATGGAAGCAATTGAGAGAGCGAAAAATGCCCCACCACCGCCACCGCCTCCAGGCTTCGAAGAATTCAAGGAGGAAGTTGAGGACCAGTGGGACGATTTCGTGGAAGAACTTCCAGAAGATCCATTCTCCTCTCCAACAGACAAGAAATCTCGAAAACAAGCCGAACGAGCTGCTGCAGTCGCCAAAGCAGAGGCCGACAAAACACCTGTTGAACAGCCTCCACAAGATCCAATGATTAGTACAACCGGAAGGGAACTGGTCGCGAATGAAACATCCGAATTTAGGATAGATTTCGGCGAAGCAGAAGTTACACGCGGAGGAAAAGTAATCGCAGCCAGCAATACCCTCGAAGAAATCCTTGAGGAATTAGAAATGGATCTATTGATGGCCGACATGGGCCATGATGCTGTAATGGACGTGATGACTACACTTCGTGGCTCGCTAATCGGCGCTCGAATAGCGCGGAAGGCGGATTTATCAGAAGTTATCGAGAGTGCCTTACGAAACTCACTACTTTCTTTGTTGGAGGCGGGCTACTGGGATTTCGATAAAACAGTCAGATCCTTCGCCGACCAAGGAACCCCCGTTTCGATAATGTTGGTTGGAGTAAACGGGACGGGAAAAACAACCACCACTGCAAAAATTGCTAATCGATTAACCAACCAAGGATACTCTGTAGTTTTGGCCGCCGCTGACACATTCCGAGCCGGCGCAATCGATCAGTTAGCAAACCATGCAGAAAGGCTCGGAGTACGATGTATTCGTAGCCAAAGAGGAGGAGATGCAGCAGCGGTTGCAAGAGATGCCTTAGAGAGCGCAAAAGCCCGGGGTGAAGACATCGTAATTATCGATACAGCAGGGCGCATGCAAAACAAAACCAACTTGATGGAAGAACTACGAAAGGTGCACAGAGTCACGCGCCCCCATTTGGTATTATTCGTGGCAGACGCACTTGCTGGAAACGATGCAGTAATCCAAGCAAAAGAATTCCAGCGCATGCTAAGTTTCGATGGCGCAGTTCTCAGTAAGTTAGATACCGATGCCAAAGGAGGAGCCGCACTTTCGATTGCTCACACAACCGGACGTCCCATTGTTCTAGCAGGGGTTGGGCAGGGTTATGATGATCTACAAGATTTCGAACCAGATTGGCTAATTGATTCGATACTATCGCAAGAGGTTTGACCGCGTCTTTCTTCAACAATACCTCTTGTGTCATCATGAGCATGTCAGCGGATGAGTCCAAAACCGCCCTCATCGTGATTGGAAACTCAATCACAGAAGGGCGTCTGCAAATGATTCTCCGCAAGCGTGGTTGGGCCTCCGAAGTAGTCAAAGACGGAGATAAAGCGGTCGACGAGTTCGTTGCATTGAGGCCTGATTTGGTGTTCATGGCTGTAGATATTCCCACTCTCGACGGCCATGTATCGGCGCTAGAGATGAGAGAATCCGACCCAAAGGCCCGCATAGTCTTCGTATCCAGCCGAGGTAGAATCGACTTAGCCGAAGATGCAGCCTATTCAGCCGGAGCAGTAGGCGTTCTTATGACGCCATTTACAGACTCTTCAATCGAAGAATCCTGGAATGGCTGGATGGGCAAAATCCCCGAAGCACCCGGGCTAACCGATTTGGACGCCCTATACCCTACTCTGGAAGACCCCGAACCTGCGCCTCCCGCACTACCTCCTTTACCAGGCATGCCTCCGCCACCCGGAGCCCCCGACCCTCCTGGTGAAAACATCGAGCTGCCGCCTCTACACCCAAGTAAACCGGCGCCCATAACCCCTCCAACAAAAAAGAAGCCGAAAGGACGTCGGATAATCCGCTTATTCCTCCTGTTAATTATCTCAGGCGGAGCCATAGGCGGCGCGCACTATGCCGGTTTTGTAGATATTAACTCCCTAATCGACCAATTGACTAAAATGGTTTGAGACAATCATTGACCATCGTCAATTATTTTTGCTGGGACATGTGATACTATCACACTTCCTTCTGGTGCATCGGTAATCGTTTTCACCGACACGGAACTGTCTGTGAGTAAACTCTCGTCACCAGCAGACATCCTCAAACCAATCCTCCATCGTTTGATGATTTCACGAAGGAAAAAAAATCCAACAAATAAGAGGGTCACGATGAAAATAAAGTAATTCAAAATCGCCTCGAGCATTATTGCCCCTCACGATCACAGAGTGCTTCGAAAGATGCACGCGCGTACTCAGCCGCAGCATCGAGCCTAGATTCGGCACGATGGATGCCAGAACCTACAATTATCGCGTCAGAACCCGCTAGAACCGCCTCTCTCGGGTGTCCATATCTTTGCCCCATATCACCATCTCCAACTGCAAGATTCACCCCTGGGGTCCAAATCATCTGTGAATCTCCTACCTTGGCTCGTAATGCGGCTACCTCCTCGGCGGAACTACCATTTCCAATGAATCCAATTACGTTCGGAGAACCTCTACCTGTAGAAATCACTTCATCAGTATAATCTGCATTCAGTAGATTGCCACTACTAGACATCTGAGCAAGTAAGAGAACACCTCCAATTCTCTCAACATCTGCCCAACCCGCTGCTATTCCATCAACAATGTCAGGCCCAGAGATTCTGTGGGCGGTTACAATATCCGCCCACGAACGAATATCGTGTACACCAGCCATCTGATTTTGCGATACCTTCCCTATATCTGCGAATTTCCGGTCTTCAAATAGCAACAAGTCGTGCGTATTTGCAGAGTCGACAAGACCTTGCCAAGACTCTCTTGAGAAATCGTCTACCATGTCAACGTGAGTCTTTAGTGCAGCGATATGAGACCCCACCTCTTCGACCAAATCGATCAACTCATCTACGCTGCGCATATCAGCCGCTAGACACACCAATGACTGCTTTCTAGCGGCGGTTTCCATGTAGCGATGGGCCAATGGATTGGCGCAGGAAGCCCAGCGCGCACCCCACAGGTCATCGGCTCGCATCAATTCATTCCGCCCATACGACCATCTCAAGTCTTTCCCCTTTATTCACACTCTCAGGCCAAAGGCCTGAACCTGTTTATTGATAGACGGCACGACACAGGAGCAAGTCACCGAGGGTAATTCATGGACACGACAACCCCGGTCTTTTCTTTCGAGGCCACTACTAGAGACCTCGCTGGCCTTCCAGATGCAAGAGGCGACTCAGTCAAGAGTATGCTAGCCTCAAATTACAAACTAAATGTAGAATCTGTGAGAGTAATTCTAGGCTATCAAGTCCGAGCGAATTTATCACCAGATGAGGCTGAAAGAACAGTTTACGATCTATTCGCAGATCCTGTGATGGAGGAAGGAAGCGTCAACACTCGTTTACTGGACAACTCAACAATTTTCTCCGAAACGCCTCAAATCGTAATTCAAACCGGATTCAAGCCAGGAGTTACAGACAACGCCGGCCAAGCCGGATTGGATGGATTACTGACACTATTCCCTCACTTAGCCACCGATGCTACTGTAGCTACAACACGAACCTATGCATTCTGGGGAGTCCCAGAGAATACATCTGCGGATTGGCTAGCGAGTAAATTACACAACCCAATGATCGAGCGTGCCTCCATCGCTAGCCAAGCAGAGTGTGAGAAATCGGCATGGCCCTCTCTCGATTTCCCAGACCGGCCATCACTAGAACAAACTACACCAGCGATTGTAGATTTGGAAGTTTCCGATGAGGAATTAATAGACATCTCAGAGACGGGGTTGCTAGCCCTTAATTTGAATGAGATGAAGGTTATACAATCGCATTATAGAGAGCCATCTGTAAGGGAAACCAGAGAGCAATTAGGGCTACCACCAAACGCCCCTACGGATGCGGAATTGGAGTGTTTAGCACAGACTTGGTCTGAACACTGCTCTCACAAGATATTCGCCGCCAAAATTCACCACAAAGACACGGAGACGGGTGAAGACTCGACAATCGACTCTCTATTCAAAACCCACATCATGAAGCCAACCCTTGACATTCAGAAAGAGGTCGATTGGCTCCTGTCGATTTTCCATGACAACTCAGGCGTAATCGCTTGGAATGACGAATGGAGTCTTTGTATGAAAGCAGAAACTCACAATTCTCCAAGTGCATTAGATCCATTCGGCGGGGCGATGACAGGAATTGTTGGAGTTAACAGAGACATTCTAGGCACTGGTTTAGGCGCCCGCCCAATCGCAAATACCGACGTATTCTGCTTTGGCCCACCGAACTACTCAGGCAACATACCGGAAGGGCTCTTCCACCCTTCTCGTGTTTTCCGAGGCGTGCACGCTGGAGTTAGAGCGGGTGGAAACGAATCTGGAATTCCAACCGTCAATGGCGCGATTATCTTTGACGACCGATATCTCGGAAAGCCACTCGTTTACTGCGGAACAGTAGGACTGATGCCGCGCACACTTCCTGACGGAAGAGAATCTCACGACAAAACCCCGACCCCTGGAGACATTGTCTACATGGTCGGCGGAAGAGTAGGTTCGGACGGAATCCACGGAGCTACCTTCTCGAGTTTGGAACTGACGGAAGAAAGCCCAAGTTCTGCAGTACAAATCGGAGACCCGATTACACAAAAGAAAATGCTTGACATGATTATTGAGGCCCGAGATGAAGGGCTGATACAAGTAATCACAGACAATGGAGCAGGGGGGCTTTCAAGCTCGGTAGGAGAAATGGCCGAACTGACAGGAGGAGCCGATCTAGACCTTGCTGTAGTTCCATTGAAGCAAGCCGGTTTGAGCCCTTGGGAGATACTAGTGTCAGAGTCACAAGAGAGGATGACAGTAGGAGTAAGTCCGGAGGACTGCGCGCCATTTGAGGCGTTAGCAAAACTCCACGAAGTAGAGGCCACTGCTGTGGGGAAATTCACCGATTCAGGTGCATTTGTGGTCAGAATGGGAGAAGATGTAGTCGCCCATCTTCCAATCTCATTCCTTCATGATGGCTGCCCTCAATTAGAACTCGATTCAGAATGGACACCACCAACTCATGCCGAACCAATACTTCCAGATGTATCCCAAATGGGAGAAGTCCTGCTTCGTCTAATGGCTCGCCCCAACATTGCAAGTAAGGAATGGTGGGTCCGCTCCTATGACCACGAGGTTATCGCACAATCCGTAATCAAGCCCTTTTGTGGAGTTAATCATGATGCACCAGGGGACGCCGCAGTGATCGCCCCGATTCAAGGCCAAACCCAAGGGGCTGTAATTTCCAATGGGATTGTGCCGAGATATTCAGACATAGATGCCTATGCCATGACTGCGGCAAGCATCGATGAAGCCCTTCGAAATGCAGTGTGTGTAGGTGTAGATCTCAACCTTATCGCCGGATTGGATAACTTCTGTTGGCCCGACCCTGTAGAGTCGGCCAAGACCCCAGACGGGCGCTACAAATTGGCACAATTAGTCAGAGCAAATCGCGCCTTAGATGATGTATGTCGGGCATACAATTTGCCGTGCATAAGCGGCAAGGATTCGATGAAGAATGATGCCACATTGCATGGCGAGAAGATTAGCATACCACCTACAATTCTATTCAGTTTAATTGGCAATCATTCGGATGTCAGAAAGGCAGTCTCAAGTGATTTCAAATCCGTAGGCGATCGAATCTATCTATGTGGCGAATCTCATCACGAACTCGGCGCCAGCGAATTATCCTACATGCTTCGAGATGAGTCAAATGGCAAGTCGGGAATCGGAGGAAGAGTCCCAGAAATTGACCCAAATCGAAATCTAGCAATGTACAGAGCGCTAACTAATGCTATGGAAAACAACCTAGTTGCTAGTGCCCACGATTGCAGCGATGGAGGATTAGCGGTCTCTCTCGCGGAATGTTGCTTCGGGTCCAACTCGGGTGCTGAAGTAGACATCTCCTCAATAATGTCCGACTGCAACCAAATCGATGCATGGGGGGCTCTATTTGGAGAATCTTTAGGGCGTATTTTAGTCAGTGTAAAATCGGATGACTGCGAAGCATTTGAGGCATCTATGTCGAGGCATGCCTGCTACAACCTGGGAGCCGTTGTTGATGGTGACAAAATCTCTGTAAACAACGGAGAAGATAGGCTATTTTCCTCTTCGATGAGCGATTTAAGGAGTGCTTGGAAAGGCACTTTGGATGGAGGCGGACCCCAATGAACCAAGTTCGTGTAGCAGTTCTTTCCGGCTTTGGAATCAATTGTGAAACCGAAACAATGGCGGTTTTCGAAATGGCTGGCGCAACAGCTGACCGAGTTCATGTTAATCGATTAGTAAGTGGAGAAATGAGTCTTGACGAATATCACATTATGGCAGTCCCGGGAGGCTTCTCTTTCGGAGACCATCTAGGTAGTGGAAGGCTGATGGGTAACAGGCTGAGATTTGGTCTAAGAGATCAAGTTAGGCGTTTTGTTCAATCGGGTAAGTTGGTAATTGGAATATGCAATGGTTTCCAAGTCCTTGTTAAGATGGGTCTACTTCCAGGAGACGGCCAAGTCAGTTTGACTCAAACTGCATCACTAGCACTGAATGATAGCGGCCATTACGAAAATCGTTGGGCAACTCTAGAGTTTGATCCCGATAGCCCGTGTGTATGGACCAAAGGGATTACCAGAATGAGAGTCCCGGTTCGCCATGGAGAGGGAAAGTTCGTCACAAATGACAGAGAACTTCTAGATCGATGGTCTGAATCTGGGCAACTGGTGGTACGCTACGTTGACCCTGCCG
>JALRLV010000014.1:8630-35744 GCA_023268715.1 Candidatus Thalassarchaeaceae archaeon
TAGAAGAAAACCTTCTCTGATGGCTAATCAGCTAGAGCAAGAAAGCATAGAACATCCAACCCTATGCTTCGCCCATTCCGGCCTCTTTTGGAACCAATTGGCTTCGAACTCAGGTTGCTCTTCATATGGTGATTTTAGCAAGTTATAGAGTTCTTCAGCAACAGTGAAGTCACCTTTTTCTGCAGCATCAATAGCCAATTGAGCCATCCAATTTCTTAGGACATATTTCGGATTTACACTTTTCATTTTTTCCCTATTTGGAGAACCATCTACACAGGCCCACCATTTCTGCAACCAATCATTCCATTCTTTTTCAGAGCCACTTTCAACAGAATAAAATGCAAAATTCAGTACCTCCATATCAGGCGAATCAACTTCTGACAATAATCTGAAAAATATCGTCATGTCGATTTCCGTACGGTTTAGGAGACCGATTAATTCTGAAACCAAATCAATCTCGTTTTGTTCATATTCATCAATTCCAATTTTATCCATCCACATTTTTGTTTGAATTTCTTGGTATTCCTGGTAGTAATAATCCAAAACATCGTTTAGCTTCTGGGGATTTTCCATCAAAGGAGACACAGCCTCCAAAAATCTAGCAATATTCCAGCCCCCAATGTCTGCCTGATTTCCAAACCTGTACCTTTTTCTTCCGGCGTCAGTCGTATTCGGAGTCCAACCGAGATCGAAGTCTTCAATCCATCCATAGGGGCCATAATCAATGGTTAAGCCGTGAATAGACATATTGTCAGTATTCATTACTCCGTGAACAAAACCGACTCTCATCCAATGAGCTATCATCAGCGCAGTTTCTCTAGCGATATGTTTAGACCACTCAATGATGCCCTCGTCATCTTCAATCGAATGATTAGGAAAATGATGTTTTATTGTGTGCTCTGCAAGGGACAGTAGAGTAGTTTTATTCCCATCCATGGCATGAATTTGGAAACTTCCAAATCGAATGAAACTCGGAGCAACCCTACAAACAATCGCTCCATCTTCAGGTGCAGGATTCCCGTTGTAGAGAATATCTCGCACTACATCTTCACCCGTTGTGACCAGCGATAAGGCACGGGTCGTTGGAACTCCAAGATGATGCATCGCTTCACTACAGAGAAATTCCCGAATCGATGAACGTAGTACAGCCTTACCATCTGCAAAGCGAGAATACGGAGTGACGCCAGAACCTTTGAGTTGTAATTCTAGAATTTCCTCACCAGTATCAACCTCTCCTAATGTGATCGCTCTACCATCTCCTAATTGTCCTGCCCAATTTCCAAATTGATGCCCTCCATAACGTTGGGCGTAGGGATTCATCCCATCGACAATTTGGTTACCTCCAAGGAACTCCTCTCCTCCTCTTTCGAGACCTAATATACCCCCCATTTCATCAGACCAGAGTCTCAGCACGGGGTTTGGAACAGAGGATGGCTCGACTTTCGACCAGCAAGCACCAGGAACTTGTCTAGGCCCGCCGCCATGGACACTATCTCCGGGGGTTTCCATTACGAAACGCATTTTCCATCTCAAATCACCCATGTACATCCCCAATCCGCCAGTTTAGTAATTTGACCAGTAGATATATCTCTATATGGTGTCGGTGTTGTGGTTCACGTTAATTAAGGAGGTGAAAATTTAATGGATTGGAAAAAAATGGGATTCTTTGCTAGTCTTGCGTCTATCTTTGGAAGTATAGGGATTTATTTTAATGGCGATGAACATCTTGGCATATTTGTAGGCCTATGGGCTTCTGCGCTGTTACTACTAAGCGATAGGCTGGCTCAGATGAACGAGTAAGCGCAGACTAGATTCAAACAGTCAGTTTGAATTGATTTTGCTTCTGCGAGTAGTGTGCCCGACCCCGCAGTTAAAACCACAGAGGAAACAATCCTCCTTGAGGTCCTTGCTTCCCTTCACCCCACAGCAAAACGAAACTCCCTTCGCCGAATGGTAGACCACGGCCGAGTCCGAGTCGATGGAGATAAGGCAACTCGAGCAAATATGAAAGTGAGAAAAGGCTCGTTGGTCGAAGTGCTATCGAAAGCAGATGGTGACAAACCACAGACTCAACCAAAACAAACACTTCCTGAACCTGAGGTATTGCATTTCGATGCAGAAGTAATACTTGCCAACAAACCCGCCGGACTTCTTTCCGTTGCTACCGACAGAGGCGAACTAGATACGATGTTCGACAGAGTCGCAAAATGGGCATGGGAAAATGGAAGAACCCGAACACACTTAGTTCACAGGCTCGACAGAGAGACGTCTGGATGCATGATATTCGCGCGTTCTTTAGAAACCAAAGACATGCTTCAACAACAATTCAAAGACCGCTCAGTAGAGCGAATTTATCACGCAGTTGTACATCGTGAACCCTCCGAAGAAAATGGAACAATCAAACTCCGCATTCTAGAAACGAAGGACAAAAGAGTAAGACTCGTAGAGAAAGGCAGGCGAGGAGGCCGAGAAGCCATAACACATTGGCAGAAGGAAAAAGTGGGCCCTGAACATAGTCTAATACGCATCAAAATAGACACTGGAAGGAGAGCTCAAATCAGACTCCACATGCAACATCTAGGTTGCCCAGTTGCTGGAGATACTAGACATGGATTCGGAAAGGCCAGCGTAAACAGATTGTGCCTACACGCAACCTCCCTTTCATTCAATCATCCGGATGGAGATCGAATGACAATTGGCTCTGAAATTCCAAGCCAATTATTCTCTGAATTGAACAGGCGCTACAATTAATTTTAGAGATTGAAAAACACCCGCTTATAACCACAATTTAACCGAGAGCACATTGTAACATGTCTAGGTTGTACAACTTTGGTCTCTATGTCCACGATAATCGCAAGACAGTGGTAGTTTTTGCGGTAGCATCGTTGCTATTGTCAGTAGGTCTTCTAAGCCAGGGCGAGGAATTCATCGATGGAAATGCCCCTCCCCCAACAACCGATTCCGGACGCGCGCTCATCCTCATAGACGAACAACTTGCAGTTTCAGCCTCAAATTCCGTAACCTACATTCTGTCGCACCATGAGAAGACTTGGCAAGACGAAGAATTCCAAAACGAGGTTGAGGCATTTGTCGCCTCAATTAGAGAATTGAATATTGAGATAGTCAGCATTTCAACAATCTACGACGACCCAACAAACCAACAGGTAATAGCCACTCACAGCTCTGTTGATGGGAAAAAAACTGCAGTATATCTCTCAGTTGCTGACTCAGAATCAGAAGTTTCTGATATGATCCCTACACTGAGGTCCATGGAAAGTGAAACCCTCGATGTGACGGTTACAGGCAGCCTAATCATCGGGGACGATTTTGATACTTCGATGAAAAACGATACTGTCCGCGCCGAGGTAATCGGCCTTCCGATTTCTCTGGTTATTCTTCTCTTCGTTTTCGGCACCTTTACCGCCGCTGTACTACCATTAGTAGTGGCTTTACTGATGTTTACCCTAGCCACAGCAATCAGTTACTGGATATCCGATTGGTGGTTCTTCGGCCTAACAGAGTATTCAGTTAGCATGATTTCTCTGATTGGAATAGCAGTATCGATAGACTACAGCCTATTCATGATCAGCAGATTCAGAGAAGAGATTGCCAAAGGAGAATCTACTGACAAAGCAATTGCTACGATGATGGATACAGCAGGCCGTGCAGTTATGTTCTCGGGCGCTACGGTTGCTGTAGGGCTTTGCAGCCTATTCTACTTCGATGCAACCCATATGCCTTCGATGGGGATGGGAGCCTTCCTTGCAGTAGCCACGGCCATGCTTTACTCATTCACCATCTTACCCGCTATGCTTTCCTATCTTGGTCCGAAGGTTAACTCCCTACCAGTACCAATTCCTGGTGCAAATCGCAAGACAGAATTTTGGAAAAATCTCTCAACAAAAGTCATGGATAAACCACTTAGATGGCTCGTTCCAGCTCTCGTGGTATTGTTGCTAGCAGCCTCTCCTTTCCTTAGAGTAGAACTCAGTGCAGGCGGAATTGAGGCCTTACCCCCAGACACCGAATCTCGAATTGGATTCGAAATATTAACTGATGAATTCCCAGCCTACACTGCGTCAAGCATCCCGATAGTCATCGTATTTTCAGAGGGCGACGAGCCCCTTTCAGTATCTTACTCTGAAAGAGTTGAACCTCTCTGTCAAAAGATCAATCAAATTGAGGGGGTAATCGGTGTTACACACCCAATTTGCAATACTGCTTTGTTTGAACAAGAGTTTGCAGATTGGCCTGAGGAAGCCCAAGAAGAATGGCTTGCATCGGTTTCTGAAAACATCATGCGCTTATCCGTCCCTGTCCAACACCAAAGCGGCTCAGACGAATCGGAGCGAATTGTGAGAGACATGATGGAAATCGCAGACGGTGAGGAAATGGAGGTTTTAATCGGCGGCTGGAGTGCCTTCGAAGTCGAGTTGAAAGACCATCTAGTGGAAAGAATTCCAGCGGTTCTTTCCTTTGTGCTCCTGCTAACCGTGATACTTGTTTTCATCCAAGTGAATTCAATCCTTGTTCCAATCAAAGCCATTCTGATGAACATTCTTTCTGTCTCAGCATCCTTCGGGATTATAGTAGTAGTATTCCAAGACGGATTACTCACTGATGTACTGAATTATTCTGCTCAACCGCTAGACCTAGTAGTCCCTCCTTTGGTATTTGGAATAGCCTTCGGCCTGTCGATGGATTACGAAGTACTCATGCTATCTAGAATCCACGAGGCATGGGAGGAGACTGGCGACAATACTCAAGCCGTTGCTGAGGGTTTGCAAGCTTCTGGTAGCCTAATTACAGGAGCAGCAGCGATTATGGTCGCTGTATTCTTCGGGTTTGTTTTAGCCGACGTACTAATCATCAAATCAATCGGTCTTGCATTGATGGTTGCAGTAATTGTCGACGCAACAATAGTCAGAGCGATTGTTGTACCCTCAACTATGAGATTGCTGGGTAAAGCGAATTGGTGGACTCCTAATTGGATGAAGTAAATCACTCGTCCTCATAGATTGCTCGTGAGGGCATATATCTCCAAACTAAGAGGGCATTTGTTAGGGCAATAATCGCCCCTACCCAAGCGGAAGCAATCATACCGTCGACAAATGCAAGTTGTGCCGATTGGATTAATTCAGCCCCCAACATATTGCCTTGTGATACCATATCGCCTCCTATTCTCATAGCGGCGGGGAAAGATTCTCTGAGAACCGAATCGGGCACATCCAAACCCTCTGGAAGCTGTAAACTGCGTTGGTAATACTCGTTTAACACCGAACCGCCAATTGCAATTCCAAGGGCTCCTCCAATTTCCCGACTAGCATCATTCGTAGCACTCCCTACACCTGCCTTATCTGGCGGGATTGAATCCATAACAAGTGTAGTAGATGGCGCCATTGTAAGGCCCATTCCAAATCCAAGAAGGAAGAAAGTTACAGCGATTTGAATATACTCAGTATCAATCGTAACCGTAGTGAATAGAATCATCCCTAGGGCAACTAGAGTTAGCCCGGTACTGACAACTCTAGAACTTCCGAATTTAGCAACTAGACGATCTGAATTAGCCGCGGCTGGCATCAATCCCATTGGTAGGGGCAAGAATCTGACCGCCGCATCTAATGCACCATGCCCCCTTACTAATTGGAAGTGAAGCATTTGGGTGAACATGAATGAAAACATTACAAAGAATGCTAACATGATTGCTACTAGACCCATTGAAAAGCCAGGGGAGGAGAAGAACTCTATCGGCAACATCGGGTGTTCAACACGCCTTTCCCATCGAATGAATACGAGTGTGAATAACAATCCGAGTGCTGCAACTCCAATGGTTTCATACGAGGTCCAACCATGACTAGGAGCCTCGATTATGGCGTAGAGAATTGATACCAAGGCGCCTGTGGATAAAATCGCCCCCACCGGATCTAGAGGGCGCTCTTGATTATCCTTGGATTTAGGGACAAGAACTAGACCAAGAAGAAGCGCCAGAGCAATAATTGGGACATTAATCCAAAAGACCATCTGCCAGTCATAATTTTCAACAGCCCATCCACCAACAAGCAACCCAATCGGAGCACCGACTCCAGCCATAGCGGCCCAAATTCCGACCGCTTTTCCCCTCTCTTCAGGAGGAAATACAACTACCACGACAGAGAGGGTTGCCGGCATTACAAGAGCAGCACCAATTCCCATTACTGCGCGAGCCGCAATCACCTCTCCAGAAGTGGAAGCATAAGTCGCGGTAAGGGCGGAAGCGGTTGCAACCAACAAGAGCCCAATTTGTAGGGCGCCTTTTCGCCCAAATCTATCACCCAGTGCACCCATAACAAGGAGCAGACCTCCAAAAACCAAAGCGTAAGCATCCAGAATCCACTGTAGCTCTGTATTGTCTGCTTTGAGGTCCTTTGAGAGTTCAGGGAGTGCGACATTCAATGTCACGTTATTCAGCATGACAATAATGAGACTCATACTCATTACACCAAGAATCGCCCAGCGGCGACGGTGAACGGTTTCCGCATCCATGCGATTTACGCCTACCAGTGTGGCTTTGAATCCGTAGGGTTGAGATGTCTGCATCCTTTCGCCGCCTCTATGAGGCGGCGTACACACGCGGGAGCAGCGGTTCTGATGTTGCTAGCGATGAGCCTCTCAGGCTGCATGTTTTGGGGTGGTGAGGAAGCCACAGAAGAAGTCGTAGAAACCCCCTATCCTTCAATTTGGGAAAGATATACCTTACAATGGCAAACCAATGACACAATGTCCTACCTTCTAGAAGCAGGCCCGTACCACGCCCTTGACGTTGAGGAGGCTTTCATCGAGGTAGATACCAGTGATGTTTGGGAAACTGGACCTTCGCAGTCAACAGTACATCTTTCTTATTGGCTTCCAAACAATACTCTAGATGGAGAACAGGTGCCTGTTATTGCAATAATAAGTCCATACTATGACTACGGGCCACAGGGAAGCGAATCATCCCCAACAAATGTGGTAAGTGCCGGACGTGGCGAATTCATCTTCCGTAATTTTGTTCCACATGGATATGCCTTAGCCCAAGTCGCAGTCTTTGGAACAGAATTGTCCAGCGGCTGCTTCGATTACAGAGGCGCAGGAGAGGGCTGGGGTATTCACCACGCAGTGGAATGGCTCGGCTCCCAAGAATGGAGCAATGGCCATGTCGGCCTTTACGGCAAGTCGTACGAGGGAGCCACTCAATGGGAAGCTGCGGCGCAAGCAAGTGAATACCTCAAGACCATTGTACCAATTTCAGGAACAACGGCACTTCATCCTCTTTTGTACAAAAATGGAAGCGCTGAGGCTAGAAGCCAAATCATGCACATGAATTATTTCTCAAGCACGGTAGATTACAATGAAGATGATTTAGACAATGTGTGCCCAGATATCGCTGAAGGGTTATTTGCAGGGCCCGTAACCTACGTCGGGGGAGAAATGGACCCTTACATGCAGAATTATTACGAAGAAAGAAGTCACATCGACAAGGCATTTGGAAAATGGAATGGCAGCATTTACTGGGTTCAGGGAATGCAGGATTGGAATGTCGATCCACACCAAGTGTTTGGAGGCCCTGTTGGAGTTAATTGGTATCAGGAATACATCGATGCTGGCTACGATGTCAGAGGCATTCTAGGGCAATGGGGCCACCATTATCCCGACCAAGTTAGCAGCCACGATGGAATAAGTAGTGGCAATGGTCTAGAGGCAAGACACAACATGACTAGATGGGATTGGGCTCAAGATTTGTTTGAATGGTTCGAGTACTATCTCAAGGGAATAGGGCCCAAGCCCGACCTCACCGCCCAGATACAGCGCTCGGATGGCGAGTGGCGTATTGAGGAAACATGGCCACCAAGAGATGTTGTTTGGAACGACATTTCTCTTGGTAACTGTACCAACCAAGGAAACTCATGGGTCGGAGGAGCCCCTGTAGTTGGTGGAGTAAGTGAGGTCATAGTAGAGTGTCCAGCATTCGATCAGGATGTGCATATTGCTGGCCTAGTTAGGTTACACTTGCTAGCCAGTGCTGTTTACGACGGCGGTCAAGTATTCGTAGAGATGCAAGATTCAGTCACAGGAGTAAGAATCGGTCATGCTACAATGGACATTCGCTACCATTCCGGTGGCAATGAACCTACAGGAGTAATTCCTGGTCAAACAGTCACTATGATGATGGAATTCCAGGGCATTGATCACCTACTTCCCTCCGGTAATGGAATCAAACTAGTGATGACAACCTCGGGCAAGGATTACCTCGCTCCAGCTTGTGGTGCTGCTTGCCCAGTTCATGTGCATATTATCGAAGATAGCATACTTTCTCTTCCTCTAATTGAAAGAGATGGGTCAAATGTCCTAATTACACCTCAGAGAGAGTCGTAAGATATCAGAGAGCGGGAGCATTCATCTTTCAGAGCCTAGAGCGCACCTTATCCATGTCATTGCCCCGACGAGCTATGGAACAAATGGGGTTCGCAGTTTGCTGCCTTAGTTGCGATGCCCCAGATATCGCCGGGACGGAGCGATGTAAGGGATGCATCGAGTCGCATGCAAAGGCACGAGACAAGTTGACTTCAGGCCCTGCGACAACTAAGGCGGAACGCTTAGCGCGAGAGCAAGTAACCATGTTAGCAGATCCTAGCAAATATATCGACGATAGTGAACATGGTAATTTCATGCTAAATTATGTTCGACTCATTGATGCTCATCAAGGGGTTGAGGAAGTCATAACAATGGAGCAAGTAGAGGCAAGATTCGCTGCACAGAGAGCCAAGAAGGACAAATCATTGATCCGAGAAGTAGCTAATCAGAATCCTTGGATGGAACGCGCCCCGGACGCTGAGGAAAGAGAAGAAATGTTGCAAATGTTCGGAACCGCAAAAAGGCCAGAAGCTCCAACTTGGGAAGATTTGTTAGATGAGGTGGGCGAATTACTCGATGAGGATTGAGAATAACGAGCCTTCAAACGAGACGAGTAGAGTGAGATAGGCAATGGCAGCGGAGAGAGACCCTCGCGCATCGCGCTTGGAAGACGATCCATTTGAGCGCACGCGCTCACCGAGTAGCCATACTCGGGCAAGAGACGACGGAAACTGGAGACAGCCACACGTCAGAGTCGTTTTTGCCAGTAATGGTCAAGGAGGACAACCGTTCTTCCGAGTATTTGGAGAAGAGCCTCAGCCAAGAAGAGTCTACATACACAAGGGATCGATATGGCATTTTTCGAGAATAGAAATAGAGCATCTAACTCAAGCGACCCTAGCATTTTCACTCGCATTAGCATTCATGTCTGTAGGAGGTATTTTCGGAGCATTAAATGCCCCCTCAGAATTCATTCGAGGAGGCATCTTTTGGATGATTCCTATAGTTCCAGCATTCATTGTCCATGAAGTAGCCCACAAGATTTCTGCGCGACATTACGGCTGTTGGGCCGAATTTAGAGCGTCCCCCGGAGGCCTCAGATTTGGAGTAATTTTAGCCGCAGTTCTCGGGATTATATTCATGGCTCCCGGTGCCGTTATGGTGATGGGAAACACAACAAAACAGCAGTTTGGAAAAATAGCCCTTGCAGGACCACTGAGTAACATATTCCTATGGGCCATTGGCCTTGGATTGATACTTCTAGGATTGGAAACTACAGA
The DNA here is from genome assembly GCA_023268715.1 of Candidatus Thalassarchaeaceae archaeon. Taxonomy (GTDB): domain Archaea; phylum Thermoplasmatota; class Poseidoniia; order Poseidoniales; family Thalassarchaeaceae; genus MGIIb-O1. The sequence goes on from JALRLV010000014.1 coordinate 18,281, forward strand.
ATTTACATATCAATTGAATGGAAATAAGAGAGGTTTGCTGTATCTTTGGTGTTGGGGCAATGTTGGATTGGGAGCATTCAACATGATACCATTTGGACCTCTTGATGGTAGAAAAGTCAAGACATGGTCAAACGCTGTATATTGGATATGGGTGTCAGTATTTGCAGGTCTAATTTGGTTTAATTTGAACATCCTACCCAACCTCTTACCTAACATCTCTTGAGGGTTAGAAATGTCAGAACAACTTGAGGAACCCGCCTACGAATTACTCCGCAAATACCGTGAATTTGAAGTCAGAAAATACGTAGACACCATTCAGGCAAGGGTCTCAACAGATGGCATGAATTACGGCGAATCTGCAAGACCCTTCAGAAGAATCGCTGGCTACATATTTGGCGGTAATGAACGACAACAAAGTATCGCAATGACAGCCCCTGTTCACATGTGGAGATCCGGTGAAGAATCTCTAATGGCATTCACAATGCCATCAGAACACAAAATGGAAGACCTTCCAAAACCAAACGACTCAGGGGTAGAATTACTCCATGTAGAAGGAGAAGTGGTTGCCGTTTTGAGATTCTCTGGCCTCTCTCGCCCAAGCAAGTCACTGAGACTACAGAAGAAGCTACGAAACCTAATCGAATCAGAGGGGCTTACAACTTCTGGTAATGCTAAATTAGCAGTATATGACAATCCAATGTCAACAATTCCATTCCTTCGAAGGAATGAGATACATCTTCCAGTTGAATGGAATGAATCATAGATAGGTGTTAATGATCGGCTCCTCATCACAATGGAAGAACGTCATTAGAGCCCACCAAGTAATCATATCAAGACTATTTGCTAGGTTAGCAACTCCGGTATTTTCTTCCCCGTAGTTTTTTCCAGTAGTATCCATCCAATCTTCCATCTCTTCCAAAGTATCACAGGTTTGGTGATAGCACCAATATCCATCTACCAATCCCCCAAAACCAATTGTAGTGGTGCCAAGATTATTCTGGAAACTTGCGTGATCACTCCTAGCTGTAGTATCCTCGTAGACAATAATTTCGGGTCGATCCATGTCCAGCCATACATCTGTCTTCCAAGTATCTTCACTGTAATTTGTCCCCACCAATGTCCCCATGTATTCCTCCAAACCTAGTGCATCAGACCCAATCCAATTGGCTAGACCAACCATTCCAGGTTGGTCTAACTGATCATGATTAGGCCCTGGGCCGATGTAAACTCTCATCGGCCAAACCTCAGAGTCCTTTGGGTACCCATCCTCATCTATCTGAGGATCAGGGTCTCCGTGAGGGGCACCTCCACCTCCAGGCCAATTTACTCCGGCCATATCGAGGTTGATGTAATTCGTAACCGTAACATCAGGGTTGTCTTCTTTGACAAAATATTCAGTCCAGTAGTTAGATCCTCGTAACCCCCCCTCTTCACTCGACCAGAGACAGAAGACCATAGTTCGCCGACTCTCAAAGTTAGCAAGCACCTTCGCCGTTTCTAGTACCATCGAGGTTCCTGCGCTATTGTCGTATGCTCCAACTCGTGTCCCATAGGACCTGCTTCCCGTAAGGTGCGGGTCTAGAAGAACAGCGTTTGCGGGAGGGGCAACATCAAAATGGGCTCCGAAAACCAACCATTCGTTGACTGCCTCAGTACCCCACTTGTAGGCACAGACATTGTACGCTTCTGGATTTTGAACTCGAAAAATATCAGTAAATTCGTACCTATGTTGAACAACTTCTAATCCCATGGTTTCGAATTCAGAAATAAGGTATTGGGCCGCATCTTCGTATGCAGGATTACCTTGTCCAGCCCACCTATCGTAGTATCCAGCCTTTCCATCAACAATGTCGAAAGTATCCGTTGGATCAGTAATTTCGTAGAGGCGCTCATAGACCAACCTTCCATGAAGCAGGCCACTTGAATGTACACCACCTTCATCCTTAGGAACCGTGGACTCTCTAATTGATGGCAGGAATACAACTTCCACTCCACCTGGCATCACTGATGAATGCACTTCGAGGGTATCGTAGGTTGTGTTATTTGCAGGGACTCTAATCGCACCTAGGCCATCTTCACCCTTGTCACCCCCTCGAGCATACCATGTAGACCACGACTCATCAGCCTCTCGAATTGGCCAATGCCCCCTTCCATATTCGCCAAGAAGTAGGTAGATTCCATCGGAACGCGGCGGAATTAGAACCTCGATGGCTATTGTATCTCCAGAATTGATATCAAGTACAGTAGAATTCTGTACAAATCCAGACGCGGGATCCTTGACCAAGAATGGAAGATATACTGACATTTTGCTCAACGCAGACAACTCAAGATTCTGAAAGAAACCAGCAGACATCGATTCGACATCAACCTGCAAATCTCCTGCATCAACTCTAGAATCGTCTCCTCCAAAGCATCCGCTGATTGGGGTAAGTAGCAGGATTAGAACCATGCCGAAAGCCGCCAACTCGCGTGAGCGCATAGCCAACGGACCGCAGGTCCGTTGTTGAAGCCGCCGCCTGTTTGATTGAGTTCCAATCAGGCATTGAATACTGATAGACATGTCAATGAACCATCTGCTTGCATGATTTCTTTCATGTCTACACTAGTAATCTTGAACCCTTCATCTAGCATGGTTTGACGAACTACAGGAAAACCATCTGCAATTATGACCCGATCGCCTTTGTAACCGATTGTGTTAGCAGCGTAACTTTCTCGATTTGGAACCCAAACGACATCCTCAGCTAAAGGCTCTAATTGAGAAGCAGTAAGATGCCCTTCTGCGGCAATAATCATACCAGGGCGTGGCGATGAGCATACGGTTGTAAGGTGAAGAGTCGAACTTGGAATATCGATGAACTCACACTCCAAACCGTCTTCTCGTACATGACTTGCAAGAAAGTCTGCACCCTCCCGATTCGTTCTAGTTGAAATCCCAATCAAGTATCGATCATCGAAGAATACAACATCGCCGCCATCGAGTTTAGCGCCCTTTGGCATATTGATAATTTCAGCACTCGAAGATAGATGTTCAGCAACCGCAACTTGCTCTCCTTCTCTAGAGGGGTGACCCATGTTCGGAATGATCGCCTTTCCATCGACCATAACGGCAGTATCTTCGACAAAACAACAATCTGGATGTTCGTCTAATCCAGGTAGAACGGTCACATCAGTGCCGTGTGCACGTAAGGCGGCAACATATGCATCATGCGCCCCCTGTGCCGCCTCTCTGTTAGGCGCTCTAGTGCCAAAGAAATCCGATATAGCAGAGTCAAAGTTAGCGGATATCTGGCGTACGACTGCAGCATTTCGACTTCGGTCGTATGCACCAGGCATGACGCACGGTCCGACCTTTTCTTCATAATAGTTCGGAATCCGGATATGAAATTCCGCTTATAGTACACTCATTCTCTATTCAGGGCCATATGGAGTAACAATCCAACTGGCATCAACATAACTCCGAAGAAGACAATCATTCGAGTTTGATTCAGACCAATCTCATTCTCAACAGCCTTGCGCCACATCCACCTGGTGGCAATGATGTCTCCCGCGACGAAATGTGCCCAAGCGAGGACAGTTCCAGATTCGGTCCCTAGAAGTTCAACCAAGGTATCCATGATTTCAGCAGGATTTCCGGTGAATAACTCAATCATACCAGTAGGATTAGCAAGTATAGTTACAAAATAAGCAATTAAGGGTCCGAGGAAAATGAGGTTCCCTTCGACCCATTTTGAAGTTCTTTCAGACTTAGGTTCTACCATCATCAATAGCCAAAAAGGCCCAACCCATATTGTTGGAATTAGGAATAGTGCTGTGTAAATCGGTTCCATATTAGTCACTCAATCCAGATGCTACTCGCCGCGCCTCTTCCAATTGATCAGCAGAATACCAATATGAGGACGCCTCCCAGACGATATTACCGTTTTTGTCGAGTAAAATCAGGGAAGGTGTTGGAAGATTTCCAAAAGCCTCGACAACTGAAAGTTCCGAAGGCTCTCGAGTGTCAAAATCTAGTGCTAGCCGGGAGTGAGCATCCACCACCACCGGCCAGGGCGAGTAATGGTCGCTTGAGTTGTTGCCATAGACTTGCATTATTTTCTCTGATGTTTCAAAGTTACCATATCTGTGAATTGTGACAGGCTGCATAATGCTGTGATTGATATTGCTATCTCTAATGCCTTCTGTCCATTCATGGCAACCCTGACATTGTGAACTAACCCAAAACAAGAGAATTGGTGCTTGCTCAAGTTCAGAAGTAAAATCTAGCATAGACCCGCCATCTACATCTCTTCCCAAAGTAGGTAGGGTGAAGGTGTATCTTTTCTCTTCATTTTCAGAATCTTCCAGTTCTTCCTGAGTGCCCTCGCCTAAACAACCCGCTGAAGCACCTAGTAGAATTATTGTTAGCAAAAATCCAGCAATTTTTCTCATACTATTCCTCCGATTAAGCTTTGATTGACTCCTGAGGTTTTATTGTTCCCAATCCGCCATTGACTCCGATGATCTGTCCAGTCATCCATTCAGGCGCACCGTCGACAAGCCAAGATGCAACATCTGCAATCTCCTTTGCTTCCCCAATCCGGCCAACGGGGTGCATAGAATCGCTCATTTTGCGACTAGCCTCACTTTTCAGTAGATTTTCAGACATTGGCGTATCAGTCATTGCAGGGGCAATGGCGTTTACTCTAATGCCTCGCTTTGCGTAGTCTGCAGCAGAAGCCCGAGTCAGTCCTTCAACAGCACCTTTCGCAGCTGCAATCGCAGCGTGATTAGTCATACCATGCGAGGCCGCTACGGAAGAAAATAGAACGATTCTTCCTCCTTCTCCGCGCATCATCGGAACTGCTGCAGATCTAATTGCATTGAATGCGGTAGTGAGGTTTTGCTCAATTGTCTCTCTCACTTGTTCAGCCGAGGTAGCGTGCAATGGTCTGAGTAGGATCGATCCTACTGCAACGACCACTGCGTCTAGGCTACCATGTGTTTGTATGATATTGGCGACTGCTTGTTTCATCGCGACATCATCTCTGGCGTCTACTGGCAAAATTTCGATATTACTAATTTCAGATTTGAGCGATTGAAGAGTATCTTCAGTTCGTCCGCTTCCAACAACATCCCAGCCTTTTTTGGAAAGATTCTGGCAAACAACACTGCCTACCCCTCCAGCGGCCCCTAGAACCCACACAACAGGCAAACAAAACCCTCCTAGAATTATCTCATAGCCCTAGGCTTCTTGAGGTCAGGGAACCAAGTGTCCACTCCATTCCAGTCAACAGGCAGGCCTAAGTCAGCAATCACCAATTTACTGCTTATTCTCGCGCTTTCAAAAATTGTCGGGAGACCACTTCCTGGATGAGTCCCACCACCTACTAGATACAGCCCATTTAATTCTTCAAAGCGGTTTTGTGGCCTCCTCCAAAGCATCTGGTCTAGGCCGTGTGCGAGGTTGAAAACAGCGCCTCTGTAGATGCTTGAAGCACCCCAATCATCAGGAGTTACGATGGTCTTGCTAACCACATGTTCACGAAGGTTTGTGAATCCTAAATGGGCCATTTGGTCTAGGATTAATTCAGCGTATTCGTCCTTAACATCGTCCCACACAATACTAGGGTCTGTGTTCGGAACCGGAACTAGAACGTACAATGTGGAGTGGCCATCTGGAGCCAGACTTGGATCGGTGATACAGGCGTTTTGAACGTATATCGAGGGGTCTTTCCAAGGAATTTTGTGATTGTCGATATCTTTCAAGCTATTTTCGTAATCAGCTGATGCATAGATTTGATGATGCGGCTGGTCGTATAATTTGTCGACGCCTAGATACAACATGAAAGTCGAACAGGAATAGGATTTCTTCTGCAATTTTTGGTCTGACCATTTCTTCCTTTTTTGATTTGGAACCATCGTAGTCATGGCGTGGGCAAAATCGGCATTCATGATGACTTTGTCAGCCATGAAATCAACATCACTGGTTCTGACACCTTTGACGGTTTTTCCTTCAATAATGACTTCTTCAACTGGAGTCTCAAGCTCGAATTGCACCCCCATTTCTTTGGCGATTTTGCCCATCTTAGTGGTGATCGAACCAAGACCTCCTTTGGCGTGGAAAATCCCGTGCTCGTATTCTAAGAACGCTAATATTGTGAATAGAGAAGGAGCATGGAATGGACTCATTCCTAGATATTTTGTTTGGAAAGACATTGCTAGGCGAACTCGCTCGTCTTCGAATAATCGCTCAAGGTCAGAAGCCACGCTAGCCCATGGTTTTAGCACTGTTGCGGCGGCCATTGAGCGCTTGGTGAGTAAATCAGAAGGCCCTTTCCAAGGCGATTGCAGGCATCCCCTGGAACGGTCCAATTTTTTCCTGTTTTCAGTGATATAGCGCTTGAATCCCTCAGCGTCTTTGTCACCTGATAGTTCCCTGACTCGCTCAGTCATTGCCTCCAAATCACTGGTAGCGTCAATAGCTCCACCCTTGCCGAAGACTAGCCGATAAGAGGGATCTAGTGGGATAAGTCCCAATTCTTCATGTGCATCTCGGCCGATGGCTTGAAAAATCTCTTCAATGACTTCAGGGAAGTGAAAGAAGGTGGGCCCATTATCGAACTTGAAACCATCATGTTCGACTATTCTTGTCCTTCCTCCGATGTAAGATGCCTTTTCGACAACTCTGACCTTCAATCCGCTGTGGGCCAGTAACAGGGCCGCAGCCAACCCCCCCGGTCCTGCTCCAACAATCAACACATCTTGGTCGGAGTTAATTGACTGCTCAGGCTTGGATGGTAGTGTCTTCGATTGCATAATTACTCCTCGTGAGTTAGACTAATTACCCCAAGAGTAGACATCAGCACATTGGCTTTCTGCATAACGGTCAAACCAAGGCGCTGTGATATCACATCACCGCACAATTTTTCCGCCCGCTTAATCAATTGCGAGTAGACAGATACCATGATCGCAGGGCTCTTTCTTGACTCAGGGTGAATCATTGGGAGCAACTTAACTGCCTCTTCTCTGTGAGCTTTACAACGGAGGATGTAATCATGCATGAATTCCTGCCAGTTTGGATTTGAAGCAAGATTCGGACACGACAAATCTGAGACGTTTATTCCGTAGGATTGTAGTTCGCTAACGGGAAGATAGATACGGCCGGATGCGAGGTCGGATTGGATATCTCGTAGGATATTGACCATTTGCAAAAATACACCCATTTCGTCGGCATAATGCTCAGCCTCCTGTCCATCATAACCATACAAATGCAATAAGCACAGACCCACCGAAGAAGCGACATTGTAGCAATAACCTCTCAAGTCTTCGTAGGTTTGGTAATTTGTAGGATATAGATCATCTTCCATACCATCGATTAGGGAATGTAGATGTTGAGCGGGTATGTCAAATCTCTCGATGGTATGCCACAGGGCCAAGAAAAATTTCTCTTTGGGAAAAGAATCATTCTCAATCGGCTGGATGTTGTCACGAAGATAAATCAGAGCACAAAGTCTTGCAATGTGAGCCTCATGGTCTAGAGTTCCTCGTGATTGATGTTTTTCGTCTAGCAATTTCGACCTTTGGAGGGCCCTCAATCGCAGAGAGCCCATTTGCTGAGGCGAGAACCCTGAGAAGTCAGGCATCCAATCTCCGTCTGCAACATCGTCAGCCCTCCGACAAAAGGCATACAAAGCCGTGATGCCATCTCTCTTTTCTTTTGGAAGAGTTCGAAATGCTCTAAGGAAGGAGGACGAAGACTCGTTGGCAATCCTCTCACATACCAGGTAAGATTGCTTCAATGCCGCAGTATCATTGCTCACGACATCGCCCATCATAACATACCATCCTCGATAGTTCATTTATAATGAAGTGTTTTCTTAAAACTCCCTCGATTCGAGATATTGCTCATTTGGAGTAGGGTGAAACCGGCTCAGGAATAGGCAGACAAGCACGGAATTCCTCAAGGTATGGGCTCATCGATTGTATCAATTTTACATCCGGGTGTGTTCGGATGACTAACCCGTCGAGATACATCAGTGCGCGGATAATTGGAAATGCCTCTTCTCCGAAGACTGCGCCTGCATCTTCGACTGCACAACGCACGGTTTTCATCATAATTTGAGTAAGGCTTTGTTCGCCGACTGAAAGCATTTCAAAGTCGTGGTATATCTCATACATTCTTGCCATGTACTTTTCTTTTCGTCGATCATCAAGAGTCTCTTCTGAGAGGCCTAACAATGCTTCGAAGGCGTCGTTTAGTTGACTGGCCGACAGATGTTCGAAGAAGCGGAATAAGGAGCTGCTGACATGCGTTGGGGCATGACAAATCGCTCCATTATCGATAAACACAAACATACCATCTTCATCGATGATACAATTTCCAGGGTGCAAATCTCCATGGAATGTGCCTATGCCGAATAGATAGGCACCGTGAATCCGGAAAAGATCCAGCAAGGTAGACCATGAAAGTGTACCACCTTCAATTCCATCCTCTAAAGAGTCGCCTCTGATAAATTCAGAGACCAAAACTTGTTCATTGGATAATTCTCGATAGTATTTTGGAAATCTGAGACGATGCATTTGGAACGTGTCGTCGATATCCAATTGGATATTCTTCAGTTCGTCTGCTCCCGCAATTTCATTGCGAAGATCCAACTCTCTAGTCGTGTAGTCCGCAACGTGGTTTAGCAGTGCAACAGGGTTGCCGACTTTGCGTAGCTTTGGCATGAATAGGAGGAAAATACGTAGCCACCTTCGCATTCGCTTTACATCTCGACGAAACGACTTCTCGTTCTGAGCCTTGATGACTTTGATAACTACCTCTTCGCCGGTCTTCAAGCGCGCTCGGTGCACTTGTCCAACCGATGCGGCTGCGATAGGAATCTTGTCGATTTCTTCGAAGGCATCGAAGAAACCCTCAGGCGCCCTCTTCTCTAAATTATCAAACACCTCTTCAGATGGAATACTCGAAGCATGCTGATACAATTGTTGCAATTGCCTACACTTTTCGACCGAAAGCAAATCGCTTCGCAGTGCAAATATTTGGGCAAGCTTGACGGCCAGTAATCCTTGGGACTGAATCCAATCTAAATCCGCGGGACCAGATTTCAAAATCTGTCGCATAAACCTAACAAAAGTCAGAGCGCGCATGGTTCGGGAATTGTTCTTTTCATTATCAATGCGTGTTTTCATGAATCTCAGTTGTAGAGGGAGACATTGTCTTCTATACACGGCTTTATGAGTGCCAGTCTAGTGGCTAAAATATGGACGGATTAGTCCTTCATAAATCAGCAGATAGAGGTCATGCAAACCATGGTTGGTTGGATACTTTCCATTCCTTCTCCTTCGCCAGATGGTACAATCCTCAGCATATGGGAATAGGACCATTAAGAGTCCTAAATCAAGACAGGATTGCGGGAGGTAGAGGATTTGGAGCCCACAGCCACAATAATATGGAAATAATCTCTATTGTATTGGAGGGGGCACTCGAACACAGAGATAGTAGTGGAACTCATTCAATCATCAAACCAGGAGAAATACAAATCATGTCCGCTGGAACGGGCGTCTCACATTCAGAGATGAATCACCTAAAAGATGAGGTTACCGAATTTCTTCAAATATGGATCGAACCGAAAGAACAGAACACTCCCATGTCATATCAACAGAAGCAAGTAAACCAAAAATTGGAGAATTCTCTACCGATATTAGTAAGCCAAAAGCCTTCGGAAAATGATTTATCAATTCAACAAGATGTATCGATTTTGGGAGGGGAGTTTTCAAACATCTCATCAGCCAAATACACAATTGATGATGGTAGATGCGGATACGTGCATCTAGCAAAGGGCGACGCGTCAATCAACGGAATTGACTTTTCCAGTGGAGATGGAGCCTATATTCCGTCAGGAGGAGAGATTTTTTTCAAATCAAAATCCGAAGAAGGATATTTCCTACTTTTTGATCTTCCGAAATAGAATTAATCGACAATTTTTCGCAGTACCTACTATCTTGCCGAATCCTTCGCCATTGTGAAATAGACCAAATAGCCCGAAGCATCTCAAGCAGAGGTACCCGAGCGGTCAAAGGGGCTGGGATGAGGTCCCAGTGCGTAGTGCTTCGCAGGTTCAAATCCTGCCCTCTGCACCATTATTTCATCTGAATTTTTGAAAAGACATTACCTGCAATCTCGCCAGCATCGAGCGGTTCGATTTCGTGTTCCACGATAAGGTGACTAATCAGCCGATGTTGTTCTATGCGTCCGTGACACTCTGGACACTCCACGATTCGCGGCGCCCTGTATCCAACAAATTCTGCTCTGCCTAGCGGTGTCATCAACCTAGTTGCAGTACGTACGATAACCATCCCAAGCGCGAGTGAGAAAATTATCAATCCGCATGTAAACCCAGAGAAAAGAGGGGCTGGGGGGCGAGTTTGTGACAACTCTATGTCGTTGACCACAAAGTTCTGAGAAGAATTTCTCATCTCGGAGATATCGATAATGTGGCTAAAGTTTTCATTTCTTACATTCAATATCAATTCGGCGCCGTCATGATATTCTTCTATGTCTAATTCTAATGTAAATCTACCATACATGTCAGTAGTCGACTCTGTGCCTCTGAATGGATGACAGTCATATTCCTGGCTTTGACAGACTATCTCCACATCGTTGTAGTTCACTGTAGTCCCGTCCGAGTATGTAATAATCCCACTGATTCGATAGGGCTCTGCCTCGACTAGAGATGGCATCGCAAAGAACACTAGCAAAATGGTGAGCCAGTGCGAACGCATGAGACTAGCCAGGAAGAACTTGTTTTCAATTGATGTTTGCATTTTACATTCATGATTAGTCATGAGAGGATAATGACCTGATTCCCGACCTCAACTAGGCCTTCCTCGATAACAGAAGCAGACCATCGGGACCAACCTAACTCTAACTCATGATCAATTCGAGAAAACGCACCATCGATGAACGACTTGCCAATTTTGCTGCACGGGGCTGTAGGCTCGCTTAGTTCAATCACCGCTTCACCAATCATCATTCGAGCTCCTACCTCTAGAGTTGGCCAATCTATTCCTTCGACTGTGATGTTTTCTCCAGTAGTTCCAACATCAATGGCGTGCCCCTCGCTCTTCAATTTCTCAATTTGTTCCAATGAAAAAAGTGTCACTGCTCGGGTGCCAGTACTATTTTTCTTCTCTGTTCGGAATTTATTGAAATCTCCTTCAACCCCTTCGAAATTGACCTTGGCTTTACCAATCGGTAACTTAGGAACTCCTCCCTTGGAACTGATATTGATTGAGTGTACAACAGCGCTCATCTATCCTCACCTAGTAGTCTACACATCAAAAATTAAACTCAATTTCGAGCCGATTTACCATTTCCAAATATCGTCCTTTGAGCTCCTCATCCGGCTGAGTCATAACATGCTTCCAATATCTCCAAGCCGCTATCGAAAGTGTAGCATATCCGTGAAGTGCAGGTAAGGCTAACTTCTCATCCTGAGATAGTGGACGAACCGATTCATAGCCTTCCAGTAATGCATTCCATCGCTCAAGAACGACCTCCTTTCCGTCCCAACCAAATCCGACGAAAGCCATGATTAAATCAAATGCACAAGGGCCAATGAAAGCCTCTTCCAAGTCAAGGATCGCCGCAACTGAACCATCTCCAATGACATTATCTGGAAACAGATCGCCATGCAAAATCCCCCGTGGTAAATCTGCTGGAATTTGGTTGCGTAAACTCTCAGATTCTTTCTTCAGAGAGATTAGAAAATCAGACCAAGAATTTGTATCGTCGGCTATTTCGAACATTTCCTCGAACAGAGACCACCCCATTCTGTAATCATCTGGAAAGCAATCTGCAATAGGGATTTGTTGCAGTCGGGCCAAAGTTTCTCCAAGACTCTTCAGAGATTCCTCATCAGTACCCAACATTCCGCCTTCAACGAATGGTAGTAGAGTCCAGGCCATACCATCCTTTTCAACGATCAATTCCCCATCCTGAAATTCGATTGGTACGGCAGTAGGTATGCCATGTTCATCGAGGTGGCAATGTCTAGTGACAACCCTCCTCACCTCCTCAATTGAATTCGCATTCCATACCTTTAGAACGACTTTGGAAGAGTCACTTAGAGTTAGGAGAATGTTGGTATTATCCCAACCTCCTTGTAATATTTCGATGGTGTTTACACTCGCGAGACCTGCCTGATTAAGCAATTCATTTGCCTCAACAACCCCCACATCAACTCGTCGCATTTCAATCACCATTTCGACTTAGTACGCCGTTTAGACATTCTAGAGTCATATCGATATCATGTCTTGTAAGTACCATTGGCGGCTTAATTTTGATGACATTATGGTGCGGTCCATCTGTGCTCAATAATATTCCTAAATCTCTCATCTCGCGAACCACTCTTTCAGCTTCTTCGGCATTCGGCTCTAATGTAATCCGGTCGTGAACAAACTCAATTCCGATGAAGAGACCTCTTCCTCTAACATCTCCAATTACAGGACAAGATTCTTTCAGTTTACAAAGCCCACTCAAGAAATATTCACCATGCTCTTTGGCCTGCTCTTGCAAGTCTTCATCTTCTATTACATCCATTACAGCATTACCTATTGCACAAGATACAGGATTACCTCCTGTAGAACTGAACCATTCCATCTCTCCAAGAGAAGAAGCAATTTCCTTTGTTGTAAATACTGCAGCCATAGGATGACCATTCCCTATTGATTTACCAAGAACAACAATATCCGGAACAACATCTTGAGATTCGAAGGCCCACATATGAGTTCCAAATCGGCCAAAGCCGACTTGCACCTCGTCCACAATCAGTAGACCACCAGCCTCCTTAGTGTATGTTTTAGCAAGTTTCAGATAACCATCTGGCAGTGGAATTTGACCTGCACATGAAAGCATTGGCTCAATCAGAAACCCAGCCACATTTCCTGCATCAGAGATTACTTCCTGCATCTCTTGTTCGTAATCCACACCCGCCCTTCGATATTCATCTGGAACCGGAACAACGTGTACCCAAGGCTCTGACACTCCTTTACCACCCGGCCCAAGAAATTTGTACGGGCTCAATTGAACGAGCATACTGGTGTTGCCGTGATATCCTCCATCGGCCACCAACATGTCGTGGTTACCTGTATGGGCTCTAGCCAAGCGGATAGCCAACTCATTTGCCTCACTTCCAGAATTGACCATGAAACCAACATCAAGGCCATCAGGTAGAGTACTCGCCAATCTCGAAACATAATCGGTTAAACCATCGTATATGTAGCGAGTATTCGTGCTAAGAATTTCCATTTGTTTTTGACCCGCAGCAACCACTTTTGGATGACAATGGCCCACATGACAGACGTTGTTTACAAGATCAAGAAACCTAGTTCCATCACTTGAATATAGATACTGCATTTCTCCTTTCACAATGTGAAGTGGTTTGCCATGCCCAATTGATAACGAGTTGCTGATGTGATGATTTCGTGCATCAAGCAATTCGCTCAAATCAGTCATGTTTTCAGTCTCATTCTTCTAATCAATTTGACAGTAAAGGCCGTAACTTGTCAACCAGCCTTTGGGCGTGACGTTCCGGTGTCAATCCTAATTCCTCAATTCTCGCAAGCCCAGCCTCTGCCCAAACAACCCGAGTATCTTGCTCCTGGGCTTGCTCAAGTGCAGCCTTCCACGAGTCAAAATCTCCACGTTGAACCAATCTTCCATTCGTACCATCTACAACGGTTTCTCGGTAACCACCCTCGTTAACGAAAATAGGAGGAGTTCCCAAGGCCATGGCTTCGATGGGGGTCAGCCCGAACGCCTCACCATGAGCTAACCCAACAACTGCAACCGAGTTTCGCATTACTGACCGCATGGCTTCTGAGGTCAGGCCAGACAAGGTCATTACAACAACTCCATTTTTCTTCCCATAGGCTTGCAGGTGCTCTATTTCTTCAGTAGAACCACCACCTATTACAACAAGGTTTAGATTGCTTCCAGAAAGGTGGCGAACAGTCTCGTAGGTGCCCTTGAAGCGAGAAATCCTACCAATGGTTGCGACGTATGGCCCTAGGATACTTACTCCTGTAGACTCAAAACTCGATGACTCCCCAGAACTCGGCTGACGTGGAAATTCTGACAGATCAACTGAAGGGTGCAAAACTCCTCCTTCTATGCCGTAGATTCTCTTAAGATTGGATGCGGAAAAAGCCGAGTTTGCACTTACAATCCAATTGTCGTTATGTGCAAACTTACGAAATGAAGCCTCTATTCGAGACCGCTGACGAGTTTGTAAGATATGCAGAAGTTTTGGCCTCCATCCTCCACTTCCATCAGGCTTCAGATGACTTACATCATCGTGAATACCTGGCTTTGATTCAAGGAAGTGCAAATGCATCGGTTTGTCAAATGGAACTAGTGATGGGAACTCCATCGAACCATTACCGCCAGTTAGGTGAATAGCATCAGCCCATTGAATCGCTTCTCTTGCTTCCTTGAAAATATTCCATGCAGCCGCCGCACTGCGTTCCTGGCCAGCCGTAATCTCATTCCAAAGTCCGCCTTCAGCCTCCCATTGCTGCTCCGGACATAGAACTTCAATCCCCATCGATTCAATCAGAGTCCTTTGGGAATCTCGTAAATTAAGGCAGAGAAATTTTACATCAAAATGCTCTGAAATTGCGGGTAAATTACGCAGCAAATCACGGGCCGCGCCACCATAGACTGTCATTGCAGCCTTGACAACAAGTAACCTCGTCTTGTCTCCGCCCACGATGCCCCGTTGAACCGACTCGCTATGTCTGCATCGGTGAGAAGGTCCCGATGGGTTTCAAATCAATGCGACAGGCTCGAGAGAATGATGGTTGAGGTCCCCTGGCGCCTTTCTTGCGTTCGTTGCGGCCAGACCTACACAGGTCTCGAGCTACGATATCGCTGCGATTGTTCGGGCACCCTAGACGTGATTCATGATTTATCTGAATGTGATTTAACCCGTGAAATTCTTGATGCGAGATTATCCTCAAAAGACCCGCTTGACCGCTCTGGAGTTTGGCGATTTCGCGAACTAATTCTTCCCCTGGGTGACGAGAAATTGCAGGAGATTGCGGCGGCCCGAGGCGAAGGCTCGACAAACCTCTACAACGCCAGTGAAATAGGTCGGGAAGTTGGAGTCGAAGACCTCTGGTTGAAGCATGAAGGAGAGAATCCAACAGGTTCCTTCAAGGATCGTGGGATGACTGTCGGAATCACTGTCGCTAAACTCCTCGAAATGAACGCAGTTGCTTGCGCTTCAACCGGCAATACGTCCGCCTCAATGGCTTCCTATGCTGCGATTTCCGGAATGGATGGATTGATTTTCATCCCCGAGGGAAAAATTGCCTTCGGTAAGTTAAGTCAGGCCCTTGCATATGGTGCAAAGACCATCCAAATTGAAGGAGACTTCGACGATGCTATGGCCTTGGTTCAGGAGGTATGCGACAGTGAAGGGATATACCTCCTGAATTCAATTAATCCATTCAGAATTGAAGGGCAAAAAGCAATCGGAATGGAAATCATGCAAGACCTCGATTGGCAGGTTCCAGATTGGATAGTCCTGCCAGGAGGAAACCTCGGAAACAACACAGCCATCGCCAAGGGGTTGTTGGAACTTCATGAGTTGGGAATTATCGATCAATTACCACGTATCGCTGTCGTTCAGGCAGCAGGAGCAAACCCTCTCTATACAGCTTGGTCTAAAGGAACGGATATCCAACCAGTTAAGGCAGAAACAATTGCAACCGCAATCAAGATTGGTAATCCAGTTTCATGGCGTAAATCAATGCGCGGAATTACCGCATTAGATGGGGTCGTAACGGAGGTAAGCGACGACCAAATAATGGATGCAAAGGCGATAGTTGACGCAGCAGGAATTGGTGCAGAACCCGCAAGCTGTGCTACAGTAGCAGGAATTAGAAGACTCGTTGAAGAGGGCATAATTGACCCTACGCAGCGAGTCGTAGGCATGCTTACTGGCAATCTATTGAAGGACCCTGATATAGTGGTCAATTACCATATGGGGGAGTTAGAAGGAATCGAATCTCAAAGGGCAAATGCTCCGATTTCAGCGCCGGCAGACATAGATGAAATTAGACGCATTATACGTCAATGAACATCCCGTTGATTGAAGAACACAAGGCGACTCGGGTGTAACATGGTAGACCTCGCCTCGATGCTTTTCGGAGACTTCCAAGATAGCATAGTTGCAACCTTTGGAGACACTATCGGTTGGGTGGTTGGACACGCTTTGATTGTCGGGCTTGTGGCATTGGTTTGGTACACTTGGATAGGTCGAGAGCATATCCGCACACAGTCTGGTTGGGGCATGCCAGAAATCAGAGATGCCGCCACAATAATTGCCGTAACAATGGCTCAGTACATTGTTTATACAAGCAACCTAGATTATCCTGTTGTCCCTGCGCTAGCAGTTGCATTTTCCGCTACCATGTTCGCGCGCTGGTGTGTAAACGTCCTCAATTGAGTAGACGACTTATCCCCCAACGGTGAAATGCCGCTGGCTCACTGTCTCATCCATGGCGACCTTCGGCGACCACCCTCCGCTTCCTGATTCATTGGAGTCATTGTTAGCCGATGAGACTGCATCAACCGTATTTCTCAAGGCCGACTGCCCTCCTCGAGTAAAGGCAGGTCACATCAGTCAATTGAGATTGGAAGAAGTAGAGGGCGATGTTTGGGACAAGCCGATGTTAGAATCACTTGCAGAGGACTTGGCATCTGTAGTCGAGCAGAATGATGCTCGCTCAGATTGCTTCATTGAAATCGAGCGTGAAGGTTGTAGAATTATGCAAATCGGAGACCTGCGTGTAACCTGCGCATGGCCACCATTCTCAGAAGCTTGGGAAATCACAGTGGTCAGACCTGTAGCTCACCTCAAACTCAGTGATTACGAATTGAATGACGAATTGATTCGACGACTTTCAGACCATCACCGTGGAGTATTCGTCGTCGGAAAGCCAGGAAGTGGAAAGACAACATTCGCTCAAGCAATAGCAGCACACCTCGATGAATCGGTTGGGGCAATGGTCAAGACCATGGAAGCACCTAGGGATTTGCAAGTCCCACAGAGAGTTACTCAATACGCTCCTCTAGAAGGCAATTTAGAGAAAACCGCAGAGGTGATATTCCTAGTGAGACCCGACTTCGTAATTTTTGATGAGGTTCGAAGAGCAAGAGATTTCGAGATATTTGGCGATGTACGGCTGGCAGGTGTTGGACTGCTCGGCGTAACACACGCAAACAGTGCATTGGAAGCCATCCAACGCATGGTAGGTAAGGTAGAATTAGGACTAATTTCACAAGTACTGGATACTGTAATCAACATTGAGAAGGGGAAGGTAAACGAAGTTCTAGAACTGAAGATGGTTGTTCGTGCACCTACGGGGATGGAGTCAGATCTAAGCCGCCCAGTCATTGAAATCAAGCGATTCC
>JALRLV010000014.1:35765-36080 GCA_023268715.1 Candidatus Thalassarchaeaceae archaeon
GAAGCGGAGAAGGCGGCAGCCCCGCTTGGAGGCTCGCCGCTGAGGAATTGAAGCGAGAGGCATCTCGACTTACCGGAATATCTGTCTTACATGCTAAGTTCCTAACCGATTCATCGGCAGATATCTTCGTCGATGATTCCGCAGTCGGTTCAATGGTTGGCCCAGGCGGGGATGCTATACGCCAATTGGAGAAAGATATGGGTAAAATCAAACTCAATGTTAAGTCAGTAACCGAGTTACCAAGAGCCCTTCGTAAGAGGGTAGAGAAAGAGTCCTGGGGAGCAGGAGACTTGGAAGACTGGCGCAGTCGTTCAG
>JALRLV010000015.1 GCA_023268715.1 Candidatus Thalassarchaeaceae archaeon
GATCTCTAATCTCTTTGCGACTAGCTCTGCGCTTAGTGAAGTGAGCACCCCGGACTTTACTTGCACCGTGCTTCTTTACCATGCTTTCGAAGACTTTCTTTTCATCGGAGTCTTTGGCATTCTTGTAGTAGTCAACTATTCTCTTTGGCTTGTGCATCTTTGTCCATTCAGCACCTTGTCCTGAGATGTGTTGTTTCAGACGTCGCTCACCGTCTCCCGTCTTGCCGACGTAGTATTTGCCGCCCTCACATTCGAGAACGTAGATATCAACCACGAAACCTGGTTTTGAGATGCAGTTTAAGAAGTTGAAGCCTTCAAATCCTTTCTTGTCAGTTTATGAGCCTCTTTGGACTCAGATTACATGGTGGACGCTGGGGGATTTGAACCCCCGGCCCCCTGGTTGCAAACCAGGTGCTCTTCCAAGCTGAGCTAAGCGCCCTGTGAGCCTACCGACCAAGCAGGGGTTCTTGAGTTCGACCGTTGTTAAGTAAGCCTCAGTCATTGCTTCGATGAGAAATCAAAAGAGAGGTCAGCCAGATAGAAATGCCCGCCATAATCACAACAACGCCTCTGAGGAATGCATCTGAATCCACTGGATCAGTTTGTGTTTGTGGGCCCTGGGAACCGAGTGTGTTTTGCTGACTGTGGTTGTCAATTGAGAATACGGCATAAAACGGAGTATTTGTCACCTGTTCGTTATACTTGACCTGATGAATCATTGATATGTTTCCAGGGAGCAGGCCATTTTCAGGAGCTAAATGAACGGTTACAGTGGTGTTACAACTCTCGTCGATCTTATGGCCAGTCTCATTTAATTCACATGAAGTATACATCCACTCCGTGTACATATCATCTATAGAATCGAATGAACCATCGGAGTCAGCATCGATTAGAATTCTATGAGTGGCATTTTCTCTAGAATCATGATTTCGGAAGAAAATAGAATCTGTTTCGACTAGTATACCTGCATCAATCGACGAAGGTCTGGCACCTTCCGAGCCAAGGATTACTGTGTACTCCTTCTTGTCATGAGCAGTTACTGATGAGCTTACGAGAAGGCTCAATGTCACCACTACAAGCATCCAGCCAGCACGCTTCACGACTCTCCGTACTGTGGCAAAGACTTCAACATGACTCGGACTCTCGCCGGAATGATGGACACCGAGCGGCTGCTTATCGCGGGTGGATTAGCGGTTACTCTTCTAATTGGAGGAGTTGCGATATTGATGCTCGAAGATGGAGATTCCTTGACCTCTGATGGCCCGTCTTCAATGATTGATCCCTTGATTCAATATGATGAGGGGCATGATCACAGAAACTCAAGTCAACACATCTTCTATACAGACAATATCCAACCTGTTTCATTCAACCCATTAACTGCACCAGGGAATGCCGAAGTGCAAGTCGCCGATTCCCCCGATGGCAGAACCTATGCATATCTTGCCGGATGGTCTGAAATGCATATTGTCGATGTTACAAATCCCGCAAATACTACTGTAACAGGTATATATGTCGATCCAAATACCCAAGTTCTGGATGTGAAATATCTAGAGTACAATGGTCGAGAATACATAATTGTTCAGAATCAATTGGTAGATGCCGGCAATGCAGATCCTAATGTTGGTCAGTGGGGAGACCCTGCTCAAGTTACCGTGACTTTAGTGGATGTCACTGACAAGACCGACCCCACCTTTGTCGATGCTTGGTATGATGCCGATCATCCAACTGGACCTCACAATCTCTACACCCACATGATTGATGGCGAGTGGTACATTTTCGTGGCCAATCCAGACTATGAAGCATGTGACGTTGGCCAAGGAGATGCCTGTGGTGGAATTACCATCGCCCATCTTAACTTCGGCCTTTGGGGAGACTTACCTAGAATCGTAAAGGTGGGCGAAGCAGAAGTAAGTTGGGAAACTACTCTTGGAGGTTGGATCTACATTCACGACATGACTGTTCAGACTTGGCCCGGCGAGGATCAGAGCGACCCACGCTATGGTCGAACCTACGTCTATGGAGCATACTGGGAAGCCGGCCTGAGAATTTTCGATGTCAGCGACGTCCCTCACCCTCAAAATAGTCCAGAACAATATCTCTGGCATGGTTCGCTATGTCGTATGTCCGGTGGCACTCAAGCCGGCTGTACATGGAGAGCGCCTGAAGTTGGGGCTTGGATGGAATTCGCCGATCTTGATGAAGACGGCGAGATGGATTGTGGTTGCACCAGCAATGAAAATGGTGGTCGCGCCTCCTACATCCACTACGCAGAACCAATTGACAAAATGGTGGATGCAAGTCACCTAGGTTATCCTGCTGGAAAAATGCACATGACCTTCCTAGCAACTGAGGTTCTTTCAACCGAAATAGGAACCGGTATGGGATATTTGTTAGATACCACCGGTTACGAAGTATTGAATGGAAAAGTCACCTTCTTACCGAAGTTAATTCATGGTTATGAGATTCCTTTTGCAGATGAACATTTCATCCCATCTGGAGAAGAATGGTTACTCTTCAGCCCTCACAATGCTGACCACGAAATCTTCCAAACGGGTCTACCAAATATGCCTGACCAAAGTCATGGAGGTGCATGGGATGGGCGAATATACCTCTCTCATTATCACGCAGGATTGTGGGTTGTAGACATTGAAACCCTGATGCTTCTAGGATTAGAAGAAGGGAAGAATCGGTCTGTTGCCCACATGGAGGCTACGATTGGTTATCATTTACCTCACGGAGAGGATGGAGTCCCTCTAGACAGTTCATACTACGACTTTGGATGGACGCCATTCCTTTGGGCTGCAGAATACCATGAGGGATATACCTACCTTTCGTGCATTACCACTGGACTATATATCGTGCAACTCGATATCGACGCACCATATGGTATTCCTTTGGAATCATAATTAGATGAACATGGGCACCAATACCGCCCTCTATTAGAGGGCGCTTAGGACCGTTGCATTCAATTGCTGGACGAATACCGCAAAAGTCACAGCCAATGGTGAGAACATGACTCGTAGTTTTCTGAACCCAATGATTCTGATGACTTTCCTTATGCTTGCAGCACCTCTGAGCGGGTGTATTGGGGTATTCGAACCAGATGCCGATGACTCAGAAAGTTGGGAATGGATTGACCCAGTCACTGAAATCGAAGATGGCAATCACTCCCACAATGATTTGCTTGCTCACAGACTGGCAACACCGAATGCCCAACTTATTGATTATCACAATCTAAATTGTGATGGAAATGTCAAACCTCCAACAGAACTGGACAATGTAGCAGGAAGGCCTTGTTTTGACGAATTCAAGAATACAGGTCCAACTCCAGGGGATAATTCAGAAATCGCAATTGAAGGTAATTTCTTGGA
Organism: Candidatus Thalassarchaeaceae archaeon; assembly: GCA_023268715.1. Taxonomy (GTDB): domain Archaea; phylum Thermoplasmatota; class Poseidoniia; order Poseidoniales; family Thalassarchaeaceae; genus MGIIb-O1. Next base: position 3,372 of record JALRLV010000015.1, read on the forward strand.
TGACTGCGAAATTTATGGAGATGGCACAGGTGGTTGCTATGCATACGTATCTTCATACAACCAATTCGAAATCCTAGATATCAGCCGGCCCAACGACATTCGACTATTGTCAACATATTATGCAGAAATAGCCAGAATGATTGACATAAAAGTGACCTCGGATAATAATTGGGTTTTGGTAAATCACGAATTAACCAATTCCGAACTAGACCCAATTCCAAATGATGATGATGCTAACAGTGGAGCAAATCGACTGGACCTGATTTATGTTGGGGACAAGACCAGTCCAATCAAGGTCGCGGAATGGGATAACCCACCTGCGGGTTTCCACAACCAAGATCTTCATGTCTATTGCGATTGGGAACCAGCAAATCCAACGGCTTTTTGGCAGGATGATTGCCACCTCTTCCTGTTCGGAGCAGACCCATATCCAGAATTAGTTGAGGGATCGAGCGGTACATTCTACAAAGGCACTCAGGTATTTTACGCCCTGATCGATTTTGAAGGATTGAATCCTACAAACAACAATGAACAACAGAATGCAAGTAGAGAAATCATACGTTGGGGAGGGTACACTCCGGAAATTCAGACAACCTGTGGAGGTTCTATTTTCAACCACGATAACGTGTTTTTCATTCACCCCATCACCAAACAAAAGCTGTTGGCGGTTTCTTATTGGGGTGCTGGATTGAGGCTTGTCGATGTATCTGAACCTCCTCAAATTGCAGATCCGTTAGGAATTTCATGGCCCCCAGAAACAGGTCGCTGGCTTGGTTGTCCTACAGATGACTCAGGATGGTACGGACCAGATGGCGGCGGCCACGCAAACATGGACTCTAACGAGTGGCTCAATGCTGAGGATGGAAATGACAACATCCACTATGCTGTGCCTCAAGACAATCTGATTTGTTCAGGAATTAGTGAGTATGACCCTGTAGAGACCTGGCCTGAACATTGTGGAACTGGACCCGATGACGCCACTTACAGTGAAAATTGGAGGCATTACACCTACATCGCTCCGGAATACGGTTCTAACGCAAACCATACTGGGTACATATGGACCATAGATACAACTGACCCATCCAAGCCATTCTTAGTCTCGAAGTGGAAGCTGCCGGGAGAAAGTACTCTGGCGGATGGCTCAACACACCCTCACCACTATATCCCGGGAGGATACATATTCAGCCCCCACAATGGAGATACTGGGTTGAGCGGTCACGTCTATTGGACTCATTACCATGCGGGAGTTTGGATTACTGATCACGGCCACATCTGGGATGAGCTAGTTTGGGAAAACGGCTACCCTGAACCAGATAGAGGATTCCAAGCTATAACTCAACTCGCACCTACACATACCCTTGGTTATTACTTGCCAGCGGGGCCAGATTGGATAGATGACCCGACAAATACCCTAGGATACGACATGGCTGATTGTTGGGCATCTTGTATGATTCCATTTGACTGGGGTCTACAATATGATCCAAGAGGATTCGTTTTCATTTCGGAAATGGTCAGTGGTGTATACGTCGTTCAGTTCGACGAAGATTATGATTCAAGATATGATTACCCCGCTCTATGGTCAGTAGAGGCATCTGATGAATGAGGTGAAAAAATGCGCGTTAGGACCGCATTGGTAATGGCAGCCGTGTTATTGATGGCTCCAACAGCCTCCGCTCACGGCGCTAACACATTCGCGTTCATAATGAGAAATAATTCAGTTCAGCCAGACGAAGCCTCCGTTCAACAGAATGATACCTTGATTTTTTACAACGTCGCATCGGACAGGAACCTCACACTAACATTTTCCACTGAGGGGAAAAATGGCACAATAGATTGGGATTGTGAGGTTGGGCCATCAAACTCCACAAATTCTGACGATGAGTGTCTAGTTTGGCTTGACCCTAGTGTCTACAATGATACCAAATTGCAAATACACATTTTCGAAAATGATACTCTGTGGAACAAAATATCAGTGACTATTCAATTTGATAATCACACTGAAAACGGACCACCAAGTGGGTTTAATCATCCAGGTGATGGGCAACAACCTTCAGATAAAGCCGAATTGGCAATCGGAGAATTCATGCAATTACTTTTCTCTCCTCAATTCTTACTGATTTTCCTGTTAATAGTTATTTTAGGAATCATCAGGACTCGAAAATTGAAAAACGAAGAGGAATAAATATGAATTCTATATCAAAGTCTATCTTCACAGTATTGATTACAACAAGCCTACTATTAGCAGGATGTCTCGGAGAGGAAGAAAGCCCATTTTATGGTGAAGAAATAAAACCAGCAGTAGCTGTTGAAGACTTCATTCTATTAGATGAAAACGGAGAACCATACGCTTTGAGTGATCTTGAAGGAAAGGTCATTGTTATCGCTTTCCTATTCACCCGTTGTCCCGATATATGTCCGGTAGTAAGTGCAAATTTGTATTACGTCGCTGATCAATTGGGGGATGCATATGGTGAAGAAGTGGCAATCCTCTCAATCACAGTGGATCCATGGACCGACAACTCTACTGTACTGAAGCAATACTCGGATGACCGAGGATTCCACTGGCCACATCTTACGGGTAGTTTAGAAGAATTACAACCAGTATGGACCAATTTTGATGTCGGATTAACGACCTATGATTCAGACCAAGATGGAGATGGAGTTGCTGATGGATTCGATCTCTGTGCAGACACACCGGAAGGCGAAGAAGTCGACGATGAAGGTTGTGGACTTGATACTCAACAATCCGAAGAAGCCGCTGTTACGACTAAACATCATCCACTGAGTTATTGGGTGGACCATACTACTGGAACAATCATCGTGGACAAGAATTTCAATCAAAGAGTTTGGTGGGCAGACACCGATTGGAATGCGGAAATGGTCTTAGATGATATATTGTATCTACTTGAGGAATGAATATGCGTCAGAAAATATTCGCAATTCTACTTGTTTCGATTTTGCTATCTGGGTGTTTAGGCCAAGATGACAACGGTATTGAATTCAATGGAATAGAATATCGAGAACCTCCTGATGCGCCTGATTTTACTCTAATCGACCAAAATGGCCATCAATTCACACTCTCTGACCTAGAAGGAAAGGTTGTTGTTGTAGCTTTTGTGTACACAAGTTGCCCTGATATTTGCCTCGCAATTTCAGCAAATATGGCATGGGCTCAAGAAAATCTGGGCGATGCAAGTGATGATGTTGTATTCGTATCAATTACAATTGATCCGGCAAGGGATACAGTAGAACATCTGTTCGACTGGACTCAATCGAGAGGATATAATTGGACACATCTAACCGCTGAGAGGCCAAGTACTCTGATGGAGGTATACTCCTCATGGAATGTAATTGTTGACGACGAGCACATTGCCGCCAGCGCTCCTCCAGAAGGCGCTATGAATCGAGTTGTATTCCTAAATTCAAGCAACGAGACAATAATTGTAGATTATCAAAATTCTAAATTATTGGTATCTGACACAGTTGCTGATTTAGACAATAAAACAAGAAATTCTGCAGGAGTTAATTTCTCCACAGAAGGATGGACTTTGATGAATTGGAACCATACATCTTGGAGTTGGCAAGAATCAGAAGAAGGCTATCTCGAGGAATTCGTTACTTACGATGACCACCTCGCTTGGGTAGAGTCAGGAGCAAACACTTCTCTGCTTCCAGTAGGCGTTGATTGTAATGGTCACGGCTGGGTGATGGGAGAGGGCTCAAGCGCTCATTGTATGTGTAATGAGGGCTATGAGCGGCCGAATGGAGATTACCTATCTTGCGTCCTAGAAGGTTCTGCAGATGGCGAGGAAACTAATCCTCACGAGGATACATTAGGGGATTACGAAATAGGACATTCAACCGTGACCTTCGTCCTAGATAAACAACTCAGAAAGAGATTGGCTTGGACTGGTACTGCCTGGGATTTAGGCCTCTTCGTGGAAGATATACAAAATCTAGCGAATGAGTGAATTTTTAGAAAACATGTGCATCCTAGGCGAACAAAAGAAAAATGCAAGTTGACTTTTTAGGTTCAATATACGAGGAAGTTGTATGAATAAAGAGCAGGTCCGGAGCTTGACATTGGCTTTTTTGATGATAGGTAGCGTTATGTTAGGACTTTTCTTTCTTGGAGTAGAAACCGATGTTTCAGATAAACCACCGACAATAACCGGCGAAGAACCTGGTGATTTTCTAGTAGGGGAGGTCACAAGCATCACAGTATCGGTTAATGACGAATCTCTTGATGACATATACCTAGAAGTGTCTTTGAATAATGCAAAATTACCAGATACCTACCTAGATGAAAACGGACAATATGCAGTCGATATTACCGGACTAAATGTAGGTACTCATTCACTAAGCATTTCAGCAAGAGATTACCTATACCAAGAAACAAAGTGGGAAACTGAATTTACAATTTCATATCCTGAAGAAGGAGTTACTGAAATTATTCTTGACAATTTTGCAACCACTATCGATTACGGAAATGACGCTATTCTTACTGGTAATCTATCACACACATCGATTGAAACTTGTGAGTTTGTGTGGTCCGATTCTGATATTGAACAAGAACAGCTGAACGTTCCAATGGATGATGACGGACTTTTCTCAATGGTTTTTTCAGAATTAAATGAAAATCTAACTATCACTATGGAGGCAAGTTGTGGAGAAAATATCTTTTCTACAGATAAAGTCACGATAAACTACATCGTTGTAAAACAGCAAGATAATGATGAAAACTCAACAAATGAAGACAATAACACAGTATAGCAACCCGACGATGAGGAGACTCAACGTGCAGAATTTTGGAACAACAGTTTGCACTGTCATGGAGACGAAATAGCAGGTATTGACGACTACAATACTACTGACTATGATAACCACATTTGTGAATTAGATTACGAATACAATGAAACTCACATTGTGATCCAAGCTAACGGAATTCCAGCCCATGATTTAGAGTCAGGGCCGGGATGTTGTACCGCCTCACAAGACCATGTTTGGACAATTCCATTAGAACCAACAAATAACTCTGATTGCACTCCCTCTATATCGAGTGAAGGTTGTGAAATGGCCCCAATTAGGGGTGCTGTTGCTTTCGCTGTCAATGGAGTACCCATATTCGGTCCAGAAGACGGCCCCGGAGGAGATGCAGTGGCCGGGCAAGAGGGGCAATATGAGGAAGATAGGCAACATGTGTGGCTCGGTTTATGTCATGGCCACTCAGGCCCTGGAGGCGAGTATCATTATCATGCAGATGCCAATTGTGTTCATTGGCACCCCGATGAAGATCAATCTTGGAGAGATTATAGTTTAGAATCTTCAAGAACGATAAATGAACATTCGGGGATAGTAGGATTTGCTTTCGATGGATATCCAATTTATGGATTTGTAGGATGGGACGAAAATGGTGAAGTATCAGAAATGACTTCTTCATATCGATTGAAAGAAGGAGAAACTGGATATAACGGAATTGAGGACTATGAGTATATTGCAGGTATGGGTGACTTAGATTCCTGTAATGGCCAATACGGTGCAACACCAGATTTCCCCGATGGGATTTACCACTATCATTCAACGTGGACTAATGGTGAAGGTGATTTGGGATTCCCTTACTTCATCCTCTGTTACAGAGGAATTGCTGAAAATAGCAATTATGACTCACAAGAAAATGGTGGAGGTGATACAGATTGTTCTGGTTACGGAGAAACCTGGGGACCTGGTATCGGGCCACCACCAGAAGGTTGCGGGGGGGGTGGCCCAGGAGGTGGGCAAGGTCAATCAAGTGAGTCAGGCATAATTGCGATTCCATGGTTCAAGAACCCGCCTGATTCTGGAGCTATTTTGCTAACTCTGCTAATTATGGCAGTTGTTTATGGAAATAAATATCAGAATTTTAGCGTGAAAAAAGATTCTACAATCACAGTATTGGCATCTTAGAGAGGCGCTCGAGATCTGGTTGATACAATTCTCTGATGTCATCCAACCCTAGTACGAGCATTGCAAGTCGCTCCAAACCCATCCCCCATGCACAGACCGGCCATTCAGTGCCAAGCGGTTCAGTGACTTCTGGCCGGAAAATTCCCGAGCCACCCAGTTCTAACCATTCACCACGCCAGTAAACTTCGACCTCTACCGATGGCTCGGTATACGGGAAGTATGCAGGGCGAACACGAACGTCTGGATAACCCATTTTCGCATAGAAGGTTTTGAGGGTAGAAATTAGCATTGGAAGATTTGCATCTGGTTCGTGAATAATGCCTTCGATTTGATGGAACTCTGGCAAATGTGTTCGGTCAATGGTCTCTTGTCTAAATACACGACCGATTCCAAAAACTCGACTTGGAACATCTGGATTTTCAGCAATATGACGTATTGTATTGACCGTCGTATGTGTCCTAAGTAAGCCCTTTTGAGCTTCTTCTTTGTCGAATTTAACTCCCCATCCTTTGCTTCCTGTATCGTGTCCGTGCTCATGCACCTTAGCCCATAGATCGAGCATTTCAGGTGCGACTTCTACCTTCTCTGGATTGTTCAGATAGAATGTATCTTGCATGGTTCTGGCGGGGTGAGATTGAGGGATGAATAAAGCATCCATATTCCACCCCGCTGATTGAACATAATCTCCCTCAATTTCTGAGAAGCCCATTTCCAAGAAAACCGAACGAATTCGCTCTATCAGCGCTTGCATAGGATGCGGTCTCCCTCCGGCAGGAATAGGCGCTGGAGCATTGACATCGAATGGTTTGAATTCAGCATCTCTCCAAGATTCTCCTTGAAGAAGTTCAGGTGTAATCTCACCAATTTGTTCAACCTCTTCTAAATCCTCAACATTGTATTTGGCACCATCCTTAGTCAAGGTCCAATTCCTAGTGATGCTATTCTCGATTTCAATCAAGCCCTTCCTATTCTGGAAATGGTCTATGAGTGAGGAGTCAAGAGTATCTGCGTCTTGAGCGGATTCTGCTAAATTATTGATGAATGAAGTTCGATTTTCTATAGTTGCAGAAACCTCTTCTTGATCTTGCCACACAAAAGAGCCTGATTCAACCTTAACTCCTAATGATTTCAGAAGCCCTACCCCAGGTCCAGCCTCGTGACGTTCAAAACCGGCAGAGAACAAACCTTGCATATTCCTTTCAGATTGTTTGGATTGTAGTAACCAATTCCAAATTCTTCCCTCTAACAAACCATTTTTTGCTGCGTTAAGTCCTTCTGGACCAAGTGCAACTGTGCGAGATGAGGACTCGGTGATTTCTACTAGTCCCGCCTCTTTTAGCGCCTGGCCAGCACCTGCAACATGGACTTGATCTGTCCATTTCGTCGCCTCTAGAATTTCTGAAAGTGTCCAACTCCGCGAGGTGTCTGAAAGTAATGCTCGAAGCATTCTTCGCTCGTTATTCCCCAGACTCAATGCCTCACCTCGAATTCTTCGCTGATACCTTCTTGCTTTGATGCTTGCTTAGGAATAATCCATTCATTCTTCTTCTGCCACCCAGAGTTCTGTTTTGCATTCTACACAATTGTAAAATTCTGGTTTCGTGCCATCAACCCACTCTAAATGCCCGCAACGACCACACAGAATCGAGGTTTTTATTGGAGGATCCAATGATGTATCGACCCGATACATTGCTCGCCCTGCATCGGGCATCTTTACTGCGTCAGGCGCCCATGCGGCTAATTCATCAGGGTCGACTGATGATTCATCAGGCATTCCTAAACCAAAGAGAAGTAATGCAGCACCAGCGATAGACAGTGGCGCGCCAACCGATATTGCAAATGTATTTCCAGCAGTGCCAAAGACTATTCCGGCGCCTAAAAGTATGCACACCCAAGCAGCAATAACCATGTTCAATTTCCTATGGGAAGTTGAGTTGGCCATACTAATCCGTGAGATTCGGAGGGGTGATTAGGCATTCAACTTGGCCCTATTTCGGCTACCCTTCTAGGTGCAGGGTTCAAGAATCGAATGTGGTCAGCGAGGGTTGCTGCCTCAGTAGCTCAGACTGGTAGAGCATCTGATTTGTAATCAGACGGCCGGGGGTTCGAATCCCTCCTGGGGCTCCAATTTATACCCTCATTGAGGCTAGGTAAGGCCAGCGTTAGAAAAAAGGTCAAGTTCGATATACAGGGGGATTACTTCGTGAGCGCAGTTATACTTGATGGTAAGGCGTTAGGATTGCGTATTGAGGCGGAACTCGCCGAGAGGGTCTCAGCACTGAAGGAATCAGGAGTTGAGCCTCATCTTGCAGTAGTACTCGCAGGTGATGATCCAGCAAGTCATGTCTATGTTAGAAACAAACAACGAGCTTGCGAAAGATGTGGAATAAAAAGCACAAGAATTGATCTTTCGAACGATGTCACTCAAAAGGAATTAATGCAGGTTGTTGCAAACCTAAACTCTGATGACTCCGTTCATGGCATCCTTGTTCAAAGCCCCACTCCAGAAGGAACTGACGAATTGGCCATAACCGAAGCAATAGACCCCTCGAAAGATGTTGATGGATTCCACCCTGCTAATCTTGGAAAATTGGTAATGGGTCAAACAGATGGTTTGCTGCCCTGTACGCCTGCCGGCGTGATACGGATGATTCAGGATGCTGATATCGACCTATCAGGAAAGAAAGCAGTAGTCATGGGACGTTCACGCATAGTTGGGATGCCTCTAGCGCTATTATTGGCTCAGAAAGGCATCGACGCCACAGTAACAATTGCTCATTCTAGGACACAGGATATTGCGGAAATCTGTCGAAGCGCTGACCTAGTTGTAGCAGCGATTGGTCGCCCTGCTACAGTTCGAACAGATTGGATAAAGCCTGGGGCGACAGTTATCGATGTTGGAATCAATAGGGTTATCGATGAATCAAGAGCAAGTGGTAGCCGTCTGGCTGGCGATGTGGAACCCTCTGTAAAAGACATAGCAGGGCATATGACGCCTGTACCAGGAGGAGTTGGACCGATGACCATCTCGATGCTGATGAGCAATACGGTGAGAGCAGCAGAAATGCGATTGGCTTAGAATACTCCAAGCTCGAACTTCCCATCCTCTGTAGCATGGATTTTTGGATCCCAAGGCGGAGAAAAAGTGAGGTTTACATGGACACTATCAATACCCTCTGTGGTGAGAGCAGCTCGGTGTACTGCTGCCATAAGTTCAGGTGCAACTGGACAACCAGGGCTTGTCAGAGTCATGTCGATTTCAGCATGCGCCTCTTCAATTCGGACTTCATAAATCAGCCCTAAATCAATAACTGAAATCTTCATTTCTGGATCTTCTACCTCGATTAGAGATTCACGAACCAATGCCTCGTCGACCACGATTACACCATCCTCTCTGCTTCTGAACGGACTCTCTCAAACATATTCAAAAATCCATTGGCCCTACTCGGAGTCAAAGAATTGCGAATTCCCATTGCATCTGCGTAGTCTGGAGACATTTGTGCCACTTCTTTTGGATTCATACCGTTTACAGCCATTGCGGTTACGGACATCAATCCCTGAACAATCTGCGCATCAGCCCCACCCCGCATGAGGAAATTACCCGATTCATCTCGACCACATTCTACATGTGCTCTAGATTGACAGCCGTGGACTTGATTTTCCTCATTCCATTCATCGAGAGGTAGTGGGCTTGGGTGTTTTTTTGCATATTCAAATAGTAACTCATAGCGTTCCATCGAATCAAAGCAATCATCGAACTCCTCGACTACTGAATCGAGGTGCTCGGGCCATCGCCTCTCCGCCATGATACACCCTCCCGATTGGTTCTATTCAATATGACGAGGGTGTATGCCAACCTCAAGCAAATCGCTCACACACATATCTCAAGTGCTCCACAAAGGACTGCGCCTCATCTAATGTGTTGTAAATCCAAAATGAGGCGCGATTTGTAGAAGGCACACCCAATGCATCCATCAGAGGTTGAGCGCAATGATGACCTGTTCTGACAGCGAAACCTCCCTCATCCAACAGGATCGCTAAATCTTGAGATTGAATTGAGTCGTGAAGAAACGAGACCGCTCCGCTTGAGTTAGGATTTTTGGGGTCACCAAAAATACGGATGCCAGGAATCTCAAGCATTTGGTCGGCGGTCCAGGAGGCGACATCATGTATGTGAGCATGAACCTCCCTCATGTCGAATTGGCTTAGCCACTCTACTGCTGCCCCCCAACCAATAGCCTCGGCGATTCTTGGTGTCCCCGTCTCAAACATAGCATGACCTTCTTGGAAGGTTGTACCTTCGGTTGAAACTCTTCTGATCATTGAACCACCTGTCATAAATGGGCCCATTTCGGCCATTGCATCGGGTTTCACCAAAATACAGCCTATACCGGTTGGTCCGGCCATTTTGTGGGCTGAGATGGCAACAAAATCTGCACCCATGTTGTCGAAGAATATCCTCTCATGTGGTGCACCTTGAGCACAATCAAGGAGAACTCGAGCACCTACAGCCTGAGATTTCTCAATAATTTCCTCAACGGGATTACGAATTCCTAATACATTGCTAGTATGGACGACACAGACTAGTTTCGCCCCTTCAAGGGCTACTTCAAAGGCTTCCATATCGAGGGTGAATGTTCTGGAGTTAATTGGCACATAACGAACTTCTACCCCCTTCTCTTTGTTGAGTTCCTGCCACGGAACTATATCCGCATGGTGCTCCATTTCTGTAACGACAACCACATCATCTTGTTGCAGATTGTATCTCGCCCAACCATAGGCAACCAAGTTGATTGCCTCAGTCGCTCCACTTGTGTAAATCATATTTTCTGGATTTGTACCAAAGTAGCGAGAAATCTTGCTTCTGGCTTCTTCCAGTGCAGTTGTTGCCTCATCGGCCAAGGTATGATTAGCGCGATGAGCATTGGAATTGTATTCCTCGTAGTATCTTGTCATCGAGTCGATAACAACATGAGGCTTTTGAGAGGTAGCAGCGTTGTCAAAATAGACCAATTTCTTGCCATTGGGCAAGACCCTGTCGAGGATTGGAAAATCTGCTCGAATAGCTTCGATATCTAGAGCCATGGCTTGACCTCTTGGTTAGGCGATTGGATACCTTGATATCAATAGGTGGGATATAATATCTAAACAATTCAATGAGCGCCACAAAAATGACCATCTTTATTCACGGGTACCTACCTCGGGTGAACAATGACAACAACCCCCGGACAAGATGTGGTCGATTCTCTCGGTGGACGAGACTTGAATCAAGATGGTTCTGTAATTAATTTGGCAATAGTCGGAAGTAGTCGATTTTATGATTTTGAAGTCTTTGAAAAAGCAATTGATAATTGGCTTGAAAATAATGGTTATCCGGATTTGGTTATTGTCGGTGGAGCAAGTGGAGTAGATTACATGGCAGAAAGATGGGCTGACAATAGTTCTATCGAAATCGCTGTGTTTACAGAAGAATGGAGTGATCCAACCAGAAGCTTGGTTGATCAAGGGAGAGCAGAGGCTCCAAACACACTTACTGAAAAAATATTGAAAGGCGCTTCACATATTTTGGCTATGCCTTCACCGACCAGTAAATGGACAAGAATAGTAATTGATTTAGCAGTCGAAAGAGGTATCCCAACCTCAATTGTGGAAGTCGAGTGATACTATTCTGTTGAAGTATGGATAGCCCCTCGCGTCAACATGGCAAAATTCCTGATGATTACGGCAACCTCCGGTACCAACCTAGAATTGGCGGAAAGATTTGCTAATGTTGCGAAAGACAAAGGGCATGAGGCAGACATAGTTGATTTGGCTGCAATGGACTTACCTATGTTTACAGTTGCACGTTCTTCTGACCCCGAGCAATCTCCAGATGTTTCAGAATTAACCCAGCAAATGATTGATGCCGATGCTTGGATTGTTGTTGCTCCAGAATACAATGGGTCTTTTCCACCAACACTGAACAATGCAATCGCCTGGCTTTCTCGCGATTGGCAGAACTTCCGAAAAATGTGCACCGGTACGCCAGTAGGTCTTGCCACTCACAGCGGTGGTGGCGGTGCTCATGTAATCATGGCAATGCGCAGTATGTTCTCTTTCTTGGGAGCAGATGTAATGGGTAGAGCATTGACATCCGGCCGAAATAAAGAAGCAAATCCTGAAACTATCGATGCAATGATCGACAACCTAGCTCGATGAATTATTGCTTGAATGAGATAATCTGGTGCTCCTGCCGGGATTTGAACCCGGGTCGCCGGGATGAAAACCCGGAATGATGGACCGTGCTACACCACAGGAGCGGTGGCCGTCCGAGATACAACTAACAAATAATCGAATTGGTTAGAATCATTCTTGTTCTTCGAGAAGACCTTTCCACCAGCGAGCAGCTGGAATCACAACAATTAGCCCAATAATTGAGACTATGCTGAAGGTAATCGCACCCTCTACACCGATCATTGAAGACTTCATTGACTCCCCATAAATTCCCAATAATGCACCAGGAATGCCAAATCTAAGGCCTCTTCCAACAATTCCTGCTGCAACAAATAGTCTCAAGTCCATTCTCCCGGCTCCTGCTATCCAGGCTAGAGCCTTGTATGGGATTGGAGATACCGCTGCGATGAATATTCCAGCAGAACCATATCTATCAACGAGTACATTCAATCTTAGAATAGTTGATTGAGAAACCAATCTCTCCAGTAACCAACCTCCGCCGTACATACCAATTGCGTATCCTGCAAGAGCGCCAAGGACACTTGATAGCGTTGCAATTAGGACTACGGTGGCTACTACAAGTCCGCTATCTGCTTCTAGAATCATGTTCCAAACTAAAGGATCTGGAGGAATTGGTTGTAACGCCGCCTCAGTGGAAGTTAGAATTGCCAAACCGAGGTATCCAAGGCCATCTGCCCACTCAATTGCAGAGTCGACAAGCCCCTCAGGTAGGATCTCCATCAAACCAAGCCCCTAACCGATTCCCGATGAAGGTTACCGCCTGTTGTAGATATACAACAACTCTACCCCACCCCTGATAGGTTGTGCCGCCTACCCATTAGCATGGCCAAGGCGCGTGTGCTTGACACTGCCGCCCTGATAGCATGGCCAATCACTGAATTATCAGGTGGGCTGATAGTTCGCCATCAAGAAGAAGAATTACTGCGAATTTCACCAGATAGAGCTGCATTATTGGATAGCATGGGTTTAGTATTTTGTCAACCAAATCAAGAATCTATAGATTTGGCAGTAGATGCAGCGAAACAAAGTGGAGACATCAGTGGGATTTCTGAAACTGACCTTGCTTTGGTCTCGCTGGCATTAGAAAGATCGGCTATACTCATTACTGATGATTACCGAATGCAAAATATCGCAAGTTTCCTTCACATAGAATGGAAAGGAGTAAGTGAAGTGGGGATTAGAGAGGTTTGGTCATGGGCCTTGGTCTGCAGTGGCTGTAAAATTGAATATGACGCCCCAGAATCTACTGATGCAAAAAAGAAAAAATACGGCGAATGCCACGACTGTGGTGCAGCACTCAGATTGAAGAGAAAGAAATGAAATTACTCATTCTCGTTAGCAACATCGTCACTGACGCCGCCTCGATCCATATCTATCTCGGCACGTGAAGGGGAAGTGACATCTGAAATTCCAGCATGGAATTCTCCTTTGGCTCTACCCAAGTTTCGAGCCAGTTCAGGGATTCTTTTGGCACCAAAAAGGAATATGGCCAGTATTCCGAGGATAATTAATTCGGTGGTTCCAATCATCTATCTCAACCATCGGGTGCGGTAGCCCTCTCTCAAAGTCTTCGGCAAAGTAAACAGTATTTTGTAGGTTTTTTAGTCACCCACCGGAAACCGGAGGCAAGAATGCAATTTCTGATGTATCCTCCAGACTTTCGTCTAAATTCGCTCCTAGCACACCATCAATCGCAACTCTAAGTCCGGAATCTAGCATCGGAGTTAACCGAAATCTATCGATTAAATCTCTAGCACTGGAACCCTGTAGTAAAGCAACCTCGATTTCTCGCTGACCCATAGATTCTGCCAGCGGCCCAAAAAATAGCATTTTGACCTTAATCGCGAGGTCGCCCTCTTCCATATCACAGGCCAGAGGTAGGTATGCAATATATCCAACTCATCGCCACGCAGAATCTAAACACCTTACTTGATTCACGGTAAAATATGAAGGAAGTCAAGGCTGTGGCCTTCGATTGTGATGGAGTATTAGCCGCAAATGACTCATCATGGCAGAATATTCACGATTATTTTGGAACGGAAAACAAAGAGATGCTTGCCAAATTCATCCGTAAAGAAGTCACAGAGGAGGAATTTGTTCTTGATGATATCCGGCTTTGGAGAGAAGTCCAGCCAAAAATACACAGAGATGATATCATGAGATGTTATTCTGGAATCAAGCTAATGCCTGGTGCGCGGGAAGTTGTGAAGGAATTACAGAATCGTGGAGTTTTGGTTGCTATTGTCTCCTCAGGTGTAGACTTACTCATCGGTTCAATAGCAAATATGCTAAAGGTTGACGATTGGGCTGCAAACGGATTTGAATGGGACGAAGAAGGATGGTTGATCGGTTCGAAGCCTACTGTAGTTCAATCGCATGATAAAGGGATTACAGTAGAAAAATTTGCTAGAATTAATTCTATTGACCCGGAAAATATAGTTTCAGTTGGAGATTCAGGACCCGACCTTTCGATGATGATTCCTGGTTCTCGATTTATTGGCTTTAATCCCGCTCCAAACAGAGGCGCAGAAGATTTTGTCAAGGCAGCTGTTCCTATCATTGAAGGCCAAGATTTGAGAAACATTTGGCAGCCTATGTTTGGTGAGCCTTTTCCAGAATGAGGGTCAGGCAAATGGTATGCTAGCCGATTCATGGGTATGCAGATTTATTACGGTCAAGATGCATGGTTTTGGTTGGAAACCCAACATCCTTTGGTAATCGGTTTGATCTTGCCAAGTTGATGAGTGAACAATTGTCGTACCCTTGTGATTGCCAACATAATGTCCATGGACGTGGCCTGTGACAAAAATATCCGGAGTTTGCTGGATTACCATCCTATCCTCTGGCTCTGGCGAAAGAGGGGTTTTTCCACCCCAAGATGGAGCGAGATGCCTTCTTTCTAACATGGCTCTCATCGCCATTTCTGGTTTCGAATAGGTAACAGAACGTAGGCCTGCGACAAAGTCATCGATACTTTTCCCATGATATGACAAAATCCTAACTCCATGCAGACTAAATTCGCAAGGATTACCAACAAATACTGCATCTGAGTAGTCCTGTTGTACTTCTGGGTCTAGCGCTGGTTGAGGTTCAGCGGGACGAACTGCATCGTGATTTCCAGGTAAAATCACCACATCTACCCAATCTGGAAGACCCTCGAGAAGTCGTGCAAGTTCTCCATATTGGGCAAATAGGTCTGTAATCGCTAGGTGTCTTTCTTGACCGGGATAAATTCCAACTCCATCGACTCCATCTCCGCTAAGTACGAAATATTTCACAGTCCGAGCTAATGGATCTGAATTGAACCACTGAATCATCTTCTCCCATTGAGGCGCTAAGAAAGTCTTGGAACCGACGTGGACATCGGAAAGGAAGGCGGCGGAAACCGCTTGATCTTCTCCCGCAGTGGCCTTCGAGTGCTGCCTCATCGGAGGGAGATGGATATTGCTTACCATGAATAGAGGGCTTCTTTCTCCAAGGAGGAAATGCCCGCTGATTCCAACTACATCATCATTCATCAGTCCATCCAAAGCAGGGTGAAGTGGACCTGCTCCAGATGGCGGACGAAGAGAACACTGAATGTTTTGAGTCTCGTCTTCAAAAGCAAAGCCCAAGTTTCCCGCACGAGTGAAACGCGATTCAGAAGCTAGACCAACTAGGGTGATTTCGTAATCTTTTGATGTGTGCCTTTGCCTATTTCTCCATGCTTCGGCAATACTAACTGGACGACGAGGTAGTGCCCCTCCTGAAATCAATTGATTACGGATTTGCTTCAACCTATCTCCAAAAAATGATTTGATATCAGTCATCTTTCCTTCAGTTCTAGAAGAGCCGGTTATATCGAAATGAATCTCTATTTCAGAATCAACATCTGATGCTTGCATAGGGAAGTCTTGCATTCGATAATGGTCCAATCCATGAGGTCTAGGTGCGGGTGAGGTCTCATTCGTAGTGATTGGTGCGATTGTCCTTCCAATGGCTTGGCCAGTTTCCGGTCTTGCCAAGGTCGCTTGCAATGTTTGGGAATTACTTTGTATTGCAGGTTCTGCTTCAGTGAGGTTTTCCTCTGTCGGCACTATTGTTAGTAACTCGTCTATACTTTGACTAGTTAACAATCGAGTATTACTCGCGTTTGCTGCTTCAATCAAAAGAGACAGATTGGTTAACTCCTCAATTTTTGTTTGAGCATCTCGGCCCATCACAATGAGACCTGCGGCTGCGAGGGCTCGACTCTTTTCAGTCCAAGACTCAGCCGCCATATGTCGAAGGACACACAGGACCGCTCATGATGATATCGCCTAGTGCGGCTCGTAGAGCCGAATAATGGAATCTTACTCATCCCAATCTGTCAGGGACGCTAAATCCACCTTCTGAATTTCATCCGCAACAGTCTCTGTTTCCCAATCTGCCCATGACAGATTACCTTGCCATTGCTCTGATTTGGGATCCATTGATTCAGGCTCTTGCTCTTCGCCACCTTCAACACGACTTTCGACGGCGGCGATACGTTCTTCTTCTTCTACAACTCTATCTAGAAGTTCAAGAGAAAGTCTCAGAGCAAATGATACGAAGGATTTCTTGTTATCTAATCGGTCATTTTCCCCGAAGTCTCTTCTACGAACAATGAATTGGTCTCCGGCGGTTACAGCAACGTGGACAAGTCCTACTTCTTTGCTAGGTGTTGCTCCGCCAGGTCCAGCGATGCCCGTGATAGCAATTGATACCTCGGCATCAGATCGATAGCGCGCCCCTCTAGCCATTTGTAATGCGACTTGGTGAGAGACTGCTCCAGCTTCGCCTTGATCAAATGCGGATTTTTCCACACCAAGTTCTCGCATTTTTGCTTCATTGTTGTATACCACCCAACCTTGGTCAAACCAATTGGTTGCACCGGATATATCGGTGAAGGTTGAGGCTAGCAAACCTCCGGTACAAGATTCGGCTGTAGCTATGCTCCAACCTCTCTTGCGGAGTCTTCGGCTCAACCTCGAGGCGAGCGCTGCAGTCTCTTCGACCACGCCCCTTCGCTCGGCTCGTCCTTCTTGACTCTTTCACAAGCGGAAAAGACAGTATTTTGGTGGGCCCGACCGGAATTGAACCGGTGATCTTCGCTTTGTAAGAGCGACGTCATAACCCCTAGACCACGGGCCCTTAGTGAGAGCGCGGACGCAATGCGTTCAAATGATTGGTGGTGCGATAATCTGAGTAAAGGTGAACCTATGAAGGCCCTAGAAGACCTTTTGCAGAGGTTACGGAAAAGTGGCATTCCTGTGGAAGATGAGGTCGCTGAAGCCATGCAGCAGGTCTTCATTGGGTCGTTTACGGACTTCGAATTAGATGCATTCTGGCACGATAGACCTGTTCCCTTCCTCATTACCCAGAATGATGCTGCGAAAACCATCTCAGCGCCTCACATGATTGCGACTCTACTTCACCATCTTGAGTTGCGTGTTGGTCAACATGTCTTATTGATAGGAGCCAAAGGCGGATATCTAGCGTCGTTAATTGACCATATCGTCGGAAAAGATGGAATGGTAACTGTTCTCGAACCTCATCCAGAGGTTCTAAACCATACGGAAGAAAGGTTGGAATTTCATGAATCAAAAGGAATGATTAGAGTGTTACCAGTACACTTCCTAGAGGATAATGATGAGGCAACTAGAGGGTTTGACCGGGTATTAATTACCGGCGCGGTCCGAGAAATCCCTCTTACCGTGGCGGGTATGGTAGCAGAGGGAGGATTTGTTTTGGGGCCATTTGGAGGCTCCATTCAACAAACCTTACTGAAAAGAGAAAGACAGGGTGAAGATTGGTTAGATACAGAACTAGGAAATGTTGTCTTTGGGCCAATGGATCTTTCTGAGGCCGAACGTGACCCACTCGACCCACAAGCATTAGCAGACCATATCGAAGATGCTCTGAACATAATTGTTGAATTGGTTGAAATCGATAGGGAAACCATAGAAAGAATCGAAGAATTGGTCGAATCACTACGTGGTATGCCTTCAGACATACCGCCCTTAGATGAGGATGCGACCGAAGATGAGTTAGTCGAGCATCCCGTGTTTGAATTACTAATGGCAGAGATGGAATGGCTACAACCTATGTGGCCTCTCTTTGGACAATTACTTGCAATTGATATCGACTCTCCAGCCGACTGGGACGATGATGAACCCCCAATGGTTGGCGGCCATGAAGACCTAGTTCCATAAACCAAAACCCTCTATAAATTCCGGTTCGTAAGTGCGTAGTGTTCATGCCATACTTTTGATTCGCAGACAGTATGAGTGTAAGGCCTGCCTTGGCCAAGTTGAACCACAGCGATGTGAGACAGCGTCGAAGAGCGGTAAGACATCTCTTCGAATTGAATGAACCAGAGGCATTGGAGGGTTTTGAAAAACTACTCGAAGACCCTGACCCCTGGTTCAGGGAAAAGGCCCTCGAAGCGATAGAAAAGTGGGCCGCTAGCAAAGATTTGGCCTTAATTGAAAAACTATCTAATTCAGGAGAGATTTCTAGAAGATTGTTAGCAGCAAGAATTGCGAATAGAGCCGGTGGGGCAGGTCGAGCAATACTTGAAACACTTTCATCCGACAGTGAAGCAAATATCAGATTGGCCGCTTGGAAGGCCAGAATAAGTATTGATGAAAATTCAATCCCGGAAGCCTTGGTTGTCGATGATAGAGCGGTAAGAAGAGCGGTTGCAGAGCGGGTATCTACTTTGGAAAATGTGGATTGTAAGATTATTTTGCAACTTCTCAATGATGATTCAGAAACAGTCAGAGCCTCTGCGATTGGTATAATTGAAACGGATTCAGCAACACTAAATCAAGAAATTGAAAATCGACTGAACGAGCTTATTTCTGAATCAAGCGGTGAAGTAAAGGCTCGAATTGCTTGCATTCTACTAATATCATCGCCAAATCAAATAAATTCATGGATTGAAGATTCTAATACCGCTTTCGTAAATCGCTTCTCGAGAACCTTACGAGAGACAGATTGGGCGTCTGTAGAGGGGTTACCTGAGATGCTAAAATCCAATGCCTCAGAGATGTTATTGATTCGATTATTACGTGGAGAAAGAACTGAATCAGGGTCGATTCTAAGGAACGACTTGTTGATGGATGAATCGCGCTCAGAAGAAATGCGTTCGCAACTGATTGAGGATTTGATAGGGAGACCTATTTCAGAATCGACGATTTCTTTGGTGAAAGAACTAACTAAATCCGATTTGGAGCTAATTTCATCTTCTGCAAGAAATCTTCTAGCTGAGCAATAAGTGAACTCAATCAGCAATCGCAGGTTGTCTCAACCTAGACAAAGGAACCGCGATTGGTGGAAGATGATCGGATAGACGATGGCGACTTGTTTTTGGACTCATCAAATCACCAGAAAGTGCAGCATCGATTACATCCTGTTTGCTGATCGAATCTCGTCCACAATTAGGCCAAACGTCTAATTCAATGGAGTCATCGTCCAAATAATCGATCAAAACACACGGCACACAGAGCAAACCAATCCTTTGTGCAACGTGATAGCGATGATGTCCGTCAAGGATTGTTCCTGTTGTGCGATCTAGAAGAAGTGGCTTTGTGTAAGCGTTCCAGCGATGGGTAATTCGCTCTAATTGATCCACCTTTTTATGGATGATTTGTTCATGAGGGCGAAGAACCTCCAACGGCACCAACTCGACCTCCATGGCCTTCGAAAACGGGCATTACAGATAGGCATAATGCCCGACGGGTTGATGTCTGAACCTCAAGGAGACATGTCATGGGCGACCTATTGAGCCAACTCGCTGCTTCGGACAGGCGAGTCTTAGAACGGCTATCTCAGCGTGGTCAGGCTTGGATTGTGGGTGGTTGGGTTAGAGATTCATTGCTTGGGATAAATCCCTCTGACAGCCCAATCGATATTGCAACGAATTTGCACCCAGATATTGTTAGTCAATTGTTTGATAAAACAATTCCCCTCGGTGCCGCATTTGGAACCATATTGGTACTGGATGAAGAATCCGACAAATCTTGGGAAGTAACAACATTACGTTGTGACGGCACCTACGGAGATGGCCGTAGACCTGATGATGTAGAATTTGGTGACGATATAATCGAAGACTTAGCGCGGCGAGATTTCACGATTAATGCCATGGCTGTTGACCCTATAACTGGTGAAATTATTGATGAATTCGGGGGGTTGGAAGACTTGAATGCCGGCATAATCCGTGCTGTAGGAAAATCTCATGATAGAATTAGGGAAGATGGTTTGAGAATAATGAGAGCATTTCGCTTCCTAGATTCTGGTGAATTAGGAACTAGAGTTTTGGATGGGGATTTACAATTAGCAATAACGGAAAATCTACAGATGCTTGGCAAGGTTTCATCAGAGCGCAAGTGGGCTGAGTTATCGCGAATTCTGGAAGGTATCAATAACAAAGAAGTGACACAGTTAATGCATAGTTTTGGAGTTCTGAACCAAGTAATTCCTGAAACTGATTTTTCTAGAATTGAACATTTTTCCGGTTCAGCATTGGTTAATCTAGCGATTTTGTGCTCCGAGGACAAGCGGTCCGGAATTGATCTTGCAAATCATCTTAAACAAACTCTAAGGTTATCCAATGAAGAAGCTTCTACAATTCGGTTTTTACACGATTTACAAATGTCAGACCTAAGCCATGAAATTAGCTCACTTAGGCGATTTAATGCGGCTCTATCGGAATCAATGAAGAAAGAAGTGATGGAATACTTCGGAAATATAGGTGCTGAGTTTATTAAAGCATCTTCTAATGTTCCGCCAAATAGCGTGGGCAATAAACCGTTGATTGATGGAGAGAAATTGATGCAGGTCACTGGCTTAGAAGCAGGTATCAGACTTGGGCGACTAAAGGGATGGCTTCACAGGAGACAGATTGAAGAAAATCTATCTGAAGTAGACGAAGTAATCTCGATGCTTGACACACTTGATTGGGAATCAGAAGAACCTGAATCATGGCCGGCTTTGGCTTGGCCATGATTACAGTTCGTTCAGGTATTCGATGTATTCATTTGCATCAAGGAACTGATCCTCATCAAACTCGTGAGGCTTGACAATAAGGAACCAACCATCTCCGTAAGCATCGTCGTTTGCAAGATCTGCGTTGTCTTCGACCTCTCCATTAAGTTCGAGGACCTTACAAGGGAATGGAGAATTAATCAACACTCTATCAGTTACAGTGCGGAGAGTAACCAGTAATTCTCCTATACCTATTTCATCACCAGCCGAGGGTGTTTCTGGTCTGGAGTCTTCCTCACCATCGTCTCGTAGTCCCGCAGTCCCTTCATCATCGAGGACGAATTCACTATTATCCTGTGGGTGAGGAAGGATTACACGAACAACATCTCCGTAATCCGCGCGCAGGAATTCTGACATCCCTACCTTTACCGTACCGTCCTTTTCATCAAGCAATTGAAGCCAAAGATGTTCAAGGGTGTAGCGGCGGTCGTGAGCAACTCCAAATTCGAAGTAGTCCGAGTCTGACATGTTCATCTCCGATGGCCTCGCCCATAGTCTCTGATTTGAATCATTCGTTCTTCAAATAAGCGTGTTATCGTCGTTTACGATGTCTTAACAATGTGACCTTGCTCGGTAGTGTTGGTAATCGATATGGACTTCGCGGAAACGGAAGAGCAAAGCATGATTCGAGAGATGGTTAGAGACTTTGCAGAGGAGGTTTTAGCGCCTACTTGCTTGGAAAGAGATCGTAATCAAAAACCACCTTTAGATGAATGGAAAGCATTCTGTGAATATGGATTGCAAGGCATCACTATTCCTGAGAAATATGGGGGAAATCCAATAGACGATATTTCAGAAGCGATTATCGTAGAAGAGTTAGCAAGAATAGACCCCTCTTTCTCAGTCATGTTCTGTGTGCATGTCGGACTTTGTTCAATGACTATTGCCCTACATGGTAACGATGACCAGAAGCAACGTTTCCTTCCTCGATTAGCTGCGGGCGAAATTGGCGCATATTCACTTTCCGAGGCCGGCGCAGGGACTGATGCGGCAGCATTGGGCTGTAGGGCAAAACTCAGTGATGATGGAAGTCACTATATCCTAAACGGTGAAAAAATGTGGGTTACTAATGGTGCTTCTGCCGACATCTATGTCTTATTCGCGAAAGACGTTGATCATCCAGATTATGGTATCAAGAAACACGGTGGGACAACTGCATTCATTGTTGACTCAAGTATGGAAGGATTCAGTGTTGGTAAGAAAGAGGATAAATTGGGAATTCGTTCCTCGGACACCTGTACTCTGCTACTTGAAGACTGTAAAGTCCCAATTGAGAATGTATTGAAAGGAGCAGGAAATGGCTTCCCTATCGCAATGAATGCGCTCGATAACTCAAGAATTGGAATTGCAGCACAAGCGCTTGGAATTGCTCAAGGCGCATATGAGTCCGCCCTGAATTACGCCCACCAACGAGAAGCCTTTGGTAAGCCAATAGCCCACCATCAGAGTATTGGAAATTATCTTGCAGATATGGCAACTCAGACTGAAGCCGCTAGACACATGGTCTACAAGGCTGCATGGACTAAACAAAAACACTACGAAGAGGATGGGCCAAGACACTCAATGGAAGCTAGCATGGCCAAGTTGTTTGCTGGTGATACCGCAATGTGGGTATCAGAGAGGGCAGTCCAAGTTCTAGGCGGATATGGGTTTACCACCGATTTCCCTGTCGAGAGATTCTTCCGTGATGCAAAAATAACCCAGATATACGAAGGCACCCAAGAAGTTCAAAGAATTGTCATCAATCGCTCCATAGCTCCGGAGTGATGGTATGTCGAATTACCCAATAGAGGAAATTCGCTCTCGTTTTCCTGGCTTAACTCGTCAAGTCAATGGACACCAAGCAATTTTCTTTGATGGCCCAGGAGGTAGCCAATCTCCAGAATCCGTTGGAGAAGCCGTGAAACATTATCTTCTGCATCAAAATTCCAATGTTGGAATGTCATTTGCCACCTCGAAAGAAACTGATGAATTAATTGAACAGACAATGATAGCATGCGCTGATTTTCTCGGTTGTACCGACCATAGAGAGATTGTTTTTGGCCAAAATATGACTAGTCTGACGATTCAATTAGCAAGTGCATTGAGTCGAACTTGGAGGCCTGAGGATGAGGTTGTGGTAACTCGCTCTGACCATGATGCAAATGTCCGACCTTGGGTGTTAGCCGCTCAATGGTCGGGTGCTAAGTTAAAATGGATTGATATTAATCCCGTTGATTGTAGTCACAATATCGATAGTATTGAAGAAAATATTAACGAAAATACAGTAATGGTTGCAATCGGTGCCGCCTCAAACTTCTCAGGTACAATAAATGACGTCAAAGGAATATGCTCGAAAGCTCATTTGTTTGGGGCAGAGGTATTCGTAGATGCAGTGCATTATGCACCTCATGCATTAATCGATGTACAGGAATTGGGTTGTGATTATCTCGCTTGTTCATCATACAAATTCTTCGGAACCCACCAAGGTATCCTCTGGGGTAAATACGACCGACTTGCTGAACTTCCGGTAGCAAAGTTACGCGTGTCTTCCGAGGAGGTCCCGTTTCGTTGGATGACCGGAACCCAAAGTCACGAATCTATGGCTGGGACTCTCGCTGCAATAGAGCATTTAGCATGGCTAGGCAGAAATATTTCTAATGATGATTTGAGTAGAAGAGAGGCTCTTAGTGTAGCGTTTTCAGCAATTGAAGAACACGAAAGCGAATTGTGTTGGAGCATGATTCAAGGCTTACAAGGGATAGGTGGAGTGAAGATATGGGGTGTGACTGATCAATCTATGAAAAAACACAGAGCACCTACTGTCTCATTCACACATCCATCGATGACGGCAGAGCAAATTGGTGCGGCATTGGCCGAGCAAGGAATTTTCGCTTGGGCAGGGAATTTCTATGCCCTCGAATTATCCGAAGCATTAGGGTTGGAGCCCGAAGGTGCTCTTCGTGTTGGCCTATTGCATTATAACACGAAAGAAGAAGTTGACAGATTCATAAATGTCCTAAATGGCATACTAGGGTGAATTTATTCCACCCAACTATACTCACGTTGACCTTCAAGATTGCCTTCTCTACCAATTCCAACTAATGCGAACTCCTTTGTTGGAGTGACTACAGAATCTTTCTGAGAGCCACGGTGTAGCCTTTCGTAAACATCCTTGTCTAGAGGTGTTCTCGAGGACAATCTTTCGAACAATGAAAAACGACTTGCAATTTCCTTCCATTGTGGTTGCACTATACCCTCGAATACTTTGGCTTTGGCTCCTGAACCATATCCACAAAGTCCTACTCTTTTGCCTTCCATGTCGGTTCCATCCAAGTAATCTGATTCTACGGTTGACATCAAAGCCAAAAATATGGAACCAGTATACTGATTTCCAATAAGACTAGAAGCCCTTTGGGTCTTTTCGATTCTCCTATCGACGAATTCCTTGAATTCGTCGGTCTTGGAGATTAAACGCCGATAAGAATCGTTGGCTTTCTCAAATTCCTCGAGTCCTTCTGCCGAATCCTCAAAGTCATCGGGGAAAGGTTCTGGGCCAATCTTAGAGACTATCTCTTCCCACATTGGAAGATGACGCCTATCGTGTCGGAATACGTCTGGGAACATTCGCTTGCCTTGGAATGCATATGGCAAATGAACGATGATCCGATTCCATTGTTCTGTCAGGATTTCGTCATTTTCTGGTTCATACCTTCCAGAATTGATTGCCTTTTGTCTGAAATCGACGAAAGCAGTCTTTACTGATTCTGAATAACACCGATTAGAGAATGCACCGTCAAAAACGGGTGTGTCTTTGTGAATCTTCAAAGTATGAGATTCAAACATAATATCGTCTTTCTTGGATGACTTAGGAAGGATTGCTAATATCTTCTCAACTAATCCTTCTTTCTTCGGCTCTCCTGCTTCTTCAGCAAGATCAAGGACATTCTCAACTACAGTCTTCATCTCAACCTCTCTTCGAGGTTTGAAGAAGTCGTGAACCGGCATTGTAGATACTCCCCAATTATCGGGGATTTCGATAAGTCGTGGGTTGTGGCGAATTAGAATTGCACCTCCACCGGCTCCTTGAGTATATTCTCCAGAGGAGCCAAGATCGTACTTTGCATTGTCAGCAAAAACCACGATTCCAATTCTATCCTGCTCTTCTCCACCTCGGGCAACCCAATCGAGAGTGTTGTGCATTGCATCGACAGCGCCAATACAAGCGAAAGTTAGATCGACAACATCGCAATTACGGAAGCATTCCTTGCCATAGGTGTCATCATACCGTTGTTCAAGCATATCCATGATGTAGGTTGCAGTTGGCTTAGCACCGTCAAGAGCAGATTCAGTTCCGAGATAAATTCGTCCTATTTTCCGAGGGTCCAGTTGATTTCTGTCGATTAGTCTAGCACAGGCGTTTGCACCCATGGTAGCAGTATCTTCGTGTGCATCAGGAATCGCCATAGCTGTGAGTCCCAAACCTTTGTTGAGTTTACCAAAATCAGCACCTCGGAATTCTGCAAAGTCCTTCATATCGAAGTATAACTTTGGAAAGTAAATCGCGATATCATCGATTCCAACACCTGCCATAGTCCTGTCTCCTTCGCTCGGCCGCCGTCAGGGGGGGGTTATGATACCTGTGGCGTCAAATCGGCTTTGGACGCCTAACTGTAATCGCATTACTGCGAGCCGGTCATCTTATTAACAGCGTCGAGGAGTCCACTATTTTCGTCAAAATGTTCTACAACGGGAGACAGAATCTCACTGAGTCCCCTTGCAACTGCCATTTTTGCGTCAAATGGATGGATTTCTCCATTACTTACTGCAGAAACAAATGATTCTAGGTCGTTCCAAGTGCTTGGTTTGCCAAATTCGGGTTTAGGCTCAACGAGCAATTGACCATTGCTAGGCAATACGATATGTTGGGCGATTTCGAATACAGGAGATGCTGTATTGCCTACCTCAAGGAATGCTTTGCGGAACTTCTTCTCTATCTGCTTAGGTGTGTCATGAACGAAGATTGCGTTACCTGGATCAGACTTCGACATCTTGTGGTCGAATGAGTCCATTCTACCCCCACCTTGTCCTTTCAGTCCAGATAACATTGGAGTATGAATACAAGTCGCTTTCGACCATCCATTTCTATCTGCAACTTCCCGCATGTACATGTGCGCCTTTCTTTGGTCCATACCACCAAATGCGATGTCGATATTCAATTCGAAAATATCGGCTGCTTGCATTGCAGGATAGAAAAAGGCGGCCAAATCATCATCTGAAGAATCTTCACTTCTACCCATTATGCTGAATGTTCGACGTGCTCGATTTAGACTCATTCCTTTAGAACATCTTAGAACCCTCTCCCAGTAATCGCCAGAATCCATGACCTCACTGGCACTCACAAATCTCAGTTGTCCTGGACCATCTCCTTCTTCCGGGAAACCGACCAAAACGCGGAAAACTTCTGCCATGTACTCTCCTGCGACAGAGATTTTCTCCATATCTCGACCAAACTTATCGTTAACCCAAGCATGCCAATCTGCAAGTAAAATCAATACATTGACTCCCTCAGAGAGCATGTTTCGAATGGTTTCTGCCAAAATCACCCATCCTAGGTGGGCTTTGCCACTAGGTTCCAAACCGATGTATGCTCTAACAGTTGAATCACCACCGTGACTGTTAGAGCCTGATAACACCCCTGCGAGGTGGTCTAAACCGACTACTTCCTCAACATTAGCGAACATTCTGTCGATAGACGCACGAACCTCGGGGTCGAGGTCATTTGGCGTCTCTTGGGTTGTCATCTGTACCACTCAGGCGTCTAGTAGTTTGTTGAGTTTCTCGCCTCTTCCTGCTGCTCGAGTGTTATCATTGTCCTCGAGAGCAGCTTCGATTTCTGCAATCAAGTCCTCGGCTTGGGCCTTGACATCATCGGATAGATTCTGTGACATACCCATGAAATGGCGAGCAGCGGAAACTGCTGATTTGGCTTTTGATGCCTTCTTTGCCCATTCCTTTGCCTTGTCTCCTCGTTGCTTGGAATTGTAACCTGTGGACTCGTCTAGGAATGTGGTCCAACGCTTACGTGTGTCTTGAGCACGGGCCATTGCATCAGGATCATCGAAATTAGGTGGAACGTTTGTAACATCTACAATTAATGCTCCTTTTTCCGAATAGTGACCAATAATTGAAGTCATAATATCATGAGAGGCAGAAAATGAGTTTTCTCCATCTGCCTCAACTATCTCAAAATGTTTGCTTGCTAATGCCGCAAGACCCCCATCTGCTGTTACCTGTTTGACTAGTCCGCGCTTGACCTCGAATCTCTCCATGAAGGCCTGCGATACTGACCCATTCTTCAATACTGCCACAGACAACCCTACTCTCGCAAGCCATCCCACACGCCTAAACCAACTTCCACTCTGCGAGTAGCATGGGAGTGACTGTACGGGG
The DNA here is from genome assembly GCA_023268715.1 of Candidatus Thalassarchaeaceae archaeon. Lineage (GTDB taxonomy): Archaea > Thermoplasmatota > Poseidoniia > Poseidoniales > Thalassarchaeaceae > MGIIb-O1. The sequence continues at coordinate 31,029 of JALRLV010000015.1, forward strand.
TTTGTTGGTATCCCTTATTGTCATCATGTTGGCATCACATAATGCCCTAGCAACCTCGGCAGTAGGACTCGCAGAGAGTTTGTCCCTTTCGGAAGAAGACCTTGGACTGAATGGTGTTGCTATCGATTCAGACGCAACAACCGCAGTGGTCTACGGGCAGGAAGGGTACGTTCGGGTCTTAGATGCAGAGGACCCTAATCAACAAGTGGAAATGGTATGGAATGGAGTTAGCGAATTGCATGATGCGGATTTCCATCCGGGAGGGCAAACCGCACTTATTGTAGGTGACCATGGAGTCGTTCTAAGATATGCTAAGCAAGACCAATCACTAGAACGGGCTGCATCTGATGTGTCTCTTGATTATGCAAAGATCACCTCAGTTGCATGGAATACCGCAGGATCATGGGCTTATGTCGGCACTGAGGAAGGTCAGATTTGGAGAATGAGAGCCGCCGAAGACGGAGGGGCAGAACTGCATGCACTATCCGCTTCAGGGACTAGTGAGATTACAGCAATTGATTGCCACGACACTATCATGATGTGTGTCGTTAGTGCTACAGTCGAGGGTATTGGAGTAATCGAAAGAGATCACACCTTTACCTGGGTTGGAGGAACTGGATATCCTTGGACTGGTGTTGAGTGCCCTAGTGGTGAAACCCCCTACTGTGTCGCAATTGCTGAGAACCAAATTATAGCACATATCGAGCTGAATCCAGAAGATATATCTGCTTCGATTCCGAGTATAAGCCGACTTCAGAATTTAGATTTATACTTCGTAGGAATAGAGGCGCAGGAAGGCGATCGTGCACTAATTGCGACTACACCAACAAGTCTTGTCGAGCATGATATTAGCCTCAATGGCTCATACCCATGGCTTGATTATTCAGATATTGAAAACCTCAACCTTTCTAGTGATAGAATTGTAGGCACTTGGGCAACAGGAATCGATTCGGGTTGGATAGTCACAAGCCGTGGATATTTGTTCCAATATGTCCCAACCGACTCGGATTCAACAGGACTACTCAGCATGTGGATTGTAATCGCCATTCCTGCCGCTACAGGACTAGTTGTTCTTTGTCTGGTATATCTGGCATCTCCTGCAAAAGTGAAAGACAGGATAATAGAACGGATGGGAAATGAAGATGAAAGAAATGACCTAGCTCGACGAAGGGTAAAACAGCAAAGAAAGCGTCGCTGAGATTATCTCCTGGATTTTCGTTGAGTGCTACGCGCCTACGGCGCGAATTCCGAAGGCAGGCAACCTTCATGAGGGGCCGACTTCGCGGGCGGAATGAAATACATGCCATACGAAGCGCTTGACTTCTACGATGTAGATTCACTTTTGACCGATGAAGAGCGAATGGTCCGAGACATGGTCCGCGACTTTGTTGACGAAGAAGTGATTCCAAAAATCGAACATGCTTGCAGAGATGGAGTCTTCCCAGACGAATGGCGAGTTGCTCTAGGTGAAATGGGAGTTCTAGGTGCTCCACTGAAGGGTTATGACTGCCCTGGTCTATCCTACACCGCATACGGTGTAATCTGCAGAGAACTAGAGAGAGGAGATAGCGGATTACGCTCTTTTGCTAGTGTTCAAGGCAGCCTTGCGATGTATCCGATTTGGGATTTCGGAAGTGAAGAACAAAAGCAACGCTATCTTCCAAAGATGGCAAGTGGAGAATGGATTGGATGCTTTGGCCTTACAGAACCCGATTACGGGTCAAATCCTGGTGATATGATAACCAAGGCCGAAGATATGGGTGATCACTATCTGTTGAATGGTGCCAAAATGTGGATTACAAATGGCACTATCGCACAATTAGCAGTTGTTTGGGCTAAACTAGATGGAGTTATTCGTGGATTTATTGTTGAGAAAGACGACCCAGGATTTAGTGCTCCTGAAATGAAAGGAAAGCATTCACTCAAGGCTAGTGTAACAAGCGAATTAGTATTCCAAGATTGTAAGATTCCAAAGGACAGGATTCTGCCGGGTGTGAAAGGACTACGTGGACCGTTTTCATGTTTGAACAACGCACGTTATGGTATATCTTGGGGCGCGGTCGGAGCCGCTCAGGCCTGCTTTGACTCAGCAAAAGAATACGCCCTCAGTCGGATACAATTTACTACCCAATCGCAGTTGGCGGTGCTTTAACTCAAGTAGTTGATGGCATTGTCGCTGACTTTGAAGCTGCAAACCCAGACATAAAAGTAAACGCGATATATTCAGGAAACTATGATGATACGCGTGTGCGAGCGTTATCGGCATTGGCTTCAGGCGAGCCTGCTCAATTAGCCGTGATGTTCTCCATCGATGCATATGATTTGATCGAACAAGATCTCGTTGTTGCATTTGATGATATCAAAGGAGTGGATGCAGGCTGGCTGGATAGTTTTTATCCCGCATTAATGGCAAATGGCAACATTGAGGGAAAGACTTGGGGGATTCCATTCCAGCGTTCAACGATTGTTGCATACTACAATAAAGACATGTTCAAGGCAGCCGGACTTGATCCAAACTCCCCACCCACGACATGGGATGAGATGATCTCCATGGGCAAAGCATTGACCAAGGATGGCGCCTACGGTCTAATGATTCCATCTACAGGCTATCCGTATTGGATGTTCCAAGCACTTGCGATTCAGAACGGCAAAGAAGTTATGTCTAACGATGGTCTCACGACGTATTTTGATGACCCTACCGTGATTGAAACATTAGAATTTTGGAAATCACTCAGTCAAGAACACGGCATCATGCCAACAGGGACTGTAGAATGGGGCACATTAAGACAAGCATTCTTAGAGGGCCAAACCGCTATGATGTGGCACTCAACAGGAAATCTTACTGCAGTGAAAAACAATGCTAGCTTTGACTTTGGTGTCGCTGAACTGCCCGCAAACGTTAGGAAGGGGTCACCAACCGGTGGCGGCAATTTCTATGTTTTCAAAGATACCTCACCGGAAGAGCAAGCTGCTGCATTGAAGTTAATCGAGTTTATGACATCACCTGAACAAGCTGCTGCATGGTCAATTGGCACTGGGTATATGGGTGTTTCGCCTGCGGCTTATGAAACTGATGCACTTAAAACGTACACTCAGGAGTTTCCACCAGCATTAGTTGCTCGTAATCAGCTCGAAAATGCAGTTGCAGAATTTTCAACCTTCGAGACTGCTCGTGTAAGAGAAGGGCTTAACAACGCGATCCAGGCTGCACTCACTAATACTAAGTCAGCTGCCGATGCACTTGCGGAAGCCCAAGCATCAGCCGTGCGCTTGCTTCGCGACTACCAATAATTTGAAAGGCGCCCAGGCAACTGGGCGCTTCCTTTGAAATGATGGAAAGTCTTAGAAATGTCAGACATTGTTGCTAATGAAAGGCGCAGACAAGCCCTTTACGGCTGGATCATGCTATCTCCAGCGGCTATTCTGCTGACAACCTTTGCATTTTATCCATCGCTTGCAACTTTTTGGACGAGCCTTTTCAGTCGAGAAACGCGACGTCGACCGAGCGAATTTAAAGGTATAGGTAATTATACCGATTTATTTGCCGATCCTACATTTTTAAAAGTTGTAACTAACAACCTGATCTATGCATTTTCCACTATTCCGATCTCAATTATCATAGCCCTTGCTATGGCTCTTTGGGCAAATTCAAAAATTCCGGCTAGAGGCTTCATTAGAACCGCTTATTTTACTCCGACTGTCCTTCCCATGATTGCTGCAGCTAACCTTTGGCTATTTTTTTATACTCCAGGCTTTGGCGTATTAGACCAAATTGGAAGTTTTTTTGGGATCCCGAGCATAAATTGGTTGGGTCAGCCTCAAACAGCATTGTGGTCTGTAATTATCGTTACTATCTGGAAAGAAGCCGGTTTCTTTATGATATTCTACCTTGCCGCACTGCAAACAATTCCAGAGGATTTAAAAGAAGCAGCTGATATAGAGGGCTGCAGCAGATGGACGTATACACGACGGGTAATAATTCCACTGCTTATGCCTACTACTTTGTTCATAATGGTTAATGCGCTCATAAATTCGGTAAAGCTTATTGATCACCTGTTCATACTCACCAAAGGTGGCCCAAATGACGCATCAAAACTTGTTCTTTATTACATTTGGGAAATGGCATTTGCATTCTTTGATGCACCTCACGCAGCAGCTCTAACCATACTTGTTTTGGCGGTGTTGGGCGTTGTGGCAGGAATAAAGTTCATGATTTTGGATAAACGGACCCACTATCAATGAAATTATTCTCAAAAAATATAGAATCTATCGGTGCTA
>JALRLV010000016.1 GCA_023268715.1 Candidatus Thalassarchaeaceae archaeon
ATGATATGCGTGGGAAGGGGCATGACAAGGGTAAGAAGAAAGGCATCCTGAAGCGAATGATGGGCGATAAAGACAGAGATAACAATGGCGAGCGTTGAGTAAGTTAATTCTCAATTCTATAAGCCGAGGTCTCCTGACAAGAGCCGAGAATATGAGTACACAGGGAAATCCTGCTATGCCTAATTCGGTGATGTCAACTATCACTGGATTGGCTGGATTAATGCTGTTGCTCTTACTTTCGGTACCATTTTTAGTACAAATTGACACTCAAATTGATACCATTGCATACGTCGTTTATGCCATATTTTTGATTAGTCTTTCAATTACCATTGGAATGGGAATAATGTGGATAATGGTATCCTCAAGAGGAGAAGAGAATAATCCGGAAGTTAAAGCGGGTTCCGAAGTGGAAACAAAATCCTCTCGCCAATCTAAATTGCATACAGAAGATGAAAACGAACTGATCAGATTATTGGAAGAACACGATGGAGAATTGTGGCAGTCAAAAATCACTACACAACTGAATTGGTCCGCATCGAAAACAAGTCGAGTGTTATCCAAATTAGAATCCTCAGGAGAAATCTTGAGGATTCGGGATGGAATGGGAAAGAGAATCAAACTAACTGAATGGAGTGGTAGAGATGAGTGATCAAACTAACCAAAATATGCTGGTAAAAGGGATGTTCTTCGGAGCGTTCATTACGTTGATTTTGGGAATTATTGTCAACAGAATGGAAGATGAAATGGTAAATTCAGGGAATACTGGATTTGAGAGCGAAGGAGCATTGTTTGGTCTTCTTGGAATTATTCTGGCTACCTTGTTTTTCCTATACTTAGCTATTGTATTTTCCAAGAATCAAGGCACTCCGTTGAAGGATGTAAAATGGGATAGCCTGCTATCTTTGAGAGGATTAGGATTCTTTACCGTTGTATTCCTCATTGGATTCATTTTCATTCCTAGAGTCTTCTACGGATTTTTCCCACCCGTCATATTCATTGTCATGACTCTAATTATAGCATATATCTCAACTAAAATCTTTGAATGAAACCTAAGTCCCATTGTAGTCCGAACATAAGTAAAATTGAAATCAAATTTTGATGTGAAAACATCATGCGAATTACGCCATTTTTGATTCTGGCCTTGTTTCTTTCCGGATGTACCTCTGATTCCAGTTCTTGGGAAAGGGTTGATGCGGATATTTTCAACGAGGAGATTAATGATAACCCCGAAGCATTTCTTCTCGATGTTAGAACCCAAGGAGAATGGGAAGATGATGGCCATTTGGAAGATGCAACACTAATCCCTCACACAGAATTAGAAGATAGAGAAAGCGAGCTCCCCGAAGACAAAGATGAGTTGATTTTGCTATACTGTAGGAGTGGCAACAGGTCGCAAAATGCAGCCTCAACATTACTCGATATGGGTTACACGAACATCGTAGAATTACAAGTCGGAATTAATGGTTGGAAGAATGCTGGCTATCCGGTAGTCTATGGCTGATGTTGAAGGGTTAATTATGCCCCAACAATTCCGCTTTCTATGAACATTCTACCCGATGAGGACCTGCCCTTTGATGCAAGCATGCTAGACCGCCTAGCAATGATAGCAATTCGAGTCGGACTTAACCTACAACCCGGCCAAGATCTAATCATCACAGGACCAGTTGAAGCCCTACCTCTAATCCGCAGAATATCTGCTGAAGCCTACAAGAATGAAGCGGGAGTTGTTTCTACAATTTTGAGCGATGATGAATTGCAACTCACCCGCTATGAACACGCTACCGATGAGAGTCTCGACCGTGCTCCTGATTGGATGTTCAAGGCCATGGGAGAGGCATACAATGACAACACTGCAAGGTTGGCTGTATCAGCCGCTAACCCTCTACTCTTGGCTGAACAAGACCCTGCACGAGTCGCAAGAGCAGGAAAATCGATGTCGATGGCCGCTAAGCCGGCGATGGAGCCGATTACTAATTTCGTGACCAATTGGAATATCGTATCTTACCCTGGTCTTGCATGGGCTAAGCAAGTCTTCCCTGACAAGAGTGATGATGATGCTGTAGCCGCTTTAGCAGAAGCGATTTTCTCAATTTCAAGAGTAGACAATGACGACCCAATCGCTGCATGGAAAGAACACCAAGCCACATTGACCGCACGCCAAACTTGGATGAATGAACAGAACTTCCACTCTCTGCATTACACTGCACCAGGCACCGACCTAATGCTAGGTCTAGCAGATGGTCACGCATGGAAAGGTGGAGCAAGCACTTCACGAAATGGAATTACTTGCACTCCAAATATTCCAACTGAGGAAGTCTTCACAACCCCTCACGCTGATAGAGTAAACGGTACAGTTCGTGCTTCCAAGCCACTCGTTCACAGAGGCACACTAATCGATGGAATCGAAGTTCGATTTGAGGAAGGTAAGATTGTCGAGGCTAAGGCAGATATTGGCGAGGAAGTATTCCTACAATTGATTGACACCGATGAAGGAGCAAGAAAACTCGGAGAGGTTGCATTGGTACCTCACTCATCGCCAATCAGCTCTTCGGGACTACTGTTCTACAATACTCTCTACGATGAGAATGCATCCTGTCACATTGCATTGGGACAGTGCTATTCAAAGTGCTTCAAGGGAGATATCGGTAAGGACCCAGAAGCGGTTGTTGCTGCAGGTGGAAATTCGTCCAACATTCACGTTGACTGGATGATTGGTTCTGGAGAGTTAGACATCGATGGTATCACCCAAGATGGTGAGAGAGTCGCTGTCATGCGTAGTGGCGAATGGGCGTACGAGGGATTTCAATGAATTTTTTCAAGAAAATCTTCGGTGGCGGGCCTGATCTTTCCGAATTAATTCGCGAAGGTGCTCTAATCGTCGACGTCAGAACTCCTTCAGAGTACAAGAATGGCCATTGTAAAACTTCCAAGAACATGCCATTGCAAGGCTTTCAATCAAAAATTAACGGTCTGAAAAAACAAAACAAAGTCATCATCACTTGTTGTGCTAGTGGAATGAGATCAGGAAATGCAGCGAAGATGTTGAACCAGGCTGGAGTTGAAGCCTACAATGGTGGACCTTGGCAGAAGGTCGAACAAGCTCGATTGAAGAATTGATTTTGGTGCCGGGAGCGGGACTTGAACCCGCGACCTTCGGATGTCTCAGACATTTTCGGTTAGGCTTGTGCGCTCATCGATCGCGACGACAGAAAAATTCCCGTCATCTGTACCCTATGAGTCCGACGCGCTACCAACTACGCCACCCCGGCAATATCTCGGCCCAACTGCCTACCCCATTTGAGGATTACAGTCATGCAGGGGAAGGTTCTGGGTTCGCTAGCCTGAATTCTTCCTTTACAGGCAAGTGGATTAACGAAGAAAATACACCGACTGCTATCCCTATCCACCAAACCGTCGTGTAACTGCCTGAAAGGTCGTATAATACTCCACCAAGGTATACTCCAACAAAGCTACCTAATTGGTGAGAAAAGAAGACTATTCCATACAAAGTCGCCATGTATTTGAGACCGTAAATATGGGCTACTAAGCCGCTGGTCAATGGTACGGTTGCAAGCCAAAGGAAGCCCATTGCGAATGAGAAAATAATCACTGTATTTGCTGTAATAGGAGTCATTATGAACCAAGCAGCTGCGATTGAACGGCCGGCATAAATTCCAGATAATAGCCACTTTTTCCCATATCTATTGCCGGCCCAACCGGCCAACAGAGTACCGAGTATGTTGGCCGCACCAATTACTGAAATCGCTAATCCACCAAGTGCGGCGGTTGAATCGATTCCGAGATCGCCGCACCATCCGCTAGTCTCGATTGATTCAGCGAAGGTCATCTCAGTGACTAATGCAGGGAAGTGGGCGGTGATGAATGCCAACTGATAACCACAGGAGAAGAATCCGACGAAGATCATCATGTAGGAAGGATCCTTGAAGGCGATTCTGAGAATTTCCCCAAGCGTCTCCTCGATTTCTTCCTTACCCGCACGCTCGGGCGCAAGCATCAGAGGAAGAAGAAGCAGGACTGCTAGAATTGATACAGCGAATATCATGAATACCGACTGCCAAGCCATGCTGTCAAGCAGGACAACAGCAACCATCGGACCTACTATCTGACCTGCCGAACCAGCTGCGGTGGCGATTGCTAGACTCATCGAGCGATGCTCAGGAGCGCTGGCTCTACCAACAACGGCTAGAATTACTCCGAATCCTGTACCAGCGATACCGAATCCAACTAGAATTCCGTAGAATTGAATGGCTAATGGTGAAGTCCCTCCACTAGTCAATACTAGACCTACAGCATAGAGTATTGCACCTAGAATGATAGCCTTCCTGTCCCCTATTTTTTCGGCGAATGCACCAAAGAATGGGGCGCCGAATCCCCAAGCCAAGTTTTGGATTGCAATTGCTAGACTGAACTCGGCTCGAGGCCAGTCAAATTCCTCTTGAATTGGAATTTGGAAAACTCCGAAGGAAGCACGGATTGCAAAGCCGACGAGCACAATGATACAGCCGACAACCAATACTGGTGTAATCAACCGCGGCCGATTTTCCATGCAGCGTCATGTGGTGCTTTGCATATCGTTATTGCTTATTTCGGGTTTTGAGAATCAACCTGTGCCGCCCATACCCTTGATGAATAGCGGGGCTTCGGACATTCGTGGTCGACGTCGATTCCGCCCTGCGTGCAAGCGCATATTCGGGTAAGAAACGCCCCAAAGACAAGGAATCGAAAAAAGAGGATGTAAAGAGTCGAAAAATTGAGCCTTTTGAGCCTGTAGAGGCATTCGAGAAAGAAAAGGCCGATGCTTTTTCGATGTGGCTAGTAATCGTATTCGGGTTGTCAATGGGGGTCTTTATGAGATACGTAATTATGCCCACACTTACCAAACCTGAAGCAATTCTTTGGGTACTGCCCTTATCCCTAGTTGTAGTCCTCCCGACCATGCACAAACTTTTGATTCCAAATCATTGGTCAAATCGATATGATAATGGGAATTGGTTTAGAGCGAGTTTCCTCTACATTTTCTCTTGGTTAGCAATCTCATTCCTATTGGTTAATCCGCCCCTTGCTGATATTGCCCCACCAACGCTTGCAAATGGAATTGATATCGAGAATACAGAGTCTGTAGAGTATGTTGCTTGGGTAGATGGAACCTACACAATTGCACTCAACCAAGGAACTGTTGATGTCGTACTAGGAATGGCTGTAAGAGACAACGTGGATGCAGAAAACGCAACCGTGCAAGTCAGTTTTTGGAGGGCTGGAGTAATGGTTGATGAACTTGCAAATGGCACTGTATCAGATTTAACCGCAGCAAGGGCCACTTTCGACTCTGTAAATAATTCATGGATAAGTGTCGATAAATTAGGGAATCCGGTGGTCATCAAGCACTCGGAAGATATTGGTTTAGCATGGGATTTAGGAACTCTTACTCCTGCTCCAAATTATGAAATTAAAGTTCGTTTGAGTGAAGTTGGCGATCCTTGGGATGAGAATGTCTGGGAGAAGACGTACAAGATTGCTGTAGTAACAGTTGCCACCGCCTAAATCTATTTCATTTCGCAGTCTTCTCAACGTTTGATGAGCACTCCAAGGGATGGACTGTATCACGCCACTCGGCGCTTCATGGCTAGAGATTTCCGAGATGATGTACTGTGGTTGAATAACAATCTTTCAAAGAAAAATAAGCCAACTGCAAATTTACGAGATGATATACCTCCAATCCCATTTACTGGCGACCCATGGGCTAAAGCTAGAGGAGATTGTACACTTTTCATTGGAATCAATCCCCGTTTCCAAGATTCGACTATTCCGCCAAATCACAGGGAGTTCGGGTCATCAATTTCTTCTATCAATAGATTTCATTCAGGAGATGATTCGGGGTTTGAAGAATTTCTCAGTCAAAGGAGAGAGTACTTCACAAATGGACTGAAGTATGGTAAACACTACACTTTTCCAGGAAAAATGTTCCAGAAACATTGGTATGATGTAGAAAATCCATGGATACAACACGTACAATCAATGGATGCAGTGCCTTGGTTTTCAAAAACCGATGAAATGGATTTAGATTCTCTTCTTGATGCATATTCTTCAGAAGAAATGTTTCTAGCATATAGGTCGGTTGTGGAGGAGGTTGTCGAATTAATTCAACCAAAATTTATCCAACTTAATGGGAAAAAACCAAGAATCATTTTCGAAGAATTATACGGAATAGATGAATTTCAACCAATGGAAACAATTGGCAAAGGTTGCCATAGTGGAGGATTAAATATCGGAGGAAACAAAATCCCTGTCGTAGCCCACAATTTTTCTGGAACATTTAGCGGGCTCAACGGAGAAAAAGAATGGGACACAATGTATGAAGAATGGACTGATTCATGAAAGAATTTTATTTGCCGATTAAGGAACAAATTGTTGCAGTCATTGCGTCGAGTTGCAGAGCTTCTCCACCACCCTCAACCATCCTGAAATCGGTCTCAGCCATCGCTTCTGTAACTGCCAACTTTTGCTTTTCATCGAGGAATGCAACATCTCCCAATCCTCTATGTAATTGATTAACCATATCTGTACCCGCCAATCCGTACTTATCCAACAATCCCTTGAGTCTTCGGCGAGCTGGTTGGAATCCATCTTCTTTGCAAGCAAGTAAGTATCCATGCAACTCCTCTGGCGGGGCGGTTGCAGTGGTTTCGTAGATGAGATCACGAGTTACAGTTGATGAAAGAGATGCGGCGACCTGTAGAGCGGTAATCGCTTTTCTCAGGTCGCCCAAACTGACGTGGACTATCGCTTCAGCAGCCTCGTTTTCCAAAGTGATGTTCTCAGAGGCAGCAACACTGCGAATCATCTCATCGACTTGATCTTCGGCTAGTGGGCGAAATCTGAATACTGCACAACGGGATTGAATCGCCTCGATTATTTTCGATGAATAATTGCAGGAAAGAATGAATCTACAGGTCTGGGAATGTTGCTCCATAATTCGACGAAGCGCTCCTTGAGCGTCAGGAGTCAAGGCGTCGGCTTCGTCGAGAAAAATCACCTTGAATGAAGTTCCAGGCACTGGAGCGGTTTTTGCAAAGCCCTTGACTTTGGTTCGAATTGACTCTAATTTACGCTCATCGCTTGCATTCATCTCTAGCAGATTCATTCGATAACTTTCGCCGAATACATCACGGGTCAATGCCAGCGCGGCAGTCGTCTTTCCAGTGCCGGGAGGGCCGGCGAAAAGTAGGTGAGGGAAGGTTTGTTTCTGTGAATAAGCCACAAGGCGATCGACGACCGCTTTCTGACCTTTGATGTCTGCGACCGTCTGCGGCCGGTGTCGCTCAACCCACATCTCGCTCATGGTCGTCCCCCAGCATCCAGCGTCGGGTGTCCTTGAAGGTTCCCTCCGATACGGTTTGAGGCATCAATAGGACTCGTCAGCATTGGGGAATTCCCCACTTTGTACATCGGTGATGTATTGTTTCACCGCTCCATCGATAGATTCTCCCAAGTCTGCATAACGTCGTAGGAATCTTGGACTGAAATCCTTGGTGATTCCGAGCATGTCGTGAAGAACCAATACTTGCCCATCACAATCTGGACCTGCTCCGATTCCAATAGTTGGGATGGATAACTCTGCACTGACCTTGGCGGCTAAGTCCGCAGGAATCTTCTCGAATACTATGGAAAAGCAACCGGCTGCTTCAATCGCCTTGGCGTCTTTCAAAAGTTGAGTCGCCTCGGCTTCTTCCTTTGCGCGAACGGTGTATGTTCCGAATTTGTAGATTGATTGAGGTGTCAAACCAAGGTGACCCTGCACAGGGATTCCTGCACCCACTATTCTTTCGATGGATTCAGCAACCTCTTCTCCACCCTCTAGCTTAACCGCGTGACCACCAGATTCCTTCATGATTCGAATTGCTGAGTCAAGCGCGGTCTTGGAGTCTCCTTGGTAACTACCGAATGGCATGTCAACGACGACTAAAGCACGGTCTACGCCATTGACCACACATTGAGCGTGGTAAATCATGTGATCGAGAGTAATCGGGACTGTGGTTTCGTTACCTGCCATGACATTAGAGGCAGAGTCTCCAACCAGAATCACATCAATCCCAGCTGCATCGACTAATCTTGCCAAGGAGTAATCGTATGATGTCAGCATAGTGATTTTCTCACCGGCATGTTTCATCTCCTGCAAGGTGTGTGTCGTGACCTTCTTAGCGCGATTTGAGATTGCCATCTACTCACCACTTGGGAACGTGCGAGCGAGGTTGTGGCCTTCAATCAATCGATGAACTATCGGGTTAAATCTTGACAATATGTATGTAATGAAGTCACACTTCACCATGTTGCTCAACGCTTTCTAGGAATTGAACGATATCAATTACACCATCTTCATCGGTATCTGCGGCATGAAAATAAGACCTGAGTGCATCATTCCCCTCATCACAACAATCCAAAGCTTCCATTGCTGCGATGAATTCATGCAATGTCAAATGATTTGTCCCCTCGGTATCTGCAGCGTGGAAAGCAGTTAATCTCCTTCTTTTTTCGACCTCGTCGGGATCACGGAACATCAGTCTAAATGTCTCCCAAGGAGTTATTTTAGGTGATATGTGTCTTTCTCCATAAGATTTGAAGATTACAAATCCCAAGATTACTGCAGCACCACCTCCTATCAACGCTTTTTCTCCCATAAGGATCAAGAGAATAGTTCCTGCAAAAATTCCAAACACCTGGAACAAAGGATACGCAGGAGATTTCCAAGAGGGATTGTACCAACCATGAGAGGCTGAAGATCTACGAAGAATAATGACACACAAATTGATGACTATGAATATCATAATCTTGAACCCAGAAGCAAGTTTGGCGACGTCTTTTACAGGCAGGAAAGTAATTGCAAGAGCCATGGCTAAGCCTGTGACGATTATGGCATAGTGAGGAGTTTCGTATTTACTATGGACGTCTTCCATGAATTCAGGAAGAAGATTATCCCTAGCCATCGCAAACGGGAATCGAGAAGACGCCATGATGCCTGCAAGTGCCATCGAAGTCATGGTTGCAATAGCCAATAATGCTGCAATTCTACCGACATTTTCGCCGGCAATAGCATTAGCAAAAACATAGATTGGATCCTCTCCAGCCCTTTGGATTTCACCATCCACGACAATCATATATTCTTGAGGATCTACCGCCGCTGCAAGAATGATGGTCACAAATACATACAAAGCAGTACTGAAGGATAGAGAAAGTAGAATCCCATATGGAAGATTGTTGTCGGGATTTTTTACCTCCCCACCCACAGCTGCTATTTTTGTTACTCCCGCATAAGATACAAAAACGAAGGCAGAGGTCTCTGCGAGCGTAGTCCAATCCGACCCAAAAGCATCACTACTGAGAACTCTATCCCAATTCATTGGTACAGTGAAAATTGCAAAAATGCAGAGAAATATCAGAAAAGATGTAGATATCAAAACTATGGGGACTTGAACAGATTTAATTTTCTTCACTCCAAGGATATTAATCCAAACGATGACTAATAGCAATACCAATGCTGCATATTCAATATTCAGATTTGTCCCTAAGATATCCTCTAAAACCCAGAGGTATGCTTTGAATCCTATAAGAGCAAATGCAGATTTAAGCATGAAATTAGCCCACAAACCCAAGCCTGAAATTGTTCCAATCAAGGGACCAAAAGTTCTCTGAACGTAAAGATATGACCCCCCTGAAACAGGCATTGCTGTTGCTAGTTCTGCCTTGGAAATTGCCGAGGGTAGAACGACAACTGCTGCTATCAAATATGCTAACCAAATTCCACCAAGAGGTTCGCCAGAACCTAATTCAAGCATCGCAAGCGCGGGAAGGACGAAAAGCCCAGAACCAAGCATCGCAGATAGGGAGATAATTACAACAGAAAAAAGCCCTAGACGACGTTTGAGTAAATCCGTGCCTAATTCAATTGGCTGAAGGACTATTCCCACCAACTCCTTTGGATTCCTATTTGGCATAACACTACCAAAGGATGACCTATGTTCAAGGTTACTGCTAACCCTACCCAAACAATCACAAGTAAAGTTCGACGCCGCGGGATTATGACTGACGTAATCGACAAAGACACAGTGGCCTCGGTGCATTATACCGGAACTTTTCCTGATGGGGAAGTGTTCGACAGTAGTGAGGGTAAATCGCCTCTCTCTTTTTTGGTTGGACATCACCAAATGATACCAGGATTTGAAGAAGAGATGATGGGGGCAGCGGTAGGTGAAAAGAGAGAATTTACTCTAACCCCCGATCGTGCTTATGGAGAACGTGACGACGGAGCAATTCAACAAGTTCCGCGAGACCAATTTCCTGAAGACATGCCTCTTGAGGTAGGAGTTACTATGGCCGCTCAAACCGACCAAGGCCCTCTTCCATTCACTATCACAGAAATCTCAGATGAAATAGTAACAGTAGACTTCAATCATCAGATGGCAGGCAAAACTCTTCGATTTAGCGTAGAGGTAGTTGAGATTCGTGCTGCGGAAGCAGAGGAAATCGCTCACGGACATGCTCACGGACCTGGCGGACACCACCATTAGAAATTCCAATGATTGGCTGAATTGGCCTTTTTGAAAGTGGAATATTGGAATATTTCATTCACTCATGCCCTACTCGAGGGTTGAGAATGAAGACTGTCACCTTGGCACTGTGCTGCCTAATGCTATCGACTCCGCTTGCGGGTTGCATTGATTTTCTTGGCTCAAGTGATGGCGTATTCGATGAACAGGAGCCTCTTAGAATCAATCATATCCAAGTTCTAGGAACTCACAACTCATACCATATTGAACCGTTTGGTCCAACGATTAGAGCCTATGATTACACACATGAGGCGTTGGATGTTCAAGCCGAATATTTTGGAGTTAGACAGTTTGAATTAGATGTGTGGTGGGATCCTCGCGGGCAATTATACGTCTATCACAATCAATACGATTTCAGGAGTAATTGTGCCACGTTTGAAGATTGCCTGAATACACTACTTACTTGGTCAGACGATAATCCAAATCATGTCCCTCTGATGATTTGGGTTGAACCAAAGGAATGGGTTCGCTCAAGTACCGACGAGACAGTTGTGCTTGAATTACAAGATATGCTTGAAAAAATAGAAACTGAAATCGGTCAATGGTGGCCTCGTGACAAGACTATCACACCTGATGATGTCAAAGGAGATGCTGCAAGCCTTAGAGAGGCTGTCACCACAAATGGCTGGCCGTTACTCGATGACTCTCGCGGCAAAGCCATGTTCATCCTACTTGCAGAGGATGAAGTTCGAGAGGCATATGTCGATGCATACCCAGGGTTGAATGGTTCGCTAATGTTTACGATGAATGATGAGGCAAGTGACACTGCCGCATTTTATTCCGAGACCGACCCTATTGGAATGGGTTCAGAGATAACTCGGCTTGTTGAAGAGGGATATATCGTGAGAAGTAGAGCCGACAATGCCGAAGACGGCGAGGCCGACAATAACGATACTGCTCGCCGAGATGCCGCCTTTGCAGTCGGCGCCCATTCAATCTCTACCGATTATCCAGCGAAAGTCGATGGGATCGAATATTGGGTACAGGTTCCGAATGGCCCTATTGCCTGTAATCCTGTAACTGCGCCATCTTCCTGCGATTCATCAATTTTGGAGTGAACACTGTTTTTGAGGGAAAATAATCGAGATACCTCAGTCCTATTGGATTATACACGAATTATCTTTCGGACACCATATGTCGATTATTGAAGCATACAACAAAGCCTGGGAAAAAGGAGATACGGAAGCACTAGCAAATATCATCCATAACGATTGCATTTTCAATCCACACGTTGGTGGGATAACCATGAGCAAATCTGACATTTTAGGATTCGCTGGTGGCGACAACAGGCCAACTTCTGAACATGACAGAATTCTGTATGAAAATGATGAGGTTGGTGTTGCACATTCTATCATTCACTTTGCGAATGATTCAGATTCAGAAGCGGTTCTTTCTTTCATGCGCTTCAAGGATGGCCAGATTATATCCATGGAAACTGGTGCCACACCGCTCAGCGATGACTACCAATTAATTGGATCCTAAACCTTAGCGATTACTTTCAATTCCACAGCTATCGGAGTTGGCAGAGCTCTTACAGCCACTGTTGTTCGAGCACATTGAATCTCAGAGAAGTACTCGGCATATACTTCGTTGTAGCCTCGGAAGTCTCTCTCCATATCTACTAGGAACGAAAGACAATCCACCACTTTGTCAAGTGATGAACCAGCGTCTTCTAGAATTGTCTTGATGTTCTCGATTACAGCCCTTGTTTGAGCACGGATGTCGTAATCGAGAGGATTACCATCAGAGTCGCGGATAGGACCTCCGGGGATTTCATCAGTTTCTGCTTGACGTGGCCCTATTCCACTAACAAATAGTAAGTTTCCAACTCGGTATGCATGGGGATAAGCCCCGACAGCCTTGGGAGCGTTTTCGGAATATTTTGGTCCGTCGTCGTTGGTGAACTTTCCTGCGGTTTTCCTTCCAACTACTCCGCCAACTATGCCACCAACAGGGCCACCAACAGCAACGCCCGCAGCTGCACCAGCAGCCCCTCCCGCCGTAAACAACATCGATTTTCCATATCCATCGTATAGAGCCTCGATTACCTCATCGGGAGCCTCGATTAAATCCTTAATCATCTCAAGTCTATGAAAGAAAGGTGCTTCTTCATCTTCTTCTTCCGGACTTGGCTCTTCAGAAGTCATTCTAGCATCCCCTTATCGAGGACATTTCGATCTCCTCTGTAGAATTCAACATCATCCTCGTCAAACTCCTTGTCCCCCACCGAACCTGTAGATGGGGTTAGTGTGATGACCGCCCCTCCACTTCCGTGCAGAGCTTCGTATGCCAATACTTCGCCGTCGTAATTATTGTGCTGCCCCATGGTCGCAGCAAGCCACCAAGCGGGTTTGTATGCAACGACTTTCTGAACCCTAATTTGTCCGTGTATGTCGCGGCTCAGTTGACTCAAATCCTCTAATCTACCATCATCGAAGAATTCCAAAATCTTGCGATTCCAATCATCGTCTTTCTGAGAGTGGATTCTGTCCTCTTTGGGGTCTATGTGTTCTGTGAACATACGATTGGAAAGACTCGAGACTACTACGACTACTGCCTTCTTGTTTTGTTGGGCCAGTGTATCTCTCACTGCCTTGCCCAGTACGATAGTCTCGGAACGATTAGCGTACATGTTGCTAGAAAGAATACAGGAAGGGATTCGATTGTCAGGGTTCAGCAATTGCAAAGCAACCACTGAGCCAGTGTCGATTGGGAAGCCTTCGTATTCGACGGTTCTAGCTTCCAAACCCCTCTTTTCGCAATTTTCTTTCATTGAATGAGCGAACTCAGAGTCCATATGGAATTCATATGGCATACTACCAAGATAGTGGAAATCGTCATCCACATGTGTCCATATCGCCTTTTCCAAGGCCTGAATTTGATGCCCAATGATACTTGGCCAGGTAGTTGAATAAACCAGAATGATATCCGCATCGCTTTCTTCAATTCGCTTTCGACACTCATCGTATGCTGCTCGAAGATTGCTGTATCCTTGGCTTGCTTCAGGAGAAAGGAGTGGTTGTGGATGGGGTGGACAGTAGATTCCGAAGAGAATCTCAGGTTCATTTGTTTCACTCATTTTCTCACCTCAAAGAACGTACTCACGAGTTTCATCATTTGGATCCCAGCAAGCGATTACGTTTCCAGTTCCGATTACCGATTGGTAGCCATAAATCTCAGCAGGGAATTCAGGGAACCCCATGGCTCCTAGCATCCAAATCAAGCCGCCACCTTCTGTTTCAGCAATTGTTTGCTCAGTAAATTCTGGCATGATATCGATTACCTGGCGGCTTTTTCCGTCCCTCATCATTTCGACGATTTTCATATCCCAAACATATTGGCTGTGATTGTAGATATGTTCCTTGCTCATGTCTTCAGGTAATGGTGCTTCTTCGACAAAATGTCGATGGGATAGTGAGTGACTTGCTACCAGTACTACGCGCTTGCCACTTTCCTCGATCGCCTTTGCACAAGCGCGACCTAGTGCAGTCGCTTGCTCAATCATAACTTCAGGAGAGTAATAGTGAGTATTTCGATTGCTGGAAATTGTCACAATCGGCTTGTCCCATTCAGGATTTAGCAAATGACAACTGGTTATCGTACCGTAATCGACTCTGAAATCAGGGTTCGTCATCATCTTGGTGATGATACCTTCCTGTGAAGCCGCATCTCGCATGGCTTCTGAGAGCTCGACGTCAACTTGTAAATCGTAATTATATCGAAACAGGTTAGGGAACACAGGATCGACGGATTTCGACTTGAATTCGGGCAGACCCAGGAAATGAGTTCCAATGTAGGTCTGCCAGTGTGGAGTGAAAATCACAATCACATCATAATCAATATTCTTCAATTTTCTTGCAAGACGTTGATAACCCCAACGAAGTGTTTCCCAACCACCCTCTGAATACGCTTCATTTTGTGGTGGATTGTCTGCATAAACTAGGTGTGGAGGGTGTGGAGCAAGGCATCCCGCGACTATCTGGCCCTTCGCCATGAACTGATGAGGTCCTGAAATCTAAAGAAAACCTTCCGCATAGATTCAGCACCTTGATGTGGGGCTTTCAGTCGCGCAAGAACGTGTATTGGGACGGGAGACGACCTACGAGTCTGTGGTTGATTCCATTTGCGATTGGGCTTGTATCAGGTACCTTACCGTATCTAATCAACCACGATTTTTTCGATGAATCTTCCCTAATGGGACCGGTGGGGGTCAGCGCACTTCTTGCCATTGCTTTACTAGCATTACCTGATTCCAAGACAGAACGAAAATTCGAGATGTTAGTCGGAATCTGGATTGGTATGTCAATCTCTTATTTTCCGATTGCATTATTCTTTGTCTGGTTTATTCCAGTTATTCTATATTGGATTGGCCGGACCCTGAAGGTTCAGGAAAGTCATTTCCCACCATTCAGAATTGGATTGTGGATAGGTAGTGGAATATTATCTGGAATCTATATCGGAAATATCATCGCTTTCAATTTGCTTTGAGCGATTAACATACCCTTCAACCACAGTTCCGAAAATAATGAATGATGGCCAACTGGCAAGTAATGCACTCCAAATTAATTCATCATCAACATATTCCATTGTAATGCGGACTTCAGCAATTCCGTCTGCTGATTCCGATACTCTAAGTAGTACCAAATATGAATCAAATAAGGAATCGATCTCTACTTCCGTATTCAATAATTCACCTACTGGAAGTGACCATAGGAGGAAGTCGGAATCCATAGTGGAATCTGCAATTACCGAGTCCCAATCGATTATTCCTTTGTCAGAATAAGGAACTACTTGCGCTCGGTTTACTATCATTACTTCTACAGGATTCTCACCAACATTCCGAATCTCAACACCCACGGGGTGGGAAAGACTGTGAACCTCAATTGTGTCAAGTTTTACATCGCCATTACCTAATCGATAATTGGGTAAATCTTCATCAGCACCCGGGCCATCTATCGCACCGAAAATCAGAACTCCACTGAATAGCAAAACAGAAACAACGGCGAAGATTGATTGTTTGCGGTCTGGTAGCAATTCTTTCCAATCTTTCAATGCTGTTTTCCTAAGAATGGGTTGGATGGAGTGACAAAACATTGCGCAAACGATTGCAAGAATTATACCAGGGATTATGTCAACTATCCAATGAATTCCTAGGTATTGAATCGAGAAGAAGTAGATTGCAACATTGGCCATAACGAAAATATCGAATTCACGATGTCTCCAATCTTTGATTTCAATTCCGAGTTCCCGACAATGCAGGCGATTCAGGATAAGTAAGGAAATTGGTAAACCGACGTGTAGACTTGGAACTGCATTGTCCATTGGGTCATGCGTGGTGAAGAAGGCCAAGGTGAATTCATCGTGGTAAAGTGGGGCTTCCATTCCCGGGATGAAACTACTCGTCACCTCAACGTTGAAGAACAAATACAAAGGAACTGCGAGGAGATATATCACGAAATAATTCAAAGCAGCCTTGTCAGCCATAACTTCGTCTCTAGATAGGATGTAGTACATTGGGGAAAACCAAATCATAAACAGATACATGAAGAGATAATGAGCGCTCAACAAATCAGTCAATAAATCGCTGTAGAAAGTCTCCTGAACCCAAAGAGTCCAGTCGCCTTCAATCGCATGAATCCAATGTGTATAACCACCAACTCTCGCCTTCATCGGCTCATTGTGATGATCAATTATTGCCTTGTAAAGGAACATCAACATATAGAGTGAGATATGCCACCAATATCCCTTTTCTCGAATTTCATTGAGTAACCCACGCAATGGAACTCGCATGTGCACCTCATCACGCGTCAACAAGCGTTGAACCGGGATTGTCATCAACAGCAACGCGAACATCGCGTACTCATACGGCCCCGGTGGCCACTCCATAGCAACACTCGACTGACTTATGCTGATGAATTGTACGGGTCAAAGAGAAGGCTTTCTAGTTCAATGCTACTCGCAAATAATCAAGTCAAAGGCCTCACATGGGAGAGACATGGATGGGCATGATCTGTGGTTAGCGGAGTGTGAAAAAATCGGCTACAAGCCCGCCGCACGTCGTTACGAAGATGGGACACGAACAAGCCAAGATGCCGCAGATCAATTAGGCTGCGAAGTCGCTCACATAGCTAAGTCGATTGTATTCGCTGGAGAAGATGGAGCGGTTGTAGTAATCACCAGCGGGGCAAATAGAGTCGAACGAAAGAAGAAATTGAAACGTATACTAGGGTACAAACCCAGCATGACCGATACCGAATATATCTCTGATAAAACTGGATATGCACCCGGTGGAGTACCTCCCTTTGGTCACTTAAAACCATGCACGGTTCTGATGGATGAAGACCTCTTCCAATATGATTTGGTATGGGGTGCTGCCGGCTCGGCAGAAACGGTTTTTCCAATCACTCCGGATGAGTTACAAAGAGTCGCTAACGCTATTGTTGGAGATGTAAAGCAGTAGGCGATTGAATGATTGTCGAACGAATGATTGGGGCTTCCTCTACACTCCGTGACGATGTAGAATCATTTGCTGACTCATTGGTCATGGAAGGTTCAGTTGATGCAGTATACAATCCCTTGGCATATGCTTGGAAACCACATCGTGCTTACTTAGAATTAGCATCAGGAGGAGGAGCAAAAACCCTACTTCTTGGTATGAACCCAGGACCGCATGGTATGGGCCAGATGGGGATTCCTTTCGCTGCAACAAGTGCTGTACGAGACCTATTGAAAATCACGGATCTTGAGGTGGATCAGCCTAGGAACCCTCACCCAAAGAGGCCAGTATCAGGACTTGATTGGCCTAAGGAAGAAGTCAGTGGCACCAGACTCTGGGGCCTTTTGGCAGAGGAATATGGTAATGCTGAGTCAATTTTCAAATCGGTTTTCTTACTGAATCATTGCCCATTGATGTTGTTCTCTGGAGAAAGAGCAACTAATATCACACCTGACAAGATTACCGGGCCAACCACCAAGGCATTGCTAGAGAGATGTGATGAACACCTACGAGAAGTGGTAGAAATAATGCAAATAGAGCGAGTTATCGGCGTTGGTAGATATTCTGAAAAGCGCGCAGCAAAGGCTCTTTCATCTACTGATATTGAAGTTACAACATGCTGGCATCCAAGCCCCGCTTCACCCCTTGCAAATAGAAACGGAGGAGCGGATTGGCGGGCGAATGTTAGGGCTGTGCTACCAAATATCCGTCACTTAAAATTTGAAAAATAACGCGTGAGAATCTCCATAAGTAACATACTGACATGGTGTTGCTGGTTGCACCATGTTTACCCCACAACACCTAATGGAAAATGCTTCTAAATACGCGAATGAACCGGCTGTCTCTTGGAAAGATGATTCAGGTGACTGGGTTACAATGACCTGGCAAGATTTCTACAGCATCTCATTGAAAGTCGCTCAATCTCTTATTTCTCTTGGATTTGAACATGGAGACAAGTTGAGCATCTATTCGTACAATCGATTTGAATGGTACACTGCGTATGTTGCAGCAAACATGGCAGGTGGAGCTGCAGTTGGCGTCTACCACACCTGTTCTCCAGAAGAAGTAGAGTGGGTTGTAGGAAACTCCGACTCAAAGGTAGTTTTCGTAGGAACTAACCCCATGGATGGCGGAGATACAGGAAAAATGTGCAATCACCGCCTTGAGGCAGCCATGCCCAATCTTGGAAAGGTTGAGGCTGTAGTCTCTATGGAAGGAATGGACGCTATCAATCATGAAACTGGAATGACATGGGTGGAATTCCTTTCCAAGGCTGATTCGACTCCGGAATCGATAGTCATGGAACGAACTGAATCTATCAAACCTGATGATGTTGCAACATTAATCTATACCTCTGGAACGACTGGAAATCCAAAGGGAGTCGTGCTGACCCATGACAATATGGATTTTGAATTAGGAGAGGTACACAAGATCGTTAGGTTCAATCAAGGAGATGGGTATGTTTCATGGCTGCCTTGCGCACACGTCTTTGGTCAGCTGGCTGACAATCACCTATGGATTCGTGATGCAATGCACATGAGGGTGGTTGATAATCCACTGCACTCGATTGATTATTGTAAGGAAGTTAACCCACACTTATTCATTGGAGTTCCAAGAATCTATGAGAAGGTCTACAGTAACCTAGTAGCAGGACTTGGAAGCAAGGTTGGTTGGTTGAAGCTGCCCATTCTCGGAAATGTTGTTCGAAAAGCTGCAAAAGGCAAGATTGGTTTTTCCAATCTGAAGTTCGCTATTACAGGGGCGGCCCCTATCAACCCCGAAATTCTACATTTGTTCCATAAATTGGGCATCCCTATTTTCGAAGGTTATGGAATGACAGAAACTACAGCTGGCGCAACACTTGGCCATCCTGGTGCCAATAGAATTGGATCTGTTGGAAAACCACTCGTTGGAACAGAATTAAGAATCGATGATCCTGATGAACAAGGGAACGGTGAAATCCAGTTCCGCGGAAGGCACGTGATGGCTGGATACTACAAAAATCCTGAAGCCACTGCAGAAACTATGACTGAGGACGGATGGCT
This sequence comes from Candidatus Thalassarchaeaceae archaeon, assembly GCA_023268715.1. Classification (GTDB taxonomy): domain Archaea; phylum Thermoplasmatota; class Poseidoniia; order Poseidoniales; family Thalassarchaeaceae; genus MGIIb-O1. The sequence goes on from JALRLV010000016.1 coordinate 19,164, forward strand.
TAAATCAGGAGATTTGGGCAAGGTTGATTCAGATGGATTTGTCTACGTCACAGGCAGATTGAAGGAAATCTATGTCAGCTCTGCGGGTAAGAACATCGCACCACTCGTCATAGAAGAGACAATGAAATCTATCCCAGTTGTGTCACAGTGCATGCTGGTTGGCGACAACAGGAAGTACTGCAGCGCACTATTTACCCTCGACGTTGGAGCGATCCTGAGGGACGTTCACGGCCTAGATGGAGCAACCGAAGTTCCCAAGGACCCTGCAGAGCAACTGGCAAAGCTAGCAGAGCTAGGTCATGACCTGTCAGAGTATACCGCAGTTGGTAGTGACACATACAATCAACTTCAGGAAGCAGTTATGGAACTTAACAAGAAATTCAGTAACCCTGAGCAGATTAAGAAGTTTGCAATTCTACCAAGAGATTTGTCGGTTGACCACGGTGAGCTGACACCAACTCTGAAGATTCGTCGAAAGCAGATTCGTGAGAACTGGGCTGCGGAAATCGAAGAGATGTACGCTGACGCATAATCGGTGATTCGATGAACCCCGAGGCATGGGTCGCTCTGGCGACCGTGTTCGTACTAGGAGCGATGAGCCCAGGTCCCAGCCTTGCAGTAGTCCTGCGCAATACTATGGTAGGGGGGCGTAGACAAGGAGTGATGACTGGAATTGGTCATGGTATAGGATTCGGAATCTACGCGTTCCTGGCTGCAGCCGGTGTAGCAACCGCATTGGGTGTTCACGATTCAACTGAAAGGATTCTAAAATGGGGAGGAATTTCCCTACTGCTTTGGCTAGGGTATAATTTTCTCAAAGCATCAAGGGCTGAAAGCCACTCATCTTCCGATGAAAATCATGGACCATCCGATCGAACTGGATTCGCTCAAGGCTTTGCAATCGCTTTACTAAATCCAAAGATTCTCGCTTGGATGTTGGCGCTTTACGCGCCTTTCATAGAGGCAAACATCAGCACTGAAACTCTGTTTGGTATGGGTCTTCTGGGAATGACAATCGACGGAACATGGTATGTCACTGTGGCTACGGTCTTAACAAGGGGAGATGGAGTATCTAAACTACGTGCTCAGGCTCGAAAAATCGATTTTGCAATGGGTATACTAATGTGGGTATTTGCTGCCATACTGTACATGGATTACCTGTGAAAACTATACGAAAACAACCGGTAATTGCAGAAGAATTTCCAATACTACTGCCAGTGCATTTGCCTCAACTTTGGCGTCCTTACCCCCATTAGAAGGAGGAGATAGGCGATGAAGTTCATCGGCATCTAACCAAAATGAGCTACAACTTGGGCAGCCGTCGATTTCAATCGGATCTGTAAGGCTGCCATCTAATCGTTGAAATGCAAAACTTCGAACTTTCATTTGAGAATCACAAAAAGGGCAATCGATATCGTCCGGTGTTCCTTCCTCAACAAATCCCTCATGCATCTCTTGCAGTTTCTTCGAGCATAGTGAAGAAGCGGCTGCATTGGCGTTTAGCAACATTCCAGAGCAGGTTTCACAGTGATGCATTCCATTTCGATGATATGCGGATCTTTGAGATGCTGAAGGGGGCACCAAATCGGAGCCATCACGAGGACAAACATATCCTGTCTGATTACTCGCCATCATTCTTCGACTGCGCACCATGTCTTCAATACTCACCCGTCATGGTTGCAATTCTGCCTGTCTGAATGTAACTTGATACTCCTTCGAATCTTCTCTTCAAATACTCTGGAAGTTCTTTGGCTAGTATGTCCCTTTCTTGTTGGTGTGGTTTCTCAAATTCTAATTTCGTTCATGACTGTGCAGTATGCTCTTCTGTAGCGAGGGGAATAACAGGTTGGCCAATTTCTCATATCCCATACGATAGTAGTTTAGATCGCTTGAATTCAATACTCAAGCCAGGACGCGGGTTGACTCTAGAACAGAGACAATTGATGTTAGCAGAATCGGAAACTGCTGACTCGGATTTACCACGAGCCTTCCGGTCAAAACGTGGACAAACAAAACAATGGAGCGAACAAGAATCCGTCCGTTGGAAGGAGTTTCATGGGACTCTCTCTATGCATGGCAATGTAGGAATTACCAGCCTACCTCTTCCGGGAGGTTCGACGCTATTCATCGATGGAGATGATAATGTAATGTTCGTTGATGAGGTTATGTTGGAAGGTCCATTGCCTCTATTGGACTTAGCAAAATGGTTGGCATATCCTGGTAGACCGAGTATAGTTTCAGATTGGAAGTGGTTTTTGATAGCAATGTCGTGTTGTATGAGAGAGTGTAAGCCTGGGGTCATCGAAAATTGGTCAGAGTGGTATATACACAATTCTTGGCAGAGTTTCACATGCCATATGGCAACACCAGGAGATTTTACTCCAGAGGCATTAAGACCACCTTACCTAAAATGGATAAAAATGATGGAAGATGAAAATATCTCTGATATTCCCGAAAGAAAATTAGTTGATGGAAACTTAGATCTGATAAACTATCAGGGGGGAACATCAGGGAATGCATGGAATTGGATATTATCTGAACCAAATATTGATTTGTGGACGAACAAAATTTTACACTGGCAAAACCTTCCTAAATTAGTCGTCGTTGACAATAGATTTTGCTTTCTTGCACTTGAAAGGGGTAAGCCAACCGCAATTCCGGTAGTGGTTGATCCGAGGGTTTGGAGGATTTTACTTTCATGGGCTTTCGAACCACAAGAGTCCGATAGAGAGTCTGATTTGAGCAGTTTATTTTGGTGTTGGAATTCCGAATTTGAACGTTGGCAACCTAACAATATTCAGGCTAAATCGATTAAATTTCTCAGAGACACGGTTGATTCACTAGGCGAAAATTCCTCGTTATGCCCAGAAATAGTGAATGAACAAAATGCAATAAAAGTAGTTGGCAAAAGTGGGTTGATTTACTTACTTTCTGAGACGATAAATCCAATCAAATACGATGTGAAAGCAATCCCATATGAATCAATGATTTCAGAGATAGATGATGAAGGTTTACCTCTTTGTATCGACAGTCAAGCATCAATTCATTTTCCACCTGGCGATGTTGTAGCCAGCTATCTATTGGCTCTACATAACGATGTAGAGAGTAGGAGCCATATTTTCACTTTAGATATGCTACTCAACCTCCTAGAAACCTTTCCGAATTGGAAGAATCTGAACCCACATCAATCAGGCTGGTGGGATAAATTATTGGAACGCTACAACCCCGAAGACGAGGAATATGTAGAAGTTGAGTACGATGATGAGGATTATTTTGAGGAAGAAGATTTTGATGAGGACGAAGAAAATCAAAATGAAGATGTATGGGAGGGAATAGAGTTAGCTCATAATCAAAGAATTAGACACATAATTCTTGAACACTTGAATACGCTTCCAAACGCCGACCGCAGAGAAGAATTCCGTGAAGTGGTTGGACCTATATTCGAGAGATTTGGTGGAATGTTGGCCGATTTGGAGGAATCAGTATGAGTGCTTGCAAAGGCTGTGGCGTTTCCGAAGAAAGGGATTTTTGTGACCTTTGTGATGTCTTAATTCCGGCTATTGGTGGAACCTCATTACACCTAGTTCCTAAAGACAATGAGATGAATTCTGCCGTATCGAGAATTGGATTAAAGAGAGGACACAAGGGGATATTTTGGTCGGATCTTGATGTTAACCTAAGAGACTCAATTGACTGGATAAAATCACCGAGAGAAATACCAGATTCCCATTGGATTATTGACCCTCCTGGTCCGTGGTATTTAGACGATGAAATGAAGGATGAAATAGAAAATGGAAGAGACTTTGATGGTAATTTTTCGGCGAGAAGGAGATTACAACGAGGCGGCATACTGCCAGATGGCAGCTACCTAACTTGGGCTAATGGACAGTTTCTATTAGATGGAATTCCAATTTCAGTTCCATACCTTACACTAGAGAAATTAGTACAACAGGATGGTGCTGAAGAGTTTGATTGGAGAAGTTTCCTCCTTTCGTTGAATATAGCATGCTCAAGGATTGCACCTAATCCGAGACGAGCTCAATTCCTGACGGAGGGCCGGCGTTACGGAAAACAGGTTTCACTACATCCTGTTGTCCATTACATAAAACCAGAATTTATCAATCAAGAATTCGGAAGGGAATTAGCATTCCTAAACAGACATAATCGCGAGATTAATCTCGCTATACCAAAGCGGTTTATCGAACAATTACAATGGTTCAGAAGATGGAACAATTCTCTTGAAATTAGAGATTATCAAAGGAATGATCTGTTGGTTTGTAGAACATTTCAGATTAGACGAGGAAGAATCTACCTACATATGCGTCAGGAGATGAAATGGAAGACTAGGAGAATGCCTGCAAACATCGAATTAATCTCTCGCTTACTGAATTGCGCTCTGTCTCCAATAAGCCATGACGATTTCCAATTTCTCAGATGTCTCCAATATGGATTACTCACTAGTGAAGATACGGCACTAAGTCAAGCCGACGCAAAAGGAATTGAGTTTCTTCGGAGCATTCTCAATAACGACAGAGTGAAGCTAGATAGAAAGAAATCTATTTTTTTAGTTGAAGGAGTATCTGGTGTTACGTGGAGTATTTCTCCTGGCAATGGGCCACATGGTAGTAGATTCAGGGTAAGAGCAAATTCCGTAAACACTGGAAATATGCCGGGAAGATTGAGAGAGGGAGTTTGTATTGTAGAAACTCCAGAATTGCGTAATTTAGTATTAGGAGATGCAATTGGAACTATTATTCTCAGTCTACTCGATGATGTTACAGCTTCAAGAGAAATAGAAACTCTCGAACCCGCTATCAGGTTTGCATTGAATGGACAAAGGCAAGGCCAAGATTTCTTGGAACGTCTCGGTCGACGCGCTGGAAGGGAATATGAGTTAAGAAATCGTAATGCTGAGGCCGAAGAAATTCGAGAAATGGAGAGAAGGAGAGCCGATGCTGAAGAACTTGCCATTAGAGCAACGGTACAATTTCCACGTCTATGGAGCGTCCTCCTAAGATTGCCACTCGGTACGACTTTGACATTTACAAGACAAGACGAAGGAGGTAGCCTAGTTCAAATCCAAGGTTATGCAACTACGATTAACATGCGAAATGAAATCGAAGAAGAATTAGTCAATGAGATGCTGATTTCTTCCGGATGGATTCGGATGGCAGATCTTCCAAACGACCCTAATCACCCCCATGCAGTCTACCGTATGTACACCAGACAAGAGCACCCAAGACAAAACCTCGCAAATGTGGCACACCGATTTGGAGAAATTTTGGAACCGATGATTACAATCGGTCAGAGAATGAGGATTGCGCCTGGTCCAGTTTGGACTAATTTCGAAAGAAGAGACCCCGGTGTAGGTCCACTACCACCAAATACAGATGGGCCGTTAGATTAGTGCCCTTATGCAGTGGATGAACCCCTTCTGGAAGGTCCACGTAGTGCTTCTTCGATAATCCTCCTTTGGTTCGAGGATAAGCTATTCAGTTGGTTTGAGGCTTCAGCTATTGCAAGCTTGGCTACCCGTTCTGCACTCTTTGAGCCGTATGGAGGAGTGTCACTTAATGATGGTCCATGTAACGGTTCATCCCATTCAAGAAGGACCTCATAAGTAATTTCACGAATTC
>JALRLV010000017.1 GCA_023268715.1 Candidatus Thalassarchaeaceae archaeon
GAGCTTTTGCGAAACAGAGACTAGAGTACAAACATACCCTATGATTTACCTCTGATTCAAACCTTGTCAGAGGGTACGACTGACTCGTCCGCGTAGCATAGGGGTCATGCCCTACCCCTCTGATTCTTATCTGAGTCACAGGGTACCCTATGATTCGGGAATATTGACCTCGATATTACCATCCTTTAGTCGAGTCTCATAAATCTTCAAATCCTTCTGTTTGCTGAATTTTCCAACCATTTTGCCATATGGGGGGAATAATGGAAAAGGTGACCATTCAATCATTTCACCAGTTTCTACATTGTGAGTTGTTTGGTGTAGTGGACATGTAATACAATCATCCTTCACCTTACCACCATAGGCAAGAGGCCATCTCATATGTCTACAGAGAGCTTCCGTAGCATAGTACCCATCACCTTCGTTAAATTGACCGACTAGAATCATCTTTTTTCCAACGGTCAGCATTTTCTTCTTACCCGGTTTCAACTTTGATGATTTAATTGCGATTTTCCAAGCCAATATATCACCTCACTAAATCAACCATTAACGGACCTAATTCGCTAACCTTCTTGCACATGCCTCAAGGCTTTCACCTTCATTTCTTAGACCTCGAATATAGTTTGGAATAGATGAATTAGAATTTTCCAAATCCCTTAGATCTCCTATCCACTCTAATTCTGTTATTGACTTCTCAGAGTTTTCTTGCCATTCGTGAACACTCCAAACTGAACATCCTGAATCGTCATCACTCTGAACTTGTTTGAACCAGGGAATGACTTGTGGTTCTCGAACTAAATCATGTCTTTGGACGAATCTAACAATGCAGTCATCCTTGACAAAATTCCATCCAGCATCCTGAAGCCAATCTTCCGATATTGTATCCTCTGCCCCTAATTGAAACCAAATTAGAGGAGGAGATTCGTAATTGCGAAGTAACAATCTCCTAACGGCTTCTCTTGCTCTTTCAGGTGCAAGAAACAGAACAACAATCTCTGGCTGAATTCCGTCCTCAATAATGGATCGAATCGGATATCCAGAAATGCTAGCACCGGCATCCTTAGGGTGTATTGGAATAGGATTCCATCCCCTCTCAGATAGGTCCTTAACAGCCGAATTAGCAGGTTTTTCTGAATTCAATCCAGCACCCAGAATATGTACGAATTTGGTTTCTGAAACCAAATCGAGAAGCTGATCCGAATCATTCATACTCATGTAAGACAAAACAACCTGAACCTCACAATATATCAATTTCTGTTAAATTAAATTCTATTTCCGGCTCAACATTGAAGATTATCTTTTATCCAGCGTATTCACATGATGATGATGCGCGATGGTCCACGCTATGGGTTTAGGGAAAGGATTAGACGTGGTTGGCAAGTTACAAAATTAGGCATCAAAGTCGTTCGAGCGGACCCAGAATTAATGGTCTACATGTTCTTTTCCGCAATGTTTTCCATCGGTGCTTTTGTAGTTTTAATGACCTCAACTGGAGGTTTAGGATATTTCATTGGAGGTGGTGAAGAAGGCCTCGAGCAGGGCGTATTTGTGGGTAGTTTTCTGTCTTACATGGCTGTTGCAATAATCACAGTTTTTTGGAATGCTGCAATAATCGCCAGTGCTCATCACCGTCTGACAACTGGTGACAACCCTAGCTTCTCCTACGGAATTCGTCAGGCGATGAAGTGTCTTCCTCAAATTTTCATTTGGGGTCTAATTTCAGGTACAGTTGGGCTGATTATTCAAGCATTGGAGGGTATGAAACAATCTGATAATCCAGCGGCTGCCGTAGTTGGATGGATCCTATCTCTGATAATTCAACTTGCTTGGTGGATTACGACTTTCTTTGTCGTCCCAATGATTGTCATTGATAATCTCAGTGTCAGGGAAAGTATGTCCAAGAGCCCAGAATTATTCAGGAATACATGGGGTGAAGACATCATATCAAGTGCTGGAACTGGAATCATCAATTTCTTAGTTTGTCTAACCATAGTTTTGATCTGTCTACCTCTCTTTGCTTTCGGAGAGATAGGTATTGGTTTTGGTATACTTCTGATGTTTTCCGGTATCGCTCTATCTGTCCTATTCTTCACCGCTTGTGAGGCTGTAAACAGAGTTTCATTGTACTATTTCGCGAAGACAGGGGAAGCTCCTCCGATGGCTCAAAAATTAGGTTTAGAATTCTAGAACAATTCAATCCAGATTGTCGCCTAGGTCAGGGCCTTCATCCATTGCCCACTCAAAAAATGGCTCCAGGCTTGGAAGTAGTGCGGACCCTGAATCTGTTAGTGTGTAAACCACCGTAACGGGGACTGTTGGGAATTCAATTCGCTTTACTAATCCGTTTTCTTCCAATTCACTCAATCTTCTAGATAGAGTTGTAGAAGAAGTAGCCACTCTTTCCTTTAGTTCGGTAAATCTAATCGGGTTTTCCTCAGAATGTAATGTGTGAATAATCTGTACCATTTTCGAACGTGAAAGCAATGATAGTAAATCATCCACTTCAGCGGTGCCGACTTCCATAATGGAATCCAAACGATTCCGTTTGGTCGTTACTGCCGCCGTTCCTACGAGAACGGCTAGCATACTGATCAGTGCTATTCCTCCAATAACCACCGTAGTTCTACTCACCAAACTCGTTGCACCCGACGCTTCCGAATCTTCTCCACCGTTATCGGCACCGGGTAGATCGATTGTAAGTGAGTTGTTAGCCAATTCCTCGACAGGCTCCTCTACAGGTTCTTCCACAGGCTCCTCAACAGGTTCTTCGACAGGCTCCTGCACAGGCTCTTCATCTGTCGGGGTAAGTACTCGATCGATGACGAAAATTACCCCATTTTCGACTTCTTGAGAATAGAGAACCTTCGCTTCATTGACAAAGATATTGCCTTCACAATCATTTGATATGGTTATCAAGAATGAATCGGTTGTTTCCATATCAAACTCTGTAGGTGTGCACTCATCAGGGAAAGATAATATCCAGTCGAATGAAATATGATTGAGAAGGATATTAGACAACCCTTCTAGATCTTCGAGGCTATTGTAATCGTCCAGATTTATTCCAGCCGCAATAAATGCCTCATCTATCGGAGCAAATATTGTCATTCCCAGTTCGGGGCTATTTTCCAGAGATAAATCATCCATCAGCATAGTCATTGCTAGTGCATCTACAAGATTTTCAAACTCTCCATCGTCTGCTAAATTGGAAGGAATGTCAAATCTGGGATTGAATCTTGGCTGATTCGATTGAGGTGGAGAGGCTAGGCTCTCGGGGATCAGAACAGAGTCAATCACAGCAATCACTCCGTTCGACACCCCCTGAAAGTAGGTCACGTTCGCCCCTCCAATCGTCCTGTTACCCTGGCAGTCATCAGAGACTGTGAGGGTCTCGGTCCACGAGGAATAGTTTCCTGGTTCAGCGTACTCTCCATTCCCGACATTAAGCTCGTAGTCTACTCCAGTGCAATATTCGTAGCTGAACGAAACTACTGCACTGGTGTACCCCTCGGGGTGGATAGTTGTATGATGGAGAAGAATCTCGGTGAGTATGTCTATCTCCTCTTGAGTGTCTACATCGTCTAGGTCAAAGCCAATGGCTTGGAACGCCTCGTCTGTAGGTGCAATCATCGTGAATCCCATGTTAGGGCTATTTCCTTCTCTTGTAAGGTCCAGAAGACCTGTAATGTTCAATGCAGAAATCAAAATGTCGAACGAACCATCATCCTGCAAAACAGTCGGGACATCATTTTCAGGGTCAAATCTAGGTGAACTTGTGGGGAGTTGGGAGAGGTTGAGCGAAGAAGGAATCAGGATCTGATCGATGACCTGAATCATTCCATTGTCCTCAGCAATTTCCCAGCCATGCGGAAGTTGATTGTTGAAGGGGTAGCCATCGACCCCGTTGTATTCATAACCATAGACCCTATTATCCGCATCAATGATATTGGCCTGGTTGACTGTAAGATTTCCATGGCAGTCATTTGAAATTGTTACAGTCTCAGTCCAAGAGCTATAATCGAATGGATCGGCATATTCTCCATTTAGCATTGGCATCCAGTCCGCAGTGTAAGGCTGGCAGTATGGCTCATACTCGCCGCTCGAGCTGTTGTACGCTGTACTCGAGTCCAGAGCATATGGTCCTGCGAAAGTGACATGATAGAGTAAGATTTCACTTAAAATTTCAATCTCTTCTGATGTATCAAATTCATCTAAATCCAATCCTATGGAAGCAAAGGCATCATTGGTCGGAGCGAAGATAGTCCAACCCATTTGTGGTGTATTGCTGGGGCTCAAATCATCTACTAATCCAGTAATATTCAATGCCTCCATGAGGATGGAAAATTCTTCAAGATTTTCGAAGTTTTCCAATACCGACAAATTTTCATTGAAGGAGTATAGACTGTCATCAATAATTTCCTCTACCTCAGATTCATTGTCACCTTCATCATTACTGTCTTCGTCAAGCACATACCACAGATCGTCCCATGTTTCGTACTTGGTATACGTCAAACAATCGTTCGGATCTACGGTTGCGTTTCGCCACTCCAATTCATCGTTTGCGTCAAGAACAGCGTAGCTCGCACTGCCTATGCATACCTCAGGGCTGTTTGACTGATAGAAGATCGATGTGAGCGTGCCGTTGCTTCCAGCAGGGATATGGTAAATTCCCTGGGCTCCGTAATAGTATCCTGTAGTCAAACACCCAGCATACAGGACACTGGCCCACAGGTTATAATCTTCAGAGAGTCCACCAAATCCATTGATGGCACAGTAGACTGCACCGGTTTCCCAACTCATGACGACCTGGTAGCTGTACACATCCACGGAGGTGTCCATGGTGAAGGATAAGGTGTCGTTGGTCACGTTTCCAAATCCAATAGTTACCTCTGGACTTGAATTCGTTTCATCAACATCAGCACTTACCTGAGATGCAGGGAGGGCAATCAAAATCATGCAAACAAACAGTGATTTAACTCGGGACATATGCCCTAGTGCTCTACTTACCGGATATAAAGGAACGTTTTGGCAGTAACAAACTCGTTACTTAAGGGTAACAAGGGTGTAACCTAAGAAATTAATATTTTTTTGAGGTTTTTTTACATTTCACTGTAGTAATTTAATACGACTTCATTCAGATTCTCTCTGGCATTTTGTTCATCCACTGTCAGCGTAACTCCGTCCCTACGTAATGCTTCCCCATCGACAAAGACATCCATTACTTTACCACCAGAATATAGCAAGTTAGGAAGTAATCTCCGACCATCTCTTCCAATAGGTGACATTCGAATATCATTGAGATCCCAAGTAACCCAATCCTTGGAATCTTTAGTCGATAAATGCCAGGTTTCTTCCGGGCCTAAAACTCGAGCATTCCAATGATCATGCTTCTGAACCAAACTGGCCGCTTTTGCTTCTGCACGCATATCGAGAGAATTGTTGCTTGCCGAACCATCAGTTCCCAACCGAACATCCACCTCTGCTTCCTTCATCGCAGGATAGGACATTGTGCCGCCACAAGCCAGCTTCTGGTTGGAGGTTGGGCAATGAACGGCATGAGCTCTGTGCCCTGCCAGAATCCTCATCTCCTTCTTGGTCACCCAACCACAATGCGCACAAACCGTGCCACCTTCTTCTGCATCTTGGAAGTATCCTATGGAGTCGAGATATTCGATTGGGTACATTCCATGTTCGGCGTGACAGTCGGCAACTTCCTTGCGAGTCTCAGAGGTGTGAATATGCAACATAGAACCGGTTTTCTTTGCTAGTTCTGAACCCTTGAGCAGAGTGTCCTCATCGCACACATATACTGAATGCGTACCTACTCCGTATTCGATTCTTCCCGGTCTAGGCGAATCTCCAGTAATCAAACCCTCCATGTGACGCAGCGCATCTCCTGAGCCGGGCTCAAAGTTAGGGGTTAATCCGTCCGTAATAGGGCCGCAAAGCGTTGCCCTTACCCCAGTTTCTGCAAGCGTCTGGCCGATTGTCTCGGTATGGAAATACATGTCACATGCATAGGTTGTTCCAGTTGCTATCATTTCTGCAGCAGCGGCTTTTGTGCCGACTCTGATTAAATCCTCAGTCAATTTCTTCTCAACAGGAAAAATTGCAGTTTCTAACCATTCCATTAGAGGTAATCCTTCGCCCATTCCTCTATTGAGAATCATTGGAAGATGTGTGTGCCAATTCTGGAAAGAACGAGTAATGATTCGTCCCGAACCATCAATTGTTTCCAGGACATCCTCGTCTCCTTTACTAGCCGACCATGAACCATCTTGGTTAAGGATGAAATCACCGTGCTGCGGAGCACAATCGTGATCTATTAGCCAAGTATTGGTATATCGGCGCGAACCGATTTGTCCCAAGTTTTGACCCATTGACATAGTTATCCTCATTCCAACCGAAGAGGTGTTTTCAGTCAAGGTTTCCCTCTTCTACAATTCAATCAGTTTGAACGAGTAGGCATAAACGGGATTAGTTTAGCAGCTAAAGCACCGAAATCTCTGGTCTGAATGTATACCTTGCCTTGCCCGTTGAATTTCATAACGAGTCCTTCTCCACCAAGAAGTGCCGATCCTAGTCCCCCAACTTTCCCTATGTTGTAACTTACACCATCTGTGAACGCTACTACATGGCCTGTATCCACCACAACTTCTTCTCCATTGATTTCGATTTCTTTCAAGGCACCGTAGGAGGTGTAGAATACAGTTCCTGTACCTTGAGTAGCGCTTGCACGGAGGAAGAATACACTCTCTCCGGAAAAGAATCCCTTTGCGCCTTGGAACTTTGTGTCAGTCTCAACATTAGAGGTGCTAGCAATGAATGCTCCACCCTGCATAAACAGAGTCTGTCCTGGTCCTAGTTCGAAAGAAGAAATATCTCCTGGAGCGCTAGGTGCGAGAGATACCCAACCGTCTCCGTTAGACGTGTATGTGTTGAGGATGAATGATTCTCCACCGACCATACTCTTCATCAATCCCTTGAAGAAGCCGCCGGACATTCCGGATTTCATTTCAACATTAGAGGACTGGGCAACCATTGCTCCAGGCTCTACTTTCAATTGCTCTCCATTGGAGAGGCGTACGGTCATCAATGTGAATGCTGGTTCAAACTCAAATTCGTGTTCCATAACCCGAGCCGCCAAACTCGTCTATTTAAACGGGTGGTGAAATTGCAAAAAACTGAATTTTATACCTAAATTACACACGTTGCATTCAAAGTACTGAGAACATTACCTTCCGAATCTTTCAGCCAACACTCGATAACATCACCCTCTTTCATCGGCCCGACTCCTTGCGGCGTACCAGTCCAAATTAGATCCCCAGGATTAGGTGTGTACCAAGAATTCAGATGAGACAGAATAGAATCTACAGAATGAACCATCAGATCAGTAGTTGATTCTTGCCGAAGTTCTCCGTTTATCGACAATCCAACGCTCAGAATACTCGGATCCCATTTTGTCCAAGTTCCAAGAACTCCAGAACCAGTGAAGCCTTTGCCTTCGAGCCAAGGCCACCCCTCTTTCTTTGCTCTAGTTTGTCTGGTTCGATTAGTGGTGTCGCAGCCAACACACATTTCGATTGGTTGAAGGTCATCTCCCAGCTTTATCACCAACTCTACCTCATGATCGATATGATCAGTTGCTGAACTCAACGCTACCACGTTGTTCCCTTCTTCATCTGCTTCTACTAGTGCAGATGGTGGCATTAGGAAGAATAGTGGATATTCTGTTATGTCTCCGTAAATCTCCTTTGCATGACCAACATAATTCCTGAACACTGCCCACCCTACTGCCATGGAGCCTTGTAATCCTCCTATCTCATTATAGCATCGTTTAGCATCAATCAGATTCAATACACTCTATTGTCGCAATAAGACCGATGGGAGACAGCCCCTACCGTGTTTTGGGTGTTTCAAAAGACGCAACGGATGCGGAGATAAAGAGAGTCTACCGTAAGTTGGCAAGGCAGCACCATCCGGATAGAAATCCAGGTGACGCAGCGGCTGAAGAGAGATTCAAGGCGATTCAAGCAGCATACGACCAAATCGGTACAGCCGCTGCTAGGAAGGAATATGATCAGCAAATCAGAATGGAGGAAATGTTTGCACGAGGAGGCAATCCATTCCCTGGATTTGGTGGAGGTGGCGGCTTTAGAAGTGGAGGATTCGGCGGCGGGCAAGGCTTCGATTTCTCAGATATTCTAAACCAATTCATGGGTGGAATGGGAGGTGCCGAAGCCCAACATCAACAACGAAGTAGACAACAAAGCCACCCCTCTCAACCACCTCCCGTAAAAAGGGGGCCGGACATCGAAGCCGGAATTGATATCACATTACAACAGGCGCTCAATGGTGCGAAAATTGAGTTTGGACATCGCCGATTAAGAATATGTGAAAGATGTGAAGGAACCTCATTCAACTCACGAAAACCTTGTCCGAAATGTTCAGGCAAAGGCGTTGAATCACGCTCGTCCACAATCACGGTAAGCGTACCATCTGGTGCTCAACACGGCCAACAATTACGTCTCAAAAAAATGGGTCATGAACACCCTCAAGGAGAGGCCGGTGACTTACTGATTACCATTCGCTTAGATGCTGAAGAAGGACGTCGCTGGGAAGGTGGTAGGTTGATTCAGGAAGTTCCAGTCCCCTACTCGACTTTGATTTTGGGTGGTTCAGTTAGGATACGTACTCCTGCAGGCAAGCGAGTACAAATCGAAGTAATTGAGGGTACTCGAATTGGTGATCGTCGTCGTCTTGTTGGTCACGGCCACGACGGCGGCCCTCTGGATATTGAATTCATTCTGGCGGAGCCAGAAAAAGTCAGCAAAGAACAAAAAGAAGCACTTGAGCAATTGAGAGAATCGGGCCTTTGACTAAACATCTATTAAAAAACGCTCTTTTTGGGGAAGGGCCATGCGAGAAGTCAGAGATTTTGGCAGAGTAGCTGACTTGTTACTTCCTCGCAGTTTCAAATTACACGCAGCGGTCCTAATAATCAGCTTGCTAATGGTTCCAGGACTGATTGCTAGCCTAACTCCAATCGATGTGAATGCCTACGATATGGAATCGCCCGAATTAACCGCAAATCAAGTCGTAGCTGATGAATTTGAAGCGGCCGAAAAAACTCATGGATTTGCAGTTTCAGTAAGAGGTAATGATGCGATTGTATCATCCTCATCTGCACCACATTTTACCTCTAATGGGGAGATAGACTACGCCAACTTACCCCATCCATCTGAAAGGGTAGATTACCAAGGAAGAAGCGCAGGTTTGGTCGGCGAGGATATTCCATTGGGTGGGATTCTCAATCTAACAATTCTGAGGGAGATAGAGAATAAGACTGCGATTGCAAGTACGCATTATCTATCCAACTTTACTCGACCGTTGGTAACCGAATTAACCGGTACAGGGTTTATGGGACCAATGTCCCTACCTGATTTACTACGAGCCTTCATGGCTGGAGAATCGTTACTAACTCAACCAACAATCAATGTATTCGGAATACCTCAGCCCGCTAAGACAAATTGGGAAGATTGTGGGGTATTGGAATGCTTAACCTATGATGACCCAAACGTCACTCAAGCCCACATTGATTTGGCAGCACATCGAATGATTATGTACTCAGATGGGGCGATGCTTCGATGGTTCTCATCTGATAGAGGATTTACCCATGATGAGAATAGCACATTGGAGGGTCCAATTGGAGGAACAATTCGTGAAGACGGCACCTTCGACGAAGACGTTACTTGGGGTCCTGGTCGATGGTCAGCATCCACGACTTGGATTTTGATTCAATTAAGTCGAACCGATTTGGAAGAAAACGGAATTACATACTTTTGGGCTGATGCAAAAAATGAGCGTGATGGTTATCGATTCGAAGGACTTGACTTGGTCACCACGCCTCCTGAATTTACCGTCGATGATTGCAGAGAGTTACGTGAAGAAGGACTAGAGGTATGTAGCTTTGAATGGGCAATCATCGATTTAGAAAAGCAGATGCGAACTACAGATCAATTCGCTGTGACATTCTCAATAAATGAGGGCGTAAACGTAGAATTGAATCGCGAGTTGATCGAATCCAGTTTACTACTAATCGCTATGGCATTGGCAATCGCAGTACTACTCTGGTTCAGTCTACGAAGAGCATCTGATGTTGTTATTGTAGGAGCTACCTTAATTTTCGCACTACTCTGGATGCAGGGTTCAATTGGGTGGATGATGGTTCTTGGTGAAAGATATGGATTCAAGATAATCAGCAAGAGCCAATTTTCCAACTTACTTCCGATACTCGTAATTGCTCTTGGTATTGATGACAGCCTACACGCGCTGCATCGCTACAAAGAGGAGAGGCGCCGAGGACGTACGCCAGAAGAATCAGCTCACTCGTCATTATCCAGAGTTGGAAGAGCAATCATGTTGACGTCTTTTACGACTATGTCTGCGTTTGCTGCAAACTTGACTTCTGACATCGCAGCACTAAGGTCATTCGGAGTTGAGGCGGCATTAGGAGTCGCTGCAGCATTCATTCTGACTGGTATCTGGGCGCCACTAATTAGGATGGATTGGGATAAACACCTGCGAGGAAAAGGAAAGTTACCAGAAGAAGAGGAAGGCATAGTTCACATGATAAGTGAAGAAAACTTAGTGAAAATTGCAGATAATTCCTCAAAAAATTCAGCCGTTCTTCTCGTATTGATTTTGGTAATCACCGCCGTTGCTGTGCCTATGATGCTCAGTCTTGAAGGAGATTTCAAGGTAGAAGATTTCCTCGACGAAGAATCAGATTTTGCACAGGCGGTCGAGCTAGTAAATACTAGATTCAGTGACGAAGGAGAGCCAGCGGTAGTAATTATCGAAGGCGATATGCTAGATCCTAGGGTATTCGCAGCGATTCAGGCAACTAGAGACAATATGGCTAATCCAAGCCCCAATGATCCTGGGAAATACACCAAGACGCCACTAGGCACTCCTGAACTGCATGCAGTCGATGAGTTAGTTTGGGCCGCTAAGGCTAGTATGTTTGCTAACGTTACACCATTTGTCGAAGCGGGTTGGGAATCGAACACTCTTGAATGCGACATACTACCAACTGGATTGCCCGATGAGAATGACAGAGATTGCTTGCGATTCATGTATGGATTCGTCTATGTCTATGGTGTACCAGAAGGTGGCTACATACCACATATACCACCATCATTAACAGCGCTAAATATCGCTCCAAATTGCCAAATAGACCCTGAAATGGTACATCTCTGTCAAGATGGAAACATTCCAGAATACCCTCGAATGACACTTCGATGGGGTATCGCAAACCCCGAACAGTTCATCGTCGTTGAACAGGTTTTGGCAGAGATGGAAATGGATATGCAACCATTCCAAGAGTTGGCAGAGAAAGACATCTCACAAAGGGCAGATATCGAATCTGCTAGTGAAGAATATCCGGTAACATGGGCTATCGCTACCGGTGATCCAGTAACTCGTTTTGTCGCTGCCAATAGTATGCAGAATCAACTTCAAGGGACATTAGTGTTAGGAGTCCTATTTTGCCTAATCACACTATGGTGGGGATTCAGAAAGGTCGAATATGGATTTGATGATTATTCTTTGAGAGATCTAGCTGTATCCTCGCCGGTAATTATTGCAATTACCGGATATGTATATCTGACAGTTAGCGTAAATCTTGCAATCGCCATCGCAATTCTATTGGTGATAGGTGCTGGATATTGGGGGACAAGGTCGCTATCGACTGCAATCTTTACAACGATTCCAATTGTAATTGTCATAATCTGGCTATACGCTATAATCGCGGCTGCAGGATATGGATTGAACATGGTTACAGTCGCAATTGCCGCGATGAGTTTGGGTGTAGGAATAGACTACGTTATCCACGTGGTTGAGAGGTATCGAGAGGAACGCGCAACAGGTGCAGATGTAGAGACCAGCATCAAGGCCATTGGTGGAGCTGCAGGCCTTGCATTGTTTGGATCAGCAGTCTCTGATGTAACAGGATTCCTAATCATAACTCGCTCTGCAATGGGCTTCTTTGCGAGCTTCGGTTTATTCTGTGCCGCAATGATAGGACTTTCCTTATTCGCTAGCCTCGTAGTTACTCCTGCAATGCTTGGGGCTATGGCCCGAACGAGGAGCAAAGAGACTCAGCAGGTTGAAGCGGTTGGGGCTTGACGGCAGGTCGAACAACATGGATGCCTCCGATTCGTTGACCGACCTCGAGAGAGGAAAGGAAGACTGTGTAATGCGGTTTGCTGATGGTCAAGCATTCCGAGTAGATTATCTCGATCTCCGGCTGGCTTGCCCTTGCGCCAAATGTGGGCCTAGACAAGAAAATGAACAGCGAATTATTGAATTCCGAGAGGAGGTCATGAGGTTGCGCTTGGATAAGCCAAAGGCCGAATTGGTAGGCCGCTATGGCTTACGATTTTCATGGCCTAGCGGTTGTTCTAGTGGCATCTTCTCTCTTCCCCTACTAAGAAAAGTGTCTGAGGACAGCGGCACTTTAATTGAGTAATTTGGCAGTTTTCCTATCGGAAATGAGACTTAAATTTGGATAGAAGCGCTCAAAGGTAACCCTTGATTCCGAAAATCATCGCAATGTGGGATTCCCTCCCTCGCTGCGGTGGGTGATTCAATGAACCCAGATGAGCCAGAGGCCGATGAGAGTACGCCCGAAGAAGAGGAGTGGCAACTCTACGCGACGGCTGGTTATGCTGCCGCAGAAGACCCTTGGGATGACCTCGTTGAGGTTGAAAACGATGAAGAAGAAGAAGAGGAATGGTTCGATGGTGACGATTTCGAAACCAATGGCCAAACTTTGGATTGGGATTCTCCACCTTGTCCTGCCCCACTAGGTATTGCTCACATGATTAGACTCGGTACCTGCAATCACTGCCTGCACCGAGTCGGAGGGCGGCGAACAGAAGAAATTGGAGAAAAGGGGGGCGCCGCGCTTCGCGCTGAGGCCTTTGCTAGAGACAAGGAATTGGAATCATTCCAGGCGCCCGATCTATGTCCTCTTTGCGAGAACCTCTTCGAAGATGTAGACAATATTGTTGAGAGAATAGTCGAACAAACCGGCGAACTCGATCACGGCTCACTACAAGTTGGAGTCCACGTTCCTAAGGATCTAATCCAAGAAGAGGACAGGATTCGTACGCGTCATGCAGCACCGGGTTCTAGACCTCTAAAGGCGGCATTTTCGGAAGCTGTACAGACCGGGGTTTCTGATCGCATGGATGGTGTTGAATTCGTTAAAGAAAGGCCGGATTTGATGATTTTAATCGATTGCTTAACCCTCAGGGTTGATGTTGATATTCGTCCGGTATTTATCTACGGCCGTTACAGAAAATTGGATCGAGGAATACCACAGACCCGCTGGCCTTGTCGCGCTTGTCGTGGCCGTGCAGAGGGCTGTGAAGCCTGTGAGGGTACAGGACTTCAATATCCCGATTCTGTGCAGGATTTAATCGGAGAACCATTCCGACTAGTTTTGTCCGCAGAAGACACTTCATTTCACGGAATGGGTCGAGAAGACATTGATGTGCGCTGTTTAGGAAGAGGTCGGCCCTTTGTCCTAGAAGTAAAGCGTCCAAAGGTCCGTCGCACAGACCTAGAGGAAGTCATGGAAGTAGTCAACTCAAACGCTTCGGGGAAAATCGAAATTAGCGATTTACGTTGGACGAATCGCAGTGAAGTTAGTCGAATAAAAGAAACTAGAGCAGAGAAGTCCTACACCATCCGATTCTCGGTTGAGGAGGCGCCTGAAGAACCCTTCATCATTGAATCTATCTCTAATCTATCGGGAGTCACTTTGGAACAACAAACACCCAAGAGAGTATCTCACCGCAGAGCGGACAAAAAACGAAAGCGTAAGGTTGTGTCAATCGACAATGTGGTAGTCGAAGACAATGAAGTGCAATTTTCGGTGCGCTGCGAGGCTGGAACATATGTCAAAGAGTTAGTACATTCCGACGAAGGTAGAACAGTTCCATCAGTAGCAGGAGTTTTGGAGAGTCCCTGTGAAGTAATTTGGCTGGATGTTGAGGAAATCCACGCTGATTGAAGCCCGAAGGGCTCAGATGGGCTTAAGAATGGGCGGCAGGTCGACCGCTCTCACGACCTATGGTCGATGGGTGATAAATCATGCGCAGAAGTCACGGTACTCGTCAAGGAACTCGCAGCATTCTACGCCGGTCGAAAACTCAGCGAGGTCGAATAGATATCGCTCGAGTCATGCACCAATACGAGATCGGTGATCGAGTCGCAGTTGTGCTTGATGGCTCCCAGCAAAAGGGTATGCCTCACCGCAGATTCCAAGGCGCAACTGGGGTAATCGAAGCCAAGCAAGGTCGTGCATGGATAGTTGCTCTTCATGACAAGAATATGGCGAAAACCGTGATAGCTCGCCCAGAGCACCTACATCCATTGGAGTGATTTACATGAGCGAGAGAGAGTTTGTCGATTTTGCTACAGTACGTGACTTACTATTAGATGCACGAGAACGCCGTGGTGAATTATCCTACGAACAGAAGGTCGCTCTACAACATGCTGAATGGGCAGCTAGTGAGAATAGAGGCGGATTAAAGACAAGCCCTGAGGTGTTCAGCAAACTATTCGGAGATTTATCAAAGAATGAGAAATTAGGCCAACATCCAGAAGTTTGTGCAAAGATTGCCGAACTTGCTCCAATGAAGGTCGAGGATGTTCGAGTCATCATCGCTTCAAAGAGAATCGCAATGGACACAGATGAGGTAGAAGAAATCATCACCATCGTCAGACAACACCTTCTTTGAGTCTAAAACTCTACTTTTCGACTAATTGTAGGCATTTTTCTATAATGTTGTCAAATCCTGCGGAACACATTCATTCATGAGGGGTAACCGACTCTCAAGGACTGAGGAATATGCAGCCGAAGGGCGATTTAGACGGCGACGCAGCCGGTGGTCCGTTTGCATCTGAAACTCATATTCGTGTCCTTGATGTAATGGAAAGGAGACCTACAGGAAAGGAAATACATGCACTTTCAGAACCTGGGCTGCACATTGTTCGAGCGAGATTGAATGATGGTTTTTCCACAGAATCCGGCGATTACTTCGCTCTCGAATCAGGTAAGTCCGGACCATTGTCTCCAATACGCTTCCAGGACCTCTCAGGAGATGCAAATTCAGCATTACAAGAATCGGTTGTCGAATCAATTAAAGTGAACCCAGATCCACATTTGGGATTCTATAATCGTGCCAACAATATATCCCTCAAAGTCCATGCCTTTCAATTACTCCCAGGAGTTGGTAGTTCAACAGCTAGGTCTTGGGTGGAAATACGTGGGCCAAATGGCTGGGTAGACCTGGATGAAGTGAGTCAAAAACTGGATATTGATGCAGTAGAATTGCTAGCAGAGAGATATGTTAGTGAAATGGAAAATCCAGGAGAAGTCCCCTGCCTTCTAGATTTACTGGTTAGAGTTGGCGCCTAAGCGAGGTGCGAGCATGGACGACCTTGACGTCAGATTGCTAGTAGAATTGCTACGTGACCGAATCACCCCGGATCGTTCGCTTGGTCAACATTTTCTCCTTGACGAAGTGGTTATTGCTAGGGCTGTAGAAATCGCATCAAAGAACCATCCAATTAACGAGCATAGTCATGTTTTGGAGATCGGCCCAGGCCCTGGTTCCCTAACACTAGAACTATTGCGAACCGGAGCAAAAGTAACCGCTATCGAATTAGATGAAGAGGCAGCATCTCACCTAACTAGAGTATTCAACAGTGCAGATTGGAAATTGCATGTTGTTCATGGCGATGCTTTAGAAATTGATTGGCCAAAAGATATCACTCATATCGTTTCTAATCTTCCATATCAGATTTCTAGTCCCGTACTAGATAGAATTCAGAAGCACCACTCTAGTCTGAAACTCAAAGGGATTTCACTACTCGTTCAGGAAGAATTTGCTGAACGGATGGCGATGAACAAAGGGTATGCAACCCGTGGTCCATTAGGTCACTCCCTTTGGCTAGATTTTGATGTTGAATTGGACTCGAAGGTAGCACCTCACTCATTTAGCCCATCACCACGAGTCCATTCACGTTTGACAAACCTTATTCCTGTTAATCGGGAAATGACACAATCAATTGACAACCGACTTTTCAGAATGGTAATCACGGAATGTTTTGCCAATAGGCGTCGAAAACTAAGGACATCTCTCAAAAAACCACCTAAACGCCTCAATAGAATATCTGGGTGGCATCGTTCTCGCTGGGAAAAAGCTACCAAGACGATACCCAGCGGAACTCTCGACCTCCGTCCCGAGAATCTAACTTCCGAGGATTGGGTCTCGCTAATCTGCCAAATTACTCAGTCGTGAACTATACTGAGAACAAGTGAACCACGCCTTCAAAGCCCACAGCAGGTTCGGGTGTAATAGCGCAGCGTGTGCAGACGCTGCTGGGAAGGGAGTTGGTTAGATGGCCAAGAAGGACACATATCTCGCGCTATTGCGTAGAGGAATTGATGAAAATACGGCTCAACTCCTAGCGGACTCGGGTATCAAAGTCGGCGATCTAAAGAAACTCGATGAAGAGAAACTTCGCAATAACTACGGTCTCAAGAAAGAGATTGCAAAGTCGGTACTTGAGGCTGTAAAATCTGGACCAAGAGCCTCTGCAAAGCAACGTTACCTAGCCGACGTTCTCTCAAAAGACAAGAAAAAGCAGGTCGACAAAATCGAGGAGCAACGCTTCAAGCGAGAGCAGAAGGATATAATTTCGGAGCTCAACGAGAAGAAAGAGGAATTGCGCTTAGCAAAAGTAGAGGCATTCCGTTCCAAGAAATTGGTTATGAATCGCTTGGGTAAAACCATCGAACTAATAGTCAAGTTGGAAAATTCATTCGATGACGAATCCAAGCGCGAACAGCGCACTAAACTACGTGATCAACTGGAGACTAGAGGTCTAGAGGCTGCTAGAGACCACGAGATGCTTGAATTGGTAGGCACGCCTCAAGATATTGTTGACTTCCGCAGAAAAATAGCTCCTAAATTGTGTATGTATGCTTGCCCTGAATGTGGTGAGGAAATGGATCCTCGCGGAGGCAATGTGATTGAAGATACTGGAGACTTCTCATTTGTTTGTTGGGATTGTGAGGAAGAATTCCATGCACCAATGGCAAACTTTGTGGATAAGCAGCTAAGTAATGGCTCTAGAATTATAATAGACCCAAAGATGAAACCTCGAGAAAAGCTTGTTCAAAAGCCTAAGAAGAAGTCAGCCGACATAATCAAGGATTTGATGATTAAGGATTTGGAAGCAACCGGTGCATCTGCTGAAGAGATGGCGGCTGCGGTGGAAGCAAGCGACCTGACAGGCGGTCTGATGAGCATTGATGAGTGGATTGACCAGACACTCGCTGCAAAGGGCTACATCCAAGCTCAAGAGCATCGAGAAGACTTCATTCTCGCTACAGGTGCAGGTGCCACTAAGTTCAACAAGTGGATGAAGAAGGCTGGCCTTGTTTTCAATAAGCAAACAGGCCAATGGACTCGCTGGAAGAATGATTGAGTTCACAGGTCGATTTCAAGACGAATAATCGATTCGGTGTGCCGTGGCGATAGTCCGATTCTTTCGTGGTGCTCTTCTTCTCGGGGTGGCAGAAGCCGAAGAAAACGAGCCTTTGGTCGAGGTGGCAGAGAAGGCTGGAGTTGACATTCCAACTAATTGTACATCGGGCAACTGCGGCACATGTTTGGTTCGTTTGAAGGCGGGTAAAATCGAATATCCTGAGCCATTACCACCAGGGCTTGATGAATTTCTAATTGAGGATGGAGGGGTTCTTTCGTGCTGTATGCAAGCAAGCGGAACCTGCGATATCGATGTAATCCCGCCTTTGTGACGTGATATTATGGATGACCAAGAATTTCTTTTCTTAGTAATCTTCAATTTTGTAGGGGTGGGAATTGCTGTATGGTTTCTCTATACACGCCTTCGTGCGAAACTTGTAGAGGTAGAGGATCGTAAAGCACGAAGATGGAAACGTGATAGTAAAATGGAGAGTGAAGAATGATGAATACGATTAATCTGAAAGACAAATTAGCGAAATTTTCCGACCATTGGTCGCCAAAAGTTATTGCCGAATTAAACGATTATCAATTCAAATTAGTTAAAATCCAAGGTGAATTCGTATGGCACAATCATCCCAATACTGATGAGGTATTTTTCGTAATTGAGGGTTGCATGAATATCGAGTTTGAGAATGAAACAGTGCAACTAAACGAGGGTGAGATGTTAGTGGTCCCCAAAGGCGTAGAACACAAGCCGTATGCAGATTCTGAATGCAAAGTTATGCTAGTCGAGCCTCGTGGAGTGGTAAATACTGGAGATGCTGACAGCGAGCTCAGAGCGGATAATGACATCTGGATTTGACTATTCATTTATGGCAGCAGTCCATCTATCAGCTTGAGGCACACCAACAACTTGGATGTGACATGCAAGAACGCCTTTCTGTTGATTAATTTCAGAGCGAAGTTCCATCAGGTCGTTGATACAACATGGACAATGTGCTCGAGTTGGTTGTATCCACAACTGGACAATCCCAGAATCATCAACTTCAACACCCTTCAATATTGATTCATCAGTAATCTCAATTCCATGAGGTTCAGTTCTTCCGCGTAGTAATCGTGCAAGCCTCTTCTGAGCGTTTTTTTTGACTCGGCTCATGCTTCCCACTCCGTAAGCAGGCCCCATGAATCACCCATAGTCAGGCATTCCATTCCATCTTGAGTTCGAGCAAAAGTATCCTCAGTTCCAATAGCACCTGAGTCATAGATTACCTTAGGTTCAATCGCCATTGTTCCTCCAATTGGGAGTTCTCTGTCGAAGCGATCGGCGATAACCGGAGTTTCATCGAGCTCTAATCCTACTGAATGACCTAGGAAAACGGCTTGTTCGGGTGGCATTCCCATAAGATGTTCAGAGTAGCCCATTTCATCGGCCAATGCACTACCAATTCTCCATGCCTCGGAACAATAATCTCCTCTACTAAGACTTTCAACAACCGAGTCCCTAATCTCGGCCATATTATTCAGTTTGCTCACCGATTCTTCATCGAGCCGACCCGCGCAGAACATTCTCGTACAATCTGAGACATACCCGCGATGTAGATGAACGATATCGACGATAACAGGGTCTCCGGCTACGACTTTTGTATGACCGGCACCTAGTGAGGAGATTGGACTTGCACCTAGTCCACCAATAGCTGAATCGAAGTATGAGGGGACGGCTCCGGATCTTCCTGCAGCGATTACAACTCTGTCGCAATCCATCGGCCATCGCCTCATCCTAATGCGACCTCCAAATCCTGCAGTTCTACTAACTTCGTCGGCAGCAGCTGCCATTTCTAATTCGCTACGTCCCACTCCACCAACTTCTCTTACCGCTTCGAACATCTCTCGATTTATCCGTCCGCTTTCTCGCAGCATTTCAAGTTCCCAAACAGATTTTGTCTCCCGCAAACCGTACAATAGGTGAGTTGCATCCTGCATTTCACCTAGTTCGGACAATCTTTCTGAGAAGTATTGCCATCTATCATGAGGTATTTTACCGGCCAACATAGCTGGGGCAGATGTTACACCAAGTGAACGGAGTTCTCCCGTCATTTGTCTCATACTTGGCTGAGCTGTAATCGGGTCCGGAGCATTGTCATCTCCAGATTCGAATTTGGCCCTTCTAAGTGATTTTCTAACCCAATGGATATTCTCTACATCTGACCCCTCAGCCCCGATAAGAATCATACCGTTTTGTCTACCTCCAGTCAACCAGTAGAGTTCCACTGGGTCATCGATTAGTGCAGACTCAATACCAGTTTCTGCGAGTGCTGAAGACAACCGACTACGACGCTCTTCCAACTCAGTAACCGGCACTCGCCAGTCTTCTCCATCTGGGCCGGTAAGTCGCTCCGCATCCCACGCCATCAACTCGCCACTACGTCAGAGACACAAAGGCATTGGGGGGGAGTTCTGAGCCGCCCTATCTCCATCATTATCAAAAGACGTCTGCTTGTGGCCCACATCGTGAAAGACGTTCTTTCCCTGGACGATATTCACCTAAGCGGTAAGCGTGTGCTATATCGCGTTGACATTAATTCACCCCTTCATCCAGAGACTGGTGCCTTCCTAGATGATGGAAGACTTAGAGCGATTATACCTACTCTTGCTGACCTTTCCGGATCCAAGGTTGTTATACTCGGGCATCAGTCTAGGCCCGGAAAGGACGATTTTACAGATCTTTCAGGTCATGCAGAAAGACTCGGTAGAATTCTTGGTCGACCTATTCGTTTTGTTCCCGATGTTTGTGGTAAAGAAGCGATAGAAGCTATCCGCAGTTTGCGAAAGGGGGAGATTCTTTGTTTGGACAATGTGAGAATGCACAACGAAGAAATTTCCCTAAAGAAGGCAGAATTGGAGGAATTACGATTATCTCAAATCGTCATGAATTTAGCCCCTGAATTTGATGCCTATGTTACTGACGCGTTCGCTGCAGCACACCGTAATTCCCCCACTTTGACCGGCTTTGCTGATGATTTACCTTGTATTGCAGGGCGCTTGATGCAACGAGAAATTAGCGCTCTACAAACCGCTGTTACAAATCCACCACGACCATACGTTGCAATTCTCGGCGGGGCAAAGGCGGACGATTCGTTCCGAGTAGCTCAGAATCTAATCAATCGAGGTGTAGTCGATACGATTGCCTTTGTTGGGGTGGTTGGAAATATGATTCTCTGGGCTCAAGGCATTGACATCGGAGAAGGAAATAAGGAATTTATCCGAGGAACATTAGGAGACGATTTCGATATCGCTTGGGAAATGGCTAGCACACTAGTAGAGAATCATTCGGATTTACTCTTAGTTCCCACGGATGTTGCTGTGGAAATTGACGAAGAAAGAGTGGGACTTTCCGTTGAGGATCTTCCAGTTCCACATCCAATTTACGATATTGGAGTGGAGACCCTGATGCAATTACGACCCATATTGATGCAAGCGGGCTGTATTCTATGGAATGGACCTGCTAGTTATTTTGAGAAGCCCGCCTTCGCCTTCGGAACCATTGAGATTCTCAACATGTGTACCGAAACTCAAGCCATGACAATTGTAGGCGGTGGACACACGAGTGCTCTGGTCAACTCTCGAGGAGTTGCTGACAAAGTATCACACAATAGCACCGGCGGAGGAGCCTGTTTGCAGATGCTTTGTGGAGATCGAATGCCGGTTATCGAAGCACTGCAACATTCTGCAGAAAAGTTTCGTTAGAGAAATGACGCCAAAATACTAATCAGCCTTGAGCAATTAGAATTAGGTATGGAAGAAGAGCAAAACTCCGGCACACTGGAAGGTACAACAGAACCAACAGTAGTAGATGCGGGAAGAGTATTCGTCAACACCGGACAAAATTTTCCAGTTCAGAAGAATGCTGCAGCGAAGGTAATTGGAATACTTGTGATAATATACTATGTTGTAATTACAGGCCTTACTTTTCTAGGACTTGTAGCTCTTTCTTTCCTTGATGAAGAGATGACTGTCGCTGGCGCAGAGCCGCTGCCGATGACCCTCTTCGCTTTCACAGCAATTCTTGGACTAATTCCTACAATAATTGGTTGCATTGGTGGATGGAAGATGTATAATTACCAGAAAATGGGGATTTG
>JALRLV010000018.1 GCA_023268715.1 Candidatus Thalassarchaeaceae archaeon
TACCCGGGTATCTAATCCGGTTCGTGCCCCTAGGCTTCGTCCCTGACCGTCGGATCCGTTCTAGTGTGGCGCCTTCGCAACAGGTGGTCCGCTCAGGATGACAGGATTTTACCCCTACCCTGAGCGTACCCCACACCTCTCCCGGTCCCAAGTCTGACCGTCCTCGCAGAATTCAACCAGTTGAGCTGGTTGATTTACCCACGAATGTACCAGACCGGCTACGGACGTTTTAGGCCCAATAAAAGCGACTACCACTTGAGGCGCCGGTATTACCGCGGCGGCTGGCACCGTCCTTACCCACCCCTTATTCCAAGACCTTTGAAGAGTCAAGAAAAGACTGGGTCTTACCCCAGCCACTTGGAGTTCCCTGGTCACGATTTCTCGCATTGCCAAGTTTTCGCGCCTGCTGCACCCCGTAGGGTCTGGATTCGTGTCTCAGAATCCATCTCCGGGCTATGTCTCCCAACACCCGTACGCGTTGATGGCTAGAGGGTACGTTACACCCCCTACGACCTGATACGCCGCAGGCCCATCCTATGCCGCCGGAGCTTTGATCCACAAACCGTTCCAGGCATTGTGGACTATGGGGCATTATTCTCAGTTTCCCGAGGTTATTCCCCAGCATAGGGCAGGTTACCCACGTGTTACTGAGCGGTACGCCGAGTCCCTAAGACTCTCGACTCGCATGGCTTAATCGAACTCCAATAGCGGTAGCCTCCGGCAGGATCAACCGGATTTCGCGTGAGCGGAATCACAATCCTAACGGAAGTATCGAGTGGATCACAAGTTTTTGCTGATTCTTATTGAAAATTGACGCAGGATCACCGATTCTATTTTATGAATTTGAATCGAAATAATCTGCTTCTTGCACCCCCTATGTCGGGGGTCAAGTTGAACGTGGTTCACCTCTTTATCGCGAATCAAGTTCGCGACTGCATTTCCTCGGCTTGCGTCTGACTTGATGGAAGACTTCACCGGACTTTAGAGTCCTCAGTCTCCAACGCCAGTCTGACGCAGCAGGTCGCCGACCGACCTTATGTATATGAATATGACGAGAAGGGCAAGAATCGAAATCAGTGTACTGCGCCGCTATTACCTCGTATTGAGATATAAACGGCGCGCTTCACTTTTCAATCAAATTATGATGAATAATTCCGATTAGGAAAAAATCATTCTGCACCGAAGAATTCTCTCAGAACAGGATGCATTTCCATGGCCTGTTCCTTCTGAATTTGTTCGTAAGTTCTGAGGATAATTCCGACCGCTAGAAGTAAACCGGTACCAGTGGCATTACCTACAGTTCCGAGCAGATCTGCACCAGCTGCTAGAAGACCTACGAAGGCACCGGAGAAGACGGTTACAGGTGGGATATATCGCTCCAGAATTCTCTCTAGAACAACGGGGTTCTTTCGGAATCCAGGTATTTGCATACCGGTTCTCTCGATTTGTTTTGCGACGT
The DNA here is from genome assembly GCA_023268715.1 of Candidatus Thalassarchaeaceae archaeon. Taxonomy (GTDB): domain Archaea; phylum Thermoplasmatota; class Poseidoniia; order Poseidoniales; family Thalassarchaeaceae; genus MGIIb-O1. Next base: position 1,460 of record JALRLV010000018.1, read on the forward strand.
CTTTGGCACCCATATTTGTCGTCTCAATCCAAAACTTTGCGAATATGGTCGACCCGACTGTCATGAAAGTCACATAGACTATGACGTGCACCATAATCTGCCAAAGTTCGTGGCCATAAGCATCACCTTGTTGATTCAATAACGGAATTAGCCAATCACCAACACCATTAACCATGGAGGAATACCACGCAAATCCTCCTGACGGAGTGGTAGCTCCTGGCTCATAAGAACCGAACCAATGGGCCATGCTCCAGGAGCCTTCCTTACCGAGTATGGGCACAGTAGAGAGTACTGGATGGGACCAGAATAGCAAAGTGAACATGTTGACGTTTGCTAGGAGAGCAGCCATCAAAATCACCGGAATGTTGCTCGCATAAACCAGTCGGATTGGATACTGTCCTCTATGTCCTCTAACTTTACCATGTGTCAGTGGCAATTCCAACTTACTCGATTCGGCATAGGCAACTACGAGGAACACGATAATTGAAGATATCAAAGCAGCAACAGGATTAGCATGATTTAGCAATATTAGCTCGAAACCATTTTGCGAAACCAATTCGGCATTAGTTGCCGTCCTAAGTGTGTAGAATATCATTGGAAGGGTTCCCGAAGGAGGATTTTGTAGAGAGTAAGGGCTACCCTGTACTGTTGCTATAGGGGATAATGTTCCAACGAAGGTTGACTGAGCAACTCCTGCAGCAATGAATAGAGAAATACCACTTCCGATACCCCACTTGCTGACCAATTCATCAAGTAGGAAAACAAGGTATGAGCCTATGAATAGTTGAGCCACAATAATTGCATTAGCCCAACCTAGGCCGTATTGAATGATGATATCCTCATGTGGGTCAAGGAACCCGTATACTTGAGGAATCGATTCAATTGGAATCATCAATAGAACCAAGATCTTCTGCACACCCTGGTAGAGTTGCTTGTCCGCTGAATCCTGTAAGTCCAGTTGGATGATCTTTGCACCAGCGAAAAGCTGCATGATAATCGATGCAGTAACGATAGGACCTATTCCAAGGTGCATAATAGAACCGGAGGCACCAGCCATGATCGCACGGAATGAAGAAAACACGTCGAGCGTGGATTCAGAAAGACCCCAAATCATTACGTTGGTCATCATGAAGTAGATAATCAAGACGAGTGTTGTAGTCCACAGTTTTTGGTTGAACCTAACGTGACCGTCGGGTTTAGTTATCGAAGGATAAACATCGACTAGTCTTTGCAAAGCATACAGTCTACTAGATTCAGAGCCTGAATACATTAGACACGCCAATGCAAGACCTGCTCCTAATCCAAGAATACCAACGCCGACCAAAAGGAACCCAACGGTTGAGGAGTCTTCTAACCCCCAACCGAAGAAGAAGGCTATGAACGCCAACCAGATTGCTGGTTTTAGCATCCGTCCAACATATGGAATCTCGGCAATATTTTCAGGAAGATCGTTAGAAGTGCCCCAAATCACGAAACCGATGTATGGGAAAGATGTAGCAAACATTGTCAGTGCCTTCATTTGGGCATCTGAGTCAGTGCCAAACAATGCATCTTGTTGCCACCAAGCCAAAGCCCCCCAGTAAACTACGGATATAGTCACAATCCCAAGTACTGAAGGACGACGCTCGACCATTTTTTCACCTCTGATTTATTTTGAACAGCGCAAATCACTCTTCTTCCCATTCTTCCCAATCTGCATCATCGTCGTCGCTGAAGTTCACTGAACCACCAGCCGCTTCTACCTTCTCGATAGCACGAGCACTTGCAGAAGCTACTGTGATGTTTAGAGCGCGGTCAATACGACCGCTGCCTAGGAGTTTGTCATAGCCCATTTCTGTCAGGTCGATTGAATCGCCTTCCGCCATCTGGGATACTTCTAGTAAATTGATACTGACGTTGACATTTCTCAACTTAGGGTGACGGTTGAAACCGTGCATACCCCAGTGGCCAGGCATATACTTCAGGCGGGTCATTAGGCGATGCTTGTTTATTCCAGCGTTACCTCGTCCGCCACGAAGACCTGCACCTCGGCCTGCCTTCTTACCGCGACCGTGATAGCGCGAGCGACCTCGGAATTTGTTTGTTCTTGATACCATATTTTCACCTCACATCATCCTCTCGGCTAGAGATGAAATCTCATCGCCTCGGAATCCAAGAGCGCCACCAACAGAGTAAGCCCTCTTGATTCCGCCCCAACCCTTTGAGCCTCTTGGAGGGTGAAGTCGTAAGACAGGCTTTAGCCCATCAACCGACTTCATAGTAGCCTCGCCAGATGCTAGAGCCTTAGCGAAATCTTTGACAGATTTGAATTCAGAACCTGCTTTAATTGCAGCATCATCCACCGGCTTATCTCCGACCATTCGGCCACGTTCTTTGAGTAAAGTCTCGATAGTTCCTGCGTCAACTACACCCCATGTGACGAAGTCCTTTGACTTCTGAAGCATTCCAGCGTAGGTGGAACTTTCTGGTACAATCGTTGCATGGTTAACGCGAGTTAGATTCATCATTGCCATTGTGTCGCGAATACTTCTCTCAACACCACGATCACTGCGGACTCTTACGATTAGGAAAGTCATTGATTACTCCTCCCGCTTGTAATATTTAGACGCCTTTTATCTCCATCGCCAATTCTTGTTTTATTTAGTTCGACAAGGGCATTGTAAGTAGCCTTAGCGTAGTTGATTGTGGTTCGTGTTTGTCCTGCAGAACGACTCCATACATCGGTTACACCTGCCAATTGTAGAACTCTACGGCCGTAGTCACCAATGACCAGACCCTTACCTGCTGGTGCAGGCATTAGAGTGACTCTTGTTGAACCGGAGCGTCCTGTGATTTTCAGAGGAACGGAAGTACCTGGTCCTCCACCAGATTCCCAGGACCCATTTCCTCTCATGACTGGAATTAGGTTTAGTTTGGCCTTATCGATAGCCTTCTTTATCGTTGAAGCGACTTCCTTACCCTTACAGATTGCCAAACCAACGTATCCATCGCTGTTTCCAACTACGCACAGTACATTGAATCTTACACGTCGACCTGAATCAGTCATTCTCTGAATCATGTTGACCGCAAGCACATCGTCCTCAAGACCTGGCAAAAGTGCATCGACAATTTCCACTTCACGGATTGGCAATCCAGTAGCCAATGCTTGCTCGTAGGTTAGAATCTCTCCGTTTGCAACCATCCTCCCTAGACGGGTACGAGGTTGCCAGGTTCGAAGGGCTGCTAATGGGTCTGGGCCACGGCGACGGCGAACAGGAGCATCTTCTTCCTCTGCCAAAGCTAGGGCCAAACCCGGAGCGATTGCTGGAGCAGTTTCTACAATTTCGGATTCTTCATCACTCATGATTAGGCCTCCTCAATAGACTTCTTTGCTGCCTCGACCGCTTTAGCAATCGAGTCATCGATGTGTGAACCGTTGATTCTATCATCATCCGGTAGGACACTTTCACCGTATGGAATTTCCATACCAGCATCGACCATTCCTTTGAGGGCTGCAAAAACCCTGTTTCCTGGTGTTGATGCTGCTAGGCCAATGTCGAGAACGGCTTCTTTGTGTCCCGCAGCAATAGCCGCCTTAGCCATTGCATATCCGGAAATGTAACTTGCAGGAATTGATTTTCTAGATGCATCTATTGGCCATCCATACTTCTCAACTAAGGTGCGCCCATCAATAGATATCTTGACTGTATCACCTGTTGGTTCGTAATTTACTAATTGACAAATTGTCTGAGTATTTGTTACTCGAACCACAGCACGAGCGAAACCTCCTCGTAGCATTTTCATTCTGCGTCGGTAGTCAGTCTCACCGTTTCGGCGACGCTTGAAGCGTAACCTCTGATTTTTTCCGTATGCCATCATTGCTCACCTCCGAGCTTGATTCCGTCGATCTCCATATTCGACCTCATATGGGAGACAGAACGGTAGCTACCGCCCTTTGCCTTCCTGTAGTAGTAACGATATTCAGAAGGAGTAAGAGATTCATCCCCTCTCATTTCTTTCAAGGCTCTGCGCTGAGCTCGAATCGTTCTCATCCAGCGCTCCTTTCGTGGATGGCGTGAATTTGAAGTTCCCTTTCTGGAACCTTGGCCCGTCCTGCGCCCCTTTGACTTCTGAGCAGAAGCCTTTCGAGCACGCGAACGACTAGTTCCAACTAATGGGCGTGCCTTGATGATTCCTTCATCGATAAGTCTGCGGACATCATCCTTCTGTACTGCATTTGCGACATCGTCTAGGTAGTCTTTGTCTATCCAAATTCTATGGACACCAACAACGCGGCCTTCTCGCTGGCTGAAAATTGCAGCCGCGAGTCTCTTTTGATTTGTAATCATCATCGCAAGTCCCCCTTCCGCGAGATTCGGCGGCGATTGAGAACCCTAAGGCCCAAATCATCTGCTCTATCGTGAATTGCAGATCGCTTTCGGTTTCCTACTGTTTTCGCGATTCTAACTGCTTGCGTCTCCGGGTCTAAACCTTCGAGATCATCGCTCTTGTTGACTAGAACCTCTTCAAATCCGGAGGGGTGTAGTCCTCGTGCTGCAGCTATCTTTCCGTGACCTACGCGAACTAGAGCCGAGCGATACTTGCGATTCTTCCTTTGGCTGGAATCATCACCTCTAGGTTTCTTCCAGCCAGTACGGGAAAGACGCTTGTAGCGGAACCATTCCTGCCTTCTGAAGGTTGGTGTTTTCTTCTTTTGAGCAGCCCGGGTTGCTAGTGCTTCCTTTGTTGCATCATCGAGTACTGGCTTCTGACGAGCTGTATGGAAGTCATCCCATTCGTCTTCGAAGAAATCGTCGGATTCGAACTTGTCTTCCTCGATATCCATTTCTTCTTCGACCAGGTCCTCTACTTCTTCTGATTCTTCGGGAACGTCTGCGGCCTCTTGTAATCTGGCGATTAAGTCTGCCTTCTTACCTGAAACCGGCAATCCCGCATCGCGGAGTAAATCCTTGAGTTCAGCGACTGTCATGCTATCGTAATCCATTCAAATCCCTCCTCACTCATTCCCCTTTGATACAATGTAAATTCCATCTTGGAAAACACGTCGATCCCTTTTCTTGATTCGGCAAGCCCTTTCGATATTGGCAGCTGTTTGTCCAACCTTCTCACGATCGGCTCCAATGACTGTAATTTCTGTCTTATTTGCCACCTTTACTTCTACCTCAGCAGGCGACCATGGTAGTGCGGCTACTCTAGGTACCTTTTCACCGAATAGATTGGTTATTGTCATCTCATTTCCTTGAACCTTGATAGTCATAGGGAAGTGAGAATAAACAGCCTTCAATTTGTACTCAAATCCTGAATCAATACCTCTTACCATGTTGTTAAGATGTGCAGCCCAGGTTCCAGCAAGTGCCTTCTCCTTACGTCGTGGTAGGTTACAAAAGACCTCCATACCATCGGCAGAATCTCGAACTTCGATTCGAGGATGACGGAACTCACGAGTCAGTGACTTACCATCCTTTGCCACTGTAACATCGTGACCCGAAATAGTTGCGGAAACTCCGTCAGGGAGTTTGATACTGTGTGAAATCATATCCAACTTTGGCATCCTTAATCCCTCCTCAGAAAATGTACGCGAGCAAACGCCCGCCGACACGCTCCTTCTTTGCATCGTGGTGGTTCATTACACCTTGATTGGTTGTTAGAATAAGGAGACCGAAATCCTGTGCAGGAAGGTATCTTGATTCCCATTTATCATAATCGGTTCTCTTTACAGAATGTCGTGGCTTGATTACACCGCAACGGTTGATTGCTCCAATCAACTCTACTCGGAATCCGCCGCCACGGCCATCATCGATTTTTTGGTATTCTCCTACGTATCCTGACTGTTGCATAATTGAAAGCATACTTCCTAGAAGCTTGCTTGCTGGGTTAACAGTCACTTCGTAATGTCCTGCTTGCTCCGCGTTAAAGATGCGGACAAATGCGTCACTCAATGGGTCAAACTGCATCCTTCATCACCTCATGTATACTTCTTGAACCCGATTTGTGGTGCCACATCTCTGAAGCATTGTCGGCATAATCTCAGGCCATGTCGGCGAATCATTCCGCGCTTGCGTCCGCAGCGGCGGCATCCATTGCTTCTGCCGATACTTTCTCCGTGATCTTTTGCCATACTTCACTCCTCCACAAGGGTTAGTCCGAAGTGTTCTTTGAACCACTCCATGGACTCGGTCTTGCCCACTCGGTGAGGCATCCCAACCTTTGCCGCACGGCGGCGACGGCGAGACACCCTGTGACCGGGGCGTTCGAGTACGATGTTGATGTCCATTCCGAAGATACCTATGTCTGGGTCATACTTCTGCTCAGGGAAATCGGTGTAGTCTGCAATTCCAAAGGATAGATTGCCTGATTGGTCGAAGTTCCAGGCAGGCAGGGTGTTTTCTCTAACCCAAAATGCGTCCTTGAGGAATGCTTCGGCATTTGTTTGATTACGAATTGTTACTTTACAGCCAATAGGAGCGCCTTCTCGTGTTCCAAGTTCACGGTTGGTGCTTTTTGCTAGAGTTCGAACAGGCTTCATGTCTGTAAGTAACTCAAGTACCCTCTCGGCTAATTGTAGACGAGCCCCACCTTCACCGACACCGATATTCACGGTGACTTTGGCGATTCGGGGAATTAACATTGGATTGGCGTTATCACTCAAGCTTCCACCTCCAACGGAAGATCTTTCTCAGAACCAATCACGAAGACGTAATCTGCGACTGTTCCGAAATCTTCGAATTGTACTTCATTAGCCTTTGAGGAACGCTTTACGTCCTTTGACACTACCTTTGCAGTGCTACCGATGTGGCTACCACCGGTGAGGTATGCTAGAACTCCTTCAGAGAATGCATGATGTCCCGAGACCTCCTGTTCTGGAAGCGAAATAACCAGTGTATCTCCTGAATTGTATTTCTTCGCATCATCGACGGTGATATTTCTTCCATCGTGAAGGTGAACCTGAGTCTTTCCACCACGAATTGTTGTCTTACCCATAACTCGGCACAGTTTGCTCGAGGAATCCTTAGCAGTAATAGAACGGTATCTTAGCTTACCATTTTCATCCAAAACACAGCGGTAGTGGTCTTCACCAACTGTTAGGACATCCATCAAGCCTACTCCTCGACCAGAATCTGTCTCGATTCTTCCATCGACGAGAACCTTGCGTGTGGCGACCATTCGCTTTGCCTCTCTCCTTGAGTGAGCAAGTCCTAACACATCTCGCAAAATGACACCAAGAGGCATACACATCTCATCGCTGTGTCCACCAGGGTTGGGCTTAATCACCCAAGTATCTGTCTTTCGAGTAAGTGGCCAGCTTCGTGGCATTGTTAATCTCTTCATGTGGCTACTGCTCATTGTTCAGCACCTCCATTAGCTCTCTCCATGATTCGCTTTATGCGAAGTGGATCTCCCTCGTACAACTTTGTAACTATGAGATTGGAAGGATGAATCGGTAGTGCCTCTTCTTTACCATCAGCAGTGCTAGTGGTTACTCCTTCGACTAGCACATAACCGCTCTTGGTATCGACACCAACGATACTCGACTTGACCCCTGCTCGACCGCGGGATTGTCCAAGTCTCTTTCCTCGTGAATCAGTCTTTGCACTATTTGGGAATCCAAAATCTCCACGAAGAACTTCTACTTCATCGCCTACTCTTACCGTTACTGTACGAATCAATGCTAAGTCTGGATCATCACTAACCAGGCGAGCACGAATTCGCTTCCTGCGGACGTGAATTGGGGCGTCAGTTTGTGCCTGACGCTGTTTTCCTGCTTTCTTACTTACCATACATCACACCTCACACAATCTGCTTAGCAGTAGCAGCAATCCTAGGCCACCGCTCGGCCGCCTCACGGCTAACTGGTCCCTTGATATCGGAACCCTTGACATCTCCTCGCTCATTTGTGATGACGCAAGCATTGTCTTCGAATTGTACCCAAGTTCCGTCAACTCGGCGGAATGGCCTCTTCTGACGTACTACAACCGCATTGAAGATTTGACGGCGAGTTTCGGGTGTTCCTCTGCGGACTGTGACGCGAATCATATCTCCAACACCTGCTGAGGGATATCGGCGAGCAACGCCTCCCTTCTTCAGTACGGTAATCAGTTGCACGACCTTAGCTCCGGTGTTGTCAACACAATCCATCTTTGCCATGCTTGGCAATCCGGCTGTTGCTCTACCCGCTACTCCTCTCATTCAGAACCCCCCTTCTCAATTACGCAAAATTTGACGGTTTTCGATAGTGGCCTGCATTCCATTATTCGGACGCTTTCCCCACTTGCAACCTCGCCAATACAAGACGGTAAGTGTGCAGCATATCTGCGAGTTCTTTTCTCGTAGCGCTCATACTTCTTCATGTATCGAGTAACTTCGCGCTGGACGATAATTGAATTACTCATACCAACAGATGATACGGTTCCTTCTATGATTTGTCCTCGTAGCCTTAGACTACCGTAGAATGGGCAGTTTTGGTCACCATCCCATTCACCCTCAGGTGCGCGGACGTCTACTCCAATATCTTTCATTTTCAGTTCCTCCTATATCTTCGGTTGATGCGATCCTCGGGTCTCTGCGTGACGCTTGCGCCATCGATTTCGACCTCCTCAGAATCTATTGTGAATTTGATTACATCCTTAGGCAGAGTGACTTCTCCACCAATTGTTCGAACTCTTAGAGTTCTACGAGTTTCTTCGACAATCATCCCAGTTACTCCAACTAGGCTTGGATCCCGGCTTCCGATAACTTCGATTTGCCGAGCCAACCAAGGTACATGCATGATACTCATTCAGCGCACCTCCACTTGGTATCCATTCTGTTCAAGGACCTTAGCGACACGCTTCTTGTGCTCACCTTGGAGTTCGATGGTGCGACCCTTTACAGTACCACCACTAGCGCAAGCGCTCTTCAGCAACTTTGCTAGTTTTCCAATATCGATAGCAGAATCTTCGATTCCTTCTACCATTGTTACCATCTTTCCATACCTCCTTCTTACAGTTGAAATTATTGCTTTCTGTTGTTCTTTTGCTATTTCTTGGCAGATGCATAGTTCATCGGGTAGACCACATAGATTGCAAATGCCTGCCATTTGGGTCTACTCCTTACTCTCCTCGGACATCTTCGTAAGAAGACGTGCAATGCTCCTGCGTGTTTGCTTGTATGCGCCCGCGTTAGAGGATGAGCCTCCAAGGGCTTGCTGAGCACGTAGTTGGAGAAGTTCTTCTCTTAGCTCGGCGAGACGACGCTCGCGTTGTTCGGGGTTCATCTGGTCAATATCCCTTGACTTGATATGTGCCATTTTCACTCCTCCTCTGCTACAGTTGATTCTTCATTGGCTTCTGCTTCCATTTCTGCAATCTTTTCGACAACACTGTCGACGACTTCCTCGGCGTCGGCAACATCAGCCTCTTCGACTTGAGATGCTGACTCTGGTTGCTCATCAGGAATCTCCAGCATGGAGATTTCTTCGATAGGCCCTAACCCCGATTCCTGTCTGTCTTGAATAGTAATTTCGTGTGGTAGCTTTACACCAGGCCGCATGATACGGACTGTACAGCCAATTGTTCCCAGTTTCTTGACGGCTGTTGAAAATCCTTCGTCCATTAATTGAAGAGCGGTTTCTCCACAGAATTTGATGTGACCTCGTTGGAACTTTTCAACTCGGTGACGAGCACCCGATATCTTGCCTGAGAGAATAATCAAACATCCACGTGCTCCTGCATCCATAATATTCTGAGATGTACTGTGGCCTGCTCGGCGGAAGAACCAACCTCTCTCTAGAGAGGAAGCTAGTCTGCTCGCCATAACCTGTGGATTTAGACGAGGTTCTTCGATTTCGTTTACCTCAAGATGAGGCTTTTCTAGATCGAAGTCTTCTTTCAGTCTGCGCTGTAATTCGTGAATTACCTTACCTCTTCTACCGATTACACGACCGACTTGTTCTGCAGACAGTGTAACCTTAGTCCCGTCAGGAGTGCGGTTGAATTCAAGACCGCCAAATCCTGCACGCTCGGTCTCCTTGAGAAGATACTCGCGAACTAACTGGCGTTCGATATTACGGTGAACGATGTTTCGAATTGTGTTTACTTTACTCATCATTTTCACCTCAGAATTCGTCTTCCTCTTCTTCTTCATCGCCGAAGTGTTCGAGGAAAATCTCGAGATTCACTTGGTAGTGGTTCTTGGGTGTAGCCCGCCCGCGCGCGCGGGGCTTCCAACCAGTGTGTACTTGACCGCGGTGGGCGGCACAATGAGTGATTACCATGTCTTCAGCATCGATTGTATCGTAACGCTGGCGAGCGTTTTCCATAGCACTGTTAATCAGTTTGATGAATTCTCTTGATGCTTTGTACGGATAGCGACCTGGACCCATCTTTCCTTTTCTATGACCTGCCATGGTGTTTCCACCCTTACCCTTTCTAGATCTTCGAGTGTACGGAATTGCTTCCTTCTTATCCATCACTTTCTCCAAGTATTCGATAGCATCAACTGCATTCATTCCTCGAATGAACTTAGCAATTTGGTAGCAGTGCTTGTGATGAATGTCTAGGTTTACTGCACGCGCAGTAGCTAGATTCGACCCCTCAAGCAATTGAGTGTATCCGGATTGTGGCTTCCCTGAAATTCGACTCATTCTTATTCACCTCACTTCAATGCCACGTGCTTACTTGATCGAGTAGCACCTACACCAGGACCAGTGTGCGTCACCGATCTGCGAGTCGGAGCAAACTCGCCCAGGGCGTGCCCTATCATTTCTGGAATAACTTCGACCTTAACGAAGTCGCGACCATTGTGTACACCGATTGTAGTACCGACCATCTCTGGTAGGACAAACATACCTCTGCAGTGTGTCTTAATCATCTTGGACCCGCCATTCGCACGTACCTTTTCTAGGAATTTTTCTGCTTCTTCAGAAAGACCGCGAGATAGTGACCTCTTGGCGCGAGAAGGCATCAATGTAGCGATACAAGGTGCTTCTGGGTTATCTTCTGGAGGATATAGTGGAAGTGCAGTCAACTCCTCTATGGTTAATCCGCGCCAAAGGAACTCTTTCTTGCGGCGCTCAGCAATTGTCGAGCGGCGCTTTCGAGCCTGACGTCGAGCAGTCTTAGGTGAGCGGAACATCTTCTTTGATTTACGTGCCATATCTCACACCTCATTGCTCCCTTGTCCTTCCACGTCCGGTTCGGCGTGGAGCGATGTTCCCTACCTTCTGACCAGGTGGTGCATTACGACTGACAGAGTTAGGTCCGTGAACCGCCTGGTGATTTCCACCACCGTGTGGGTGGTCGACTGGATTCATTGCAACCCCACTGACTGTTGGGTAGAGCTTTCCTCTAGCCTTTTGCCGGTAATGAGCAGCACCAGCCTTCATCAGTGGCTTATCGGTTCGTCCGTGCCCACCCAGTACTCCAATAGTAGCACGGCAGGATGCTGGAAGATCTTTGAGAGAGCCACTAGGCATTCGGATTCTTACCCTGTCGCCCATTCTAGTTTCCAATACTGCGGAGTTACCACCAGATCGAGCGAACTTGCCGCCATCTCCAGGACGCGATTCAACATTACAGATTGGAGTACCTTCAGGAATCTCTGAAAGTTTGGTTACATTTCCCGGTCGCAGGCTAACATTGTCTCCGAAGGCCAATTCTTGGCCCACTGAAACACCCTCGGGTGCTGCGATGTGAGCAGTTGTTCCATCTTCGAACTTGACGCGAGCAAGGGGGGCGGTGTGAGCCGCGCTGTGAACGAGGTCAGTTACCTCACCCATTTTCTCGCTTACGCGTGGAATGCGGTTTGCAGCAGGGAACCTGTGACTTGATACCCGGTTCTTTGGACTTGAACCGCGGCGTTGTGAACGTGTTCGCTTACCCATAATATCACCTCATCAGAATGCTCCTAACTTGAGCGCTGCTTCCTCCGCATCATAGCCTTCGGCAAGGCGCACAGATGCGTGCTTGCCTGTGATAGTAATCTTCGTGTTGACCTTAGCAACCTGAACGTCGAGTAGTTCCTCAACTGCTGCTTTGATCTCGGCTTTTGTAGCTTCGCGCCTAACGATAAATTCGATTCTGTTGTTATTCTCTCGATAGCCGCCTTCTTGGTCAGCAACCCTGCGGGCTTCGAGTGTCTTCTCGGTAATCCAAGGCATCTCAATAATAGCATACGGGTCAACCATTTCAATCACTCCAGTGCTCCTATTGCATCCTTGGTCCAAACTGTGAGACGGCCTGCATCGCCACCGGGAGCCAAATCCTCAGCGCTGAGATCTTTAGCAGCGACAACATCGACTCCTGGAACGTTACGAGCAGCCTTGGCTAAGCCGTCAGATTGAGCGACAACCAATAGAATGCTCTTCGGCGTCCTGTATTTTCGACCCCGCATTGTTCCCTTCCCTGCGCGAATGTTGCGGCCGGTTCGTGCGCGCTCTAGATCTTCGCCCAGACCAAGCCCTTCCATCATTGCTACAAACTTGCGGGTTGAATACTGTAGGGGAATGGACTCGATGGGATACTTCTCGTCTCCTTGTTCGCGGCTCTCAACATATCCATCGATTACGATTGGGAATCGAACTTCGCTATCGAATTGATGGCCTCGTGCTGCGACAATGTCTGCATTTGCTGTTGCTGCAATAGCAGAATTACGAGCGTTTGTATTTTCCTTACTGTTGATTTTCTGAGACCAGTCCTTTGCGACCATAGGGCCGTGAGCTCTGCGACCGCCTCGTGTGTGAGGGTTCTGAGCGGCAGTACGCTGTCCTGCTTTTCTCATAATTCGAGAGACACCTCGTCCCTTACCCCACCATTCTACTGAATGCTTCATTCCTGGTTGAGGTGCACGCTTGCCGTCGTGTTCTCGGTGACCGTATGCTTGGCGGCGATTTGCTCGACTAGCCAAAACTGCTCTTCGAATTAGGTCTTCACGAATTTCCGAACTGAATACTGAAGGTAGAGTTACGGATTTGCCATCCTTTGCCTCGACTTCGTACATCTCAGCCAGTAGACCTGCGTCCATTTCTTCTTGCTCGACATTGTTTACCAGATTGTATGACTTTGTCTTCATAATATCACACTCCCTGCTTGCTAGAAGTACTAACATAGGTCAAATCGACTTCATGCAGTTTCGAATTGGGGCGAACAGCGTCACGGAAGCGCAGAAGGCGCTTTGCCGGACCTGGTAAACTACCCTGGATTATCATGTAAGGATTGGTAACTTCTCCGTAATGTAGGAAGCCACCAGCTGGAGTCACATCTGACTCGTCTGGATTTGAAATTCGAAGTACGCGCTTGTTCAATTCTGTGCGCTGATGATACCCCATCTGACCTGCTTGACGGATTGTCTTTCGGACGTAACCAGTACCGAAGTCACCCATGTTACCTATCTGACGGCGCTTCTTTGAGTTCTTGTGGCTCAATAGCTTAACTCCGAATCTCTTTACGACACCTTGGAATCCCTTACCCTTGGTGATTCCAACAACGTCGATCTCTTGGCCAGAATCGTAAACATCAGCAACGGTAATTTCCCCGCCTAATCGCTCCTTAGCCCATTCGAGCTTTGCAGCGTTATCTCCACCAACTAAACCGACTTCCATGATTTCTGGAGTCTTAGATGGTACGCTCTTGACTAGTGAAGGTTGAGTTGCAACAATTAGGCGTATATCACAAAGAGATGCGCTGGAAAGTGCTTCGAATGCACCTCCATTGGTCTCACCATCTCTTAGGGGTATACGACCAGCACGCTTGGAGGGCTTTCGTCCCTCTTCCACGTCGCGCTCTCCGCGAGTCTGGTTAGCGAAGCGAGGGTGAAGCCCAGTTGGACCTTCATCGGAATTAGCCCAAGCTTCTCCAGCGGTTTGCATGCCGTAGGGAGTCATATGATAGCCACGAACGGCTAGAACCTTCATCGGAGGAACCTCGACAACAGTAACCGCCTTTCGAACCTCTTGACCGGCTGAAGTAGAGTTTGGGTTTGTGTCTCTAATCAAGACGTGAGTCATTCCGGCTTTCCATCCTGCGAATCCCTGAACTCGGATCTCAGTTGCATCGCTTTCGGGCCAAGAAGTAATTCTTCCATAAGGTCGAATTGCCCTCTTTCGAGGGCTAAAGCCCATGCTACCACGGCGGGGGTTATGTCGGTCGGCCATTGTTTGTCCTCCAGTATTTACCGGTAAGTTTGCCGCCTAAGCGGATTCAGACCGGGCCACCACATTAGGGAGGAACCGTGACACCGAAAGCCGATTTCCGAGTGGAATTCGGATTTCCGGGATGTTAGTACAGAGCCCTGTGGTGTCTGGTGCCTCACGTAGTGAGCGGCCTTGCGACCTCCATACCCTATATGAACGAATCGGGCATTGAAAGATTCCACCCCTACGGGGTGTAAGTGATAGAGGGGTGCTTGTGTAAGTATTTTGAACCCTGACCTCGAAACACGGGGCCCATGAGCACTAGCCTTCGCCACGACGGACTCCGTGAAGGAGTTGTTGAGGCCAGGGCCTATCAACTGGAAGCAGTGGATGTTGCATTGTCTAGTTCGACCCTACTTGTCTTACCCACGGCGGCGGGAAAAACGGCTGTTGCTTGGATGGCCATCGCCGAGATGCTAGAGAGGACAAATGGTTGGGCATTGATGATTGCCCCTACTGCAGCTCTAGTCAAACAACACTTAGACGACTTAGAATTAGTATTCGACGAGGATTCGACCAAACCGATTTCGATGAGTGGAGCAATCCCGCCAAGTAAAAGAGAAGGGATGTGGAATAAGGGTAGATTGGTAGTTTCCACTCCGCAAGTAGTTCGCAACGATGTTAATCGAGGATTGCTCGATCTCTCAGATTGTTGTCTGTTGATTATCGATGAGGCGCATCACTCAACCGGAGAGCGAGCCGAGGCACAGGTAGCCGACCTATACCTAGCGCTGGCAAATGAGCCACTAATTCTCGGAATGACTGCGAGCCCGGGCTCGAATACAGAAAAGGTCGAAGAAATATGCAATAGGCTGCGAGTAGGCCGAATTCATCTACGCACATCAGAAGATAATATGCTTTCAGAACACTTAGCCAATCTCGATATT
>JALRLV010000019.1 GCA_023268715.1 Candidatus Thalassarchaeaceae archaeon
TATCGCAGCACTTGAGAGCAAAGATACTGGGAAACCAATATCCTTAGCACGCGCGGTAGATGCTTACCGTTCAGTGGCTAATTTCAGATTCTTTGCTGGATTAATTCGAGAGACTCACGGCGGTCAGAGAGAACGCTTTGAGATGGAGGATGCAACAAATATCGTTGTTCCAAAACCAGTAGGGGTTGGCGCATTAATTACTCCATGGAATCTTCCACTATACTTGCTGAGTTGGAAGGTCGCTCCAGCAATCGGAATGGGCAATACAGTTGTCTGTAAGCCCAGTGAATTAACTCCGATGACCGCCGATTTACTGATGGAAACTATTAACCAAGTCGGCCTACCAAAGGGAGTAGTCAACCTAGTTCATGGTGATGGAGTAGGTGCTGGTGGTCCACTAACGTCCCATCCAGATGTCGACCTTGTCTCATTTACAGGAGGTACGGCTACCGGAGCCAAGGTTGCCTCCGCCGCCAGTCCAATGTTCAAGAAACTCAGCCTAGAATTAGGCGGCAAGAATGCAAGCATAGTATTCGACGACTGTGATATGGAGAAAACAGTCGAAGGTGTCACTAGAGCCGCATTCCTAAATCAAGGACAAGTGTGCCTATGCGGCTCAAGAATCCTTGTCCAATCTGGAATTTACGATGAATTCGTTGAGGCTTTTGTCAATTCAGTTGAATCAATGAAAATCGGTGATCCTTCAGACGAATCTACCCAATTAGGGGCATTGATTTCAGCAGACCATCTCGCGAAGGTGGAAAGCTATGTCGAGTTGGCTAAGGAGGAGGGAGGCGAGATACTCACAGGAGGACATCCCTGTCTTCCAAAAGAGTTCGAGCACGGCAATTGGCTGGCACCTACTGTCATTTCAGGTGTAGCGACAGATGCTCGATGTACAACTGAGGAAATCTTCGGACCTGTTGTAACTATACATCGATTTGAGAGTGAAGAAGAAGCGATTGCGATTGCAAATAACACACGCTATGGTTTGGCGGGAAGCGTGTGGACTAGCGACTTAGAAAGGGGACAAAGAGTAGCAGAGAATATTGACACTGGCATGGTTTGGGTCAATACTTGGCTACACCGAGATTTGAGAGTCCCATTTGGTGGAGTCAAGGATAGTGGAGTAGGAAGAGAAGGTGGGCGTTGGAGCCTCGGCTTTTTCTCAGAACCAATGAACATCTGCCTCAAGCACGATTAAAAACATCAACTGTGAAATGTGAGTTCGTTGGCGTGAGCCATAGAATATGGCCTCTGTGGGAATTATTGGACTCGGTTCATACGTGCCACCTCACGAAATGAGTAATGAGGATTGGGCGGAAATCGTTGAGACCAGCGATGAGTGGATAACCACCAAAACTGGAATGAAAAGGCGACGAATCGCTGACAAAGATACACACACTTCAGATCTAGCTGTAGAAGCATGCAAGAGGGCTCTGGATGATGCTGGACTAACTCCTGGTGACATAGATTTGGTAATACTCGCAACCTCATCCCCTGATGTTCCACTTTCCTCTACAGCAGGAATTATTCAGGAAAAATTGGGTTGTTCTGATTGTGGGGCCTTCGACATCAATGCGGTTTGTGCAGGATGGGTCTACGCCCTAGATGTAGGTGCTCGATTTGCTGGAACTCCCGGATACGACAAGGTTCTAGTGGTCGGCTCTGAAATTTATTCTCGCATTCTAAATTGGCAAGACAGAACCACCTGCGTTCTATTTGGTGACGGAGCGGGGGCGGCTGTTCTAGGTGAGGTGGAAGATGGAAAGGGCATCTTAGGCTCTTGGTTAACCAGTGATGGTAGTGGCTCGGGTGTAATCGAAATTCCAGCAGGTGGAGTTAGGGTTCCGATTCCTAGTGATAACTTCGAGGAAGGAATGCAATACTTCCACATGGACGGTAGAGCGGTCTGGAACTTCGCCATCGAGGCATTTCCACAAGCGGTACTTAGCGCACTGGAACGGGTTGGAAAAAGTCTCGATGAAGTCGACTTAGTAATCCCTCATCAGGCCAATATCAATATCATCAAAACAGGAATGGAAAAACTTGGCCTACCAATGGAAAAGACATTCACAAATCTGCACAAGTACGGCAATACAGCCGGTGCAAGCGTGCCGATTGCCATGAGCGAAGCGATGGACGAGGGTCTGATTGGCCCGGGTTCTCTAGTGGTTACCGCTGCATTTGGTGGTGGTTTAGCATGGGGTGCTAATGTCATCCAATTCTAGATTTACCACTTAAGGGTAAAAATTCAAATGATTTTACTGTGAAACTAGAATCGCGATGACTGAGGATACATCAACTTCCCCGAAGTTGTGACTATCCTCGCTTGCCGTGGGGTCTGGGTTGTCGCCAACAATGAATAATCGTCCATTTTGCATAGATTGTATCCGTTTGATTATCCTTAGATTAGGTCTAAACGGATGATCTAACAATACCACTTGCCCTACTTCTACCAAGGTTGAGTCTATTCTCTCGAACCTAGCAGTGCTACCCTGCTTGAGTGTAGGCCACATTGAGTCGCCGTTTACGACGACATTCAGGAAGCGCGAATCCATGGGTCTTCACGGCCCTTGGTTCCCCAGAACATGTGGTGGATTGCTTCAACTGCATCCATTAGTTCCTGAGCATGCTGCTCCGAAACTTCTACCTTACATGCTGAGCAGAGTTTGGCTGCCTGCCAGAAAGTGTCGTGTAGGTCAGGGATTGATTCTAGGTGTTGAGGCTTGAAGTAATCAGTCCAAAGCACCAATAATTCGTCCTTGCACTTTTGTGCTTCTTCTTCCTTGATTGTAGCATAGCGGCTCATTGTGTTGATGTAGCTTGCACTACCACAGTCTGAGCCGTGACTTTCTGCAAGTGTGACCATCTTCTTGGTCATCGATTGAACTGCCTCAGCGGCTATTCTTGCGCTCGCAGGATCATAGACTCCACAAGGACCGTCGCAGTGGGCGCTGGCTTCGATAGTTTGGATAAATTCGTTGTCGTTGTCTGTCATTTGACTCACCTTCCAACAAGCGCATCGGGTGCCGCATTATCAATGCGACTAATCTAACCCTTCATCCAAATAAACCAAGGTTCACTGCTCGTAAGGTTCCCAAGCACCTGTCAAGACGTTGTGCTTGAGTAGACTTCCATCTGGGTTCTGTACCCAAACATCCCCATTGTCATCGCGCCAAACTTTCTGACCGTGTTCGTTTACTTGGGCATCTGGAGGGGCTTCGATTTTCGGAACTGGTGGTGGTGCATTAGCCAAAAGACTGTCAATGTCATATTCATCCACATCTTCGTTAGCTTGTGAGGTATCTTGGGTTTCGGTAAGTCCCTCTCCCTGCACCTCTGCCTCATGAGTTAAATCCATTCCAACTTGTTCAGTAACCGGTTCATCCATTGATTCTGTAACCGTTTGTTCTGCTGCTTGTAAGTCAAACATTGTGGCAGATGGAGTTTCAACTGGCTGAGGTTCAGGTTGAGATTGGGCTTGAGGTTGAGGATTTTCATTGAACATTCGGTCCTCAGCCGATACTCTAACTTCAACCCCGCCTATTTCTCGAATCTCGTGGGTGCTATCATCAACTTCTGCTTTCTCCGGACGACCTCGAATTGCCATTCGAACGCTAAGTGCAATTACTACAAGTATGACTAATCCGATAACTATGTGAACTGCCACCTGGCCATAGTTTTGGTAATATCTCAGTGTGGGGAATCTATCGGAATTGTCTCCGGTTCCATCGCCATCAGTATCACAACATTCTGTCGGATCTTTGGGGAAAGCATCGACGCTGTCATTGTAACCATCGTCATCGTAATCAGCATCCAGCGGATCATATCCTAGTTTGATTTCTTCTTCGTCTGGAATGCCGTCACCATCATCATCGGTATCTGCATTATTTCCAATTCCGTCCCCATCGGTGTCCAACCACTCCGTTGGATCCAACGGAAGCTGATCTTCTGTATCGGAATAGCCGTCATTATCGTCATCACTATCCTCTGAAGCGTCTTCACAACCATCTTGATCCCAATCGTTGGATATTGTGCTAGTCCAATCCAAAATTCCGGTATCGCATCGGTCAATGTAGTCAATTATGCCATCATTATCATCATCTTCATCTAGGAAATCTGGTGTTCTGTCTCCATCGTAATCTTGACGACAGTCCTCGACATCATCTGACCCTTCAACCATAGTAATTCGGCCATCTGGACATGGTAATGGCTCAGTTGCTCCTTCCATGTCTGTGTAGTAATCTAGAGGTGCTGGAGTCTGAGATATTGCTCCAGTTGTATTGACAAAGTAGCCCAAACTAGCAGGTTTACATTCGGTCTGTTGCCTTTGATTTTGATAACTGCCCTCTTCACAGGGTATCTGTGCAGCAGAAGCTGGGTCCGGAACGTAGTGTCCTGGTTCAGCATCTAAACAAGCAGACTTTGTGGTTGAGCCGGAGTTAGAGTTGAATGTTCCTGGCTCGCACGCAATTTGAGCGATGGCTGCTTGAGTGTCTACATAATAACCGGGGTCAGCCATCAAACAAGTCGACCAGCCGCCGTTTGGCTGATAGTAACCCAAACTACAGGCTTGCTGTGAGGCTGAGCCTACGTTTTCAACGAAGAAACCAGGGTTTGCATCTATGCAATCATTTGCAGAGGTAGAACCAGTAGATGGATTGTATGTTCCCGCCAGACAGGCTGTCTGAGAGGATGCGAAGTGAGAGTCAACGTAGTAACCCTGTTCTGCTAAGTTGCATTGTGTACCTCCTCGCTCTCCCTGATAGGAACCCATTGAACATCCAATTTGACCTGTGGCTCCATCGCTCGGTACGTGATAGCCAAAGTCGGCATCTACACAACTGGATTGACCGGGTGCCGGTTGATAACTTCCTGCCGGGCAAAGAAGTTGATCGGCAGAGCCAGGATCAGCTACGTAACTTCCAGCATCAGCTGGGATGCAATCTGCAGAAGTTACAGACCCAGAGTCTGGATTGTAAGTTCCCGCAAAGCATGCTGTTTGCATAGATGCGGCTTGTGAATCAACATAATGGCCCGGTTCTGCTATATCACAGCCGGTAGAGCCTTGTGAATCCTGCCAAGTCCCTACCGAGCAAGGTAATTGCTCATCAGCGGCTGAATTGGGCACATAGTATCCGGGAGATGCAGTGTCGCAGGCAATTTGTCCTTGAGCAGAGGCATAGCTACCAGGAAGGCATTCGTCTTGAGCGACTGAGCCTTCCAGGCCGACGTAATGACCCATGTCTGCTAGAGTACAATCTGATACATCATCGGCCAGGAAATTAGGGTTGTAGGAACCTGCAGCACACGGGGTTTGGGTGGTTGAAGCAGTCGTGTCCACATAGTAACCGGGTTCTGCTTGGAAACATTCGGTTTGTCCTGGCGATGGTTGGAAATTCCCTGGAAGGCATGGCTGTTGGTTGATTGAACCTGTTGAATTGGTATAGTAGCCAGCGGATGTTGTGAGACAACTAGTTTGGCCACTAGATGGTTGATACTCACCAGCTGGACAAGCAGTTTGAGATATTGCACCTACATCATCAACGTAATGACCGGGTTCTGCATTCAGGCATGACCATTGACCAGAAGACGGCTGATAGGTACCTATCGAACATTGGGTTTGATTTGTCGCTCCTTGATTCGGGACATAGTGACCTGGATCTGCATCCAAACATACCCTTTGACCTGAGTTAGGCTGGTAGGTTCCTCCGTTACAGATTGTTTGGTTAGCTTGACCAGTTACTGGAACGTAATATCCTGGATTTGCAGCAAAGCAAGTTGACTGGGCAGAGGAGGGTTGGTACGTGCCAACTGTGCATGGAGTCTGCGCGGTTGCTCCTGTCCCGTTGACGTAGTGCCCAGGACCTGCTGCTGTCTGCGATGTTGACGCAGGATACGCTACGAAGTAGCCCGAGGAGGCTATTATGCAACCTGTTTGGCCAGAACTTGGTTGATAATATCCCGCTGTACAGGCATTTTGAGATGTTGCCCCTGAACCGTAAACATAGTGACCCGGTGAAGCCAAATTGCAGGATGTTGAGCCAGTCTGGTCTTGCCATGTTCCAGGTGAACAAGGAGTAGATTTTACTGCAAACTCTGGATTAATTGATGTAATCACCGATCCAACTTGGAGGCCTAATGCACTAGTTGACCTAAGGTCAATAACTAGGTTGTAATCATCAGTATTGTTGAATCCGGAGACATAACTTACTCTAATGTAATACATTCCACTAGAATTATTCACAGAGGACGTTGAAACCTCATCATAGCTCTGGTTTGACGAACTACTGGAATTTGATAAATCAATTATCTGGAAAGTTGAATTTAGCAAGTCTAAATCGTAATTTTGTCCAGCAGGCGATGTCAGGTTTGCTGTGAACCATGTTGTTCTGCTCAAGTTGAGAGAATACACATCTATGTTATCGGAGCCGCCTGTTAGTGAAGCAGAATAATTTGCACTCATTGCCGATAATTGCAAAGCCGTTGTGTCACTATTTCCTGCGTCGCCTCCAGATGGGTCAACATAGAATCCAGCAGGTGCCGGCGAGCAGGACGACTGGCCTACATCGGCATTTGAATATCCGGAAGGACATTGTGTCTGCGATGACGAAGCAGATGAATCGACAAAATGGCCAGCGGATGCTTCGAGACAAGATTCTTGACCGAAGTATGGTTGGAATGTTCCCGGTTGACATTCGGTCTGAACCAAACCACTGTCCGATGCGGAATAACCTGGTGAGGAATCGATACAAGTCAATCGTCCATACTGACCATCGGCGCAATCTGTCCATCTTGCTGGGTTAGCTGGATAATCATCATCCGTATCCAATGTTCCGTCTCCATCGCTGTCGCCAGTCTGGTGGGTGTCGAATAGATTACGAATTCCATCACCATCAATGTCCTGCTCTGTGTATGCTACATGGGCGCCATCGGCGAATGTCAATTGGTAAGGATTGAGAAGTGAATTTGTCGTGTTATCGAATTCACCAGACTGAGCCCCCCAACAGCGCAAAGAGTCATCAGATAGTAAAGCACAAGTAGAGTCTGAACCAGTTGCTGCTGCTATCACCGTTAATCCTGAAGTTATGTTGACATTGACAGTCGGATCGCCCTCACCAGGGAACATATTTTCTGCCATGCAATCAGAATTAATGGTGGAAGAGCAGGTTCCATCGCCTAATTGCCCGTGAGTGTTAACACCCCAACATTGCATAGAACCATTACCGATTACCGCACAAGTGTGGGAGCCTATTCCATCCAGCATTATGGCTTCTGCATTTGGCCCCAAATCGACGAGATGAACATTTTCTGTAACTGCACCGTTGTCAGAGAAAACCGTGTACTTGTTACCCCAGCAACCAACTGACCCATTTTCAAAAATCACACAAGAGGATAAACCAGAGGTCACCAATGAAACCGCTCTAAGACCTGTGGAATGGTTAACCGATATCGGGACTAGTGAGTTATTGGTTGTACCATCTCCAAGTTGCCCTCTGACATTGTAACCCCAACACATTACATCTCCTAGGTGAGTTATGGCACAGGTATGATGTTCGCCGGCTGAAACCGCTACAGCATACACGCCAGTACCTAAATCGATATTTACGGGTGAAACACGATTGTCAGTTGAATCATCTCCAATTTGACCAAGGTGGTTCCTACCCCAGCACCAAAGGCTGGCGTCTAGTAGAATTGCACAGGTGTGGTCTTTACCTTCATCTACCACGATTGGTTCTTGGTTCAGTGTTACATACCCAGAAGTGTCTACTGTGTTTCCGATTCCGAGTTGACCATAATTGTTTGATCCAGAGCAAAACATAGAGTAATTCGACAGAATTGAACATCTTCCTGATGTAGAGATTAGTGAATTTTCAGAATAGACTGGATTTCCCTGAGACCATTCAACTGTGGTGCCGTTTGCGAGCACAACCAATGGACCGTCTGCACCGATATCCAAAACGGAATTAGAAAATACCGTTCCAGCTTCGCTACCCTGGATATTCAATGTTGGACTACTAGAGTGGGTGAAGGACATCTTGCTCTGATCGGCGAGGGTAGGTTTTGATTCCTCATCGCCAGATAAGTATCCTAACATCGGAACTCCAAGGAATAAAATACAGATTCCCAGAGCTACGATTCTCTTCGTTTCCTCGTTCAACATGCTTCTTGGCGCGATTGCTGAGATTATCACTATTCCCTATGCCTGAACTGGTTGCATCAAGCCTTTAGCACCTTCAGAGCCAGTCCGTAGGACTGAACGCCTACATCTTGGAGAGCCGTTTTTACATCAGAGTATGGATTCTCGGAAGATTTCCTTGATGCCTTGGCTCGATTGGACACAATGCGCCAAGCAGCCTTACTCCCTATTCCGGGTATTGCCTCAAGTTGAGATTGGCTTGCTGAGTTAATGGATAGGTTCGTTTCAACTCCACTGATACTTCGCATCCCATGACCTGTCACTATGATGTCAGATTCGGTTTCAAGTGGGATTTGGTATGGCGTTCCGACCAATATGGGATAAGCGCCAATTTGCCTTCCAAAAGTTATCCCTGCTCGGCCATGAATTGAAGAATCCCTGTGCATCTTATCCAACACCTGTTCAGGCCTTCTAATTCGATCATCATGTGCCTCCCACCAAATTCCTTTGAGTTCGGTCCCAATTGGAAACATCTCCTTTAGGAGTGGTTTGTCAATCTCCTCTCTTATGCTGCGTTTGAATGCCTGAAATGTATCCTCGGGAATTTCTTGGAATCCCTGCCCTTCTACCTGTCTGATGTTTATTCGCCGGAGCCACAATCCTTCCGAACGAAGAGAATTCAAAAGGTCGCGATTCATTCCGTATGATTCGGTTGATTCACCATTCAATCCCGCAATGAAATTTAGACCAGGGAGTAGTTTTGGTAAACCTCTTTCTCCCCTTTCTCGCCCAAATTCATTGATGTGTCGTATAGCGATTTTGAGTTGTTCTGAATCGCAATTTAACCAATTTGTCTCGTGGACTTTGGGGTCTGCTGATTCAAGTCCAAAGGAAAGCACGGCACCATCGGAAAGAGTCGAAATGAGGGATCTAGTAATCTCTGTTGCAGGTTCCAAATTTTCAGCAACAATAGAGGGGTTTGCATTGTCAACATGGAGTATTTCTAACCTCTCATCTTGCCGTAAATCATGTAGAACTTTAGCAATTGGTTCAGGATTAGGAATAGGGTATTCTAGTTCTACCACACCTTCTGCCTTGTAGGTGTAAATGTCAGTAGCACCACCTATACGAACATGACGAACTCCATTATCCAAAGCGGCTGTGATTTCGGCGATGACATCCTCTTCTTCCCTCCAAATCGGAACTCCTTTCTTTGGTTCAATGCAAAACTTGCAACCTCGTTTGTAACGAACGCAGCCTTGATACAATTCTACTTCGTAGGTCAATGGTCCAGAACGACCATCTTCAGTGAAAAGGTCCGGATGATTTGTGACACATTTTCCAGACGCACCTCTCTTCGCCCAATCATCCCACTGTTCGGCAGTTCTGCGTTTGTGAGACCAATCGCCGGTCGACAGATAATAATCCAATGTAGCGTCTGTATCTTGCACTGCGCAGAATAAATTTGTCCGCAGTGGAATCCATCCATCGTAGCGCCAATGACGTATAGCCCAGCCACCTGCAAGCACAGGTTGTTCACTAGGAAAAACCGCAAGAAAGTCATCTAATTCTCTTCGTGATATCGGAGTCCCTCGAACATACTTTCCAGGGACTACTGCTCCGGCGAGGACAACAGCGCCATCCAGTTCCGAAAGTTCTCGTTGGAGTTCCTGTCTTTCAGAAGAATTAGCAAGTTTCTGTTTGTGGAAAAGCCTCCACTCGTCAATAGTCATGTAGGTGTATGGTATTGACTTAGATTCTAAAACGCCACAGATATATCGGATATGAAAACCAAGATAGTTTGGCACACCAAATGCAGCTGGTTCATCCTCATATCCATCGAGGACTAACCAGCCTTCCATTCAATCCCTCAACCTGTCGGACTACTATTCCGTCTTCACGACTTCGCTAAGAGAGAGTGAGTAAAGCGATTAATTTGCATCAGCGACGGTTGCGGCGCCCTCGCCCACGAGATCCTCTGCCTCCGCGATCTCCGCCATCATTGGACTCTTGTACACTGATTTTTCTGCCGTGTATTTCACTCCCATCCAATTCCTTAATCGCCTTTTCACCTGCTTTCCGGCTAGCAAACTTGACGAAAGCAAATCCGCGTGATTTACCAGTATCTCGATCTTTGGCAATACTACACTCTGTAATCTCTCCATGTGCTGAGAAGAGATTCCTCAATTCATCTTCGCTAGCATCAAAGGATAAGCGGGCGATGAAGAGTTTGATGCCTGCTAGTTCGGAGGCTTCCGACCGTGCTTTGGTCAAAACTTCACGCTCAGCAGCGAGTTCTTCCTTTGTGGCCTTGCCTTCTTTGACCTTATCCATGCAGTCTTTACAACGGATTGGTTTTCCAGCAGTCGGCTCGAATGGAACGGTTGTATCTGTTCCACAAAGTGTACACTTACACTCGTGCTGTACTCTCTGACTTCGAGCCCCACCACCACCTTTTCCTGTAATGGCAGAGCGCATTCGCATTGCGGCTTGAGGTGCTTGGTGGCTTGGACCTCGACGATGGTCGGCCATCGGCGAAAGATAGGGTCTAGCCCCTTCATGACCGAGATTACCTTCGGCTTCAGCAGACCATCTTTCCCCTGCCTGGTTCAAGTTCTGTATATCTTCACCGAGAGTGTGACCATGGCCAAATCCATTCGATAAGGCTCGATAACCTGAATAATCACATCGATTGCAATCGACATTGAAGTCTTGCTTGTGATCAGAAGTTACCAATTCAATTCCGCATGCAGGACAAATTGCCCATAGCACTCCCAACTCTGGAGAGCCTCGTGTACTTGCCTTGAGATTTGGTTCGAGTTGAGTGATCCGGGCACGTATCAAATCCCTTGACCTCATAGCATCGCCAGGTGAAGGGAGAAATCTATCCACGATTTCAGTCACGAATATATCGGCAAACAAATTCTCGGCAGAAAGATCTCGATGCCCGCCATCCTTTTCGATGTGCAAAATACGAATCATTGCAACCTTTGGCATCAGTTTGGTAACTTCTGCAATCACGTCATCGCCTATTTGTGGTGAATTCGTCTCAGGACGATTAGCGTCCACTGAGATTGTATCGCCATCGGAAATAATTGTGCCACTGACTAGGGCTATTGCGCCAGATTCAGTCTCAGAGAGGCCCGAACCTAGGCTAGCACCAGCCGGCACTTCGACCTGGTTACCAGGCGTGACAAAGTCACCAGTATTAGCACTCATCGAAGGCTGCCACCGGCCAGCCCCCTAAGAACGGTCCGGCCGTGCGTAGCACCGTTAAAGCGAGAAATTAGAAGTGCCCCGGCGGCAATAAACGCCAGAATCCCGCTCTAGTCTTACCTTGACGACTGGAATGATGAGAATAGGCAGCGGGTAATGCGAAATCTGTTTCCCAGTATTTCTCGGCATTCCATCCGACCGATTCGAATATCGCTTCAATATGCGTTGCTTCAGCGCTATGCAATAGATGTGAAATAGCATTTGAACGAATTATTGCTTCTAGAAAAGGCCGATCTGATTTTGCTTTTTGAGTCCCCCAGGGGGGATTCGAAATAATCAAGTCTGCACCACTCAATTCGAGAGAATCATCGACTGCTTTACAGATTACTTCTACTGAATCCGAAACACCTGCTTGTTCAATCGACTGAAATGCCACTGAGCAGGCTTCTTCGTCCGCCTCTACCAAAACTACCTGAGACACGCCCATAAGTGCGGCACCAACGCCTAAAACTCCGTTTCCCGCACCCAAATCAACAATAGATGAATCCTCAGAGATATCCCCGAATGCAATAATTTGCGCTAGCCAAGAGGCAGCAATATCGCCCGAGGTGGAATATTGTTCCAATTCTATATCCCCACATGGATGTGGAGGTAGAGAGGATAGCAGCATTGCAAGTTGGCGCTGACGCACGGCTTGGGAAGGTAGTCACTCTATTGGGATGTACGGTCAAACCTCTTGCGCAAGTATAGTGTTGTTATCATGCAGAAGCCCGTCCGCGAGCAATTGTTCTACAAGTAACACAGAATATCCAGCAGCACCGCGTATCGTATTGTCGGCCATCAAAGAAAATCTCAGGCTTGAGCCTTCTATTTCCACCTCACCTACAGCCACTGCCATCGCCGCTTTGAGGTCATGAGCAGGGTTTTCTTTTTCCTCAAAGCCGACCCAGCGATGGTCGTCATCAAGTTCTCCATCAACGAATATGATTGGTCTCTTAGCGGCTGAAGGAAGGTTAAGCTCTTGACTTCTAGAATATGATTCTTGCCAAGCACGAATAACTTGATGGGCGCTAACCTGATTCTCAAATTCGACTTCAATTCGTGCATGATGACCGTGGTCACGCATTACCCTTTCACAAGAGGCTTCAATAGGGAATTCGCTAGACATTATCTTTGTTAATTCGGTTACTATTGATTCCGCCTCTCCAGGTATATCAGAGGAGATATGATTGCCTGCTCGACCTTCGGCTAGAAGGAGTCTCCCCCCTCCTGATAGAGCTTGCTTGGTGGCTATTCTAACTGATTTAATTTCAGCAATTTGTATTAATGGGGAGAGGGTAATCGCAATAGGTGTAACCATGCAATTAGAACATGAAATTAGACGGCCATCAGAACTTCCTGATTGTTTCTGTAGAATACTTAGATGGTGGATATTGATTTCGGGAACGATAAGTGGAACATCGGATTGTAATCGATGTATTTGGGCATGAGAGATTACTAGGAAACCTGCCGCCGCTAAATTTCTTTCCACCCTTTCGGCTGGTTCATCGGGGAGTGCTGAAAAAATAATCCTCACTCCTAAACTTTGAAACTCCTCAATCAATGAAGGAAGATTGTCTAATCCTGCAACTATCAATTCAGAAGGAGGTGGCCGTTCCTCATCTAGACTCCAACGGCATTCATCGTAAGGAGTTCCGGCGGTTTCCGGAGAGCCGACTACTGCTACAGGCTCGAGCCAGGGGTGGAACTGAAGGCGCTGGAAAAAGCGCTGAGCGACAAGCCCAGTAGCGCCGAGGATAGCGCATCTGACCCTACCATAAGCGTCCATTGATTTGTCTTATCATTACTCCCTTCCTAAAGAGTGCTGTTTGGAGTTCTAGTTACAAATCTACAAATTTGGTTCTGAATAGGTTAAATACTCTCGATTATCTTATTCGTTCCGATAGACATGAAGAACATAACCTGCCCTCACTGTGAACAAATTTTCGAAATTGATGCCGCGGGATACGCGGACATTGTAAAGCAAGTTCGTGGAACTGAATTTGAGAAGGAAATACATGACAGGCTGGCTGATATTTCAGAGAAGCACGCTATTGAGATCGAATTGGCTAGGAAGGAGGTCTCCGAGATTAATGCAAAGGAATCGCTTGAGCAAGAGAAGAGGATAACAGAACTCGAGGGTGAATTGAAAGGGCATGCTAATGAAATTGAGCTGGCGAAGCGGGAAGTAATGGAAAAAATGTCCAAGGAGTCCGCTGACAAGGAGAATCAGATTCGAAGGTTGAAGAATGAGAGAGATTCAGAGAAAATGAAAAGAGAGCTTGCAGTCAAGGAAGCAATTTCACCCCTTGAGAAGGAAAATCTAGAACTTCAAGGCAAGATTCACTCCGCAACGACCGAGCGCGAATTGCTGGAAAAGTCGCTGAATGAAAAGCATCAGGCAGATCTAAGAGCGAAGGATCTAATCATTAGAGCTAAGGAGGAAGAGATTGAACTCAGAAAAGATATGAAATTGAAGCTTTCAACCAAGATGGTTGGAGAAACTTTAGAGCAACACTGTGAGAATCAATTCA
This sequence comes from Candidatus Thalassarchaeaceae archaeon, assembly GCA_023268715.1. Lineage (GTDB taxonomy): Archaea > Thermoplasmatota > Poseidoniia > Poseidoniales > Thalassarchaeaceae > MGIIb-O1. The sequence goes on from JALRLV010000019.1 coordinate 13,933, forward strand.
ACACTCTACGTGCGACAGCTTTTCCCAACGCCTACTTCGAGAAGGATAATGACGTAGTAGATGGGAGTAAAGGCGATTATATCTTCAGAGAATCCGATGATGACGAAATAGAGTTTGTATCAATTATGTTCGAGATGAAGAATGAGGAGGACGCAACCAAGACTAAGAAGAAAAACGAGGATTTTCTGAAAGAACTTGATAAGGACAGGAAAGCAAAGGGTTGTGAGTACGCAGTTCTGGTGTCTCTTTTAGAGATCGACAACGAGCTCTATAACAACGGCATAGTAGACATGTCCCACAAATATCCAAAGATGTACGTCGTCAGGCCCCAGTTTTTCATTCCTATCATCACAGTTTTGAGGAACGCATCTAAGAATACCTTAGGAGTTCGTAAAGAATTAGCAGTGGTTAGGTCGCAAAACATGGACATCGAAAATTTCGAGGCGGAATTGCTTGATTTCCAAGACAGATTCTCGAGGAATTACGATCTTGCAAGCAGACAGTTTGGTGAGGCAATAAAAAGAATCGATAACTCAATTGACCAACTAAACAAGGTTAAAGAGAATCTTCTCAAATCAGGTAACAATTACAGATTGGCAAATGATAAGGCACAGGACCTGTCAATCAAGAAATTAACAAGAAATAATCCTACAATGAAAGCAAAATTTGATGATTTAAATAGAGAAGAGGAATGAATACAAAATTCACTATTTTTGTTCAATTTCAACTTCTGCGATTCTTACTTCAACCCATTCGATTCGCTTGGAGATTACCGCGTCTCTAATACGACGTTGATTCTTGTTGAGTCTCGATTTTCCAGATTTGACCTCTATGAATTTGATTTCGATTTCTCCTTCGCAATCTAGGCCCTTGAATCCCACAAAATCAATTGGAGAGCCGAGAAACCTCAATTCCTTAACACTATCAACACAATCCATGGACCATGGAGCAAGGATTTCAGAAATGTCTCCTTTAATTGTAGATCTTTGTCTATCTGCAGTATCTTTTCTGACATGCTTTATTTCCGAAATATGAGACAGCTTCATATTAATCAACTTCCACATAATGTAGATGTTGATAATGGATAATATGATTATCAGAACTATGTATTCTAATTCAGAAATTCGCATGTTTTTACAATTTTCTCGAGGTCTGTAAACTTATCTAATTATATACACCCTAAGGCCGGAGAACTCAAGGTAAATATCCTACTGGGATTGATATGATTGATTGGGATTCCCACGAGTTCCATCCTGTGGTTGATATGCCCGAAGATTACACAATTCTTGACTTGTCCGTAGGAACTTGGACTCCTCCAAAGACCAAATATAGTGTAGGGAAGTACGATGAATTGAGACCCGGATTATACTCAACTGAACTCTTTTCGGGAGAGCGCTGTCTACACATAGGAATAGACATTGGTGCACCGGTAGGAACTGCTTGTATGGCATTCGC
>JALRLV010000001.1:0-139509 GCA_023268715.1 Candidatus Thalassarchaeaceae archaeon
AACCTCCTTGATTTCTTCTGGCTTTGAACGGGTGGTGTCCTCCGTGACAAACATCACGGGGATGTCATTATCGACAGCAAATGTAACCGCTTTCTCAGCCGTACTGAGAATTCGTTCCATAGTCCAACCTTCGGCAAATTGTCTAATCGGACTAGTTCCAAGGAAAGCACTAGCCTGAATCTGCCTCTCGTGCTTGGCTTGCAAATCTACTAGCGGTTCGATATCCCCAACAACGGTTCGAACCGCACAACCCGGTCTCAATTCGTAACCATTTTCACCCATATGGGTAAGCATTGCATCTATGTGATTGACATGAAATGGTCCTGCTCCAGGAAGTCCAAGGTCTACTTTCTGAATCCCTAGACGTTCCATGAAATCGATTAATTCAATTTTCTGTTCGATGGTTGGATTACGTGCGCTAGGACTTTGTAAGCCGTCTCTAAGAGTTTCATCATCGAACCAAACATCATGTGGGTGATTGGCCGAATCACGCTCGATTTCATAGTCTATGATGTTCCAATCATAGATGAGTTCTCGCTCATTCATTCTTGACCCTCCTGCCGCTCGACGCGTACCACGTCAGTCGAACAGGCGGGCAGGCGTTTGAGGATTTCCTGAATTCAGGCTGAAAACTTCGACGAAGGCGCTCTTGAGTTCCATTCATCTCGAACAATCATAGTAGCCGCCAATAACGCTCCCAGAATAGAACCTTGTAAACCAGCGCTAGCAGCAACAACAATCGCAAACATCAGAGCGAGATATAACATTGAAACAAAGAAAGAACGAGCCGCAGTAGGAATCCGCCCCGACTCGGTTCGAGGCTCATTTGGATCAATTATGAACACTGTCCTAGCATACCATAGAGTGACAACAATTGCAGTCCAAGAGAAGACATGGTAGATTGGGTCATTTCTAACCATTCCACCCATAGCTATCGGTGCAAATACTGCTAAAATTAGCAATAAAATAGAGTAAATCTTCATTTCAATGAGGGTTCTTTTTGCACCCTTTACCCCAGGCATCATCGGAACTCCAACGGAATTATATTCTTCCGAGCGATAGAGCGCTAAGGCCCAAAAATGTGGAGGAGTCCAAAGGAATATTAGCAACAGAAGATACCAAGGCATCAAGCTCCCTAAATCAAAAATTGAAACCGCGAAATCTTGCACCGAGTCTAGATTAATACTCAAATCATCGACCGCAGTTGCCCAACCGATTACTGGTGGAGTGGCTCCCGCTAAACCTCCAATTACTATGTTTTGAACCGAGGTTCGCTTTAGCCAGATGGTGTAAATGAAGACATAGAATAGGATACTGAATGCTGCCCAAAAAGCAGCTACCTGATTAGCAAATTCAAGGAACCAAAAAACTCCTACAAGCGAGATAAAAATCCCAAAAATCAGTGCTCCATTTGGGCTTACAGTGCCTTTTGGTATGGGCCTTTTTGAAGTTCTTTGCATGATTGGATCAATATCTCTATCATACCACATATTGATTGCATTAGCGCCTCCGGCTGTGAGATAGCCTCCCACGAAAACAACCACCATAGTACGAATGGATTCATTCCAATCCATATCCGAAAATCCCGATGCTTCAAGCAAATCATGAGATAATACCGCACATAGTGCGGTAATCTGTAGAAGAACAACCACTCCAGGTTTGGTAAGAGTTAGCCAAGCCTTGACTCCACCCCCACTCTCTCCCATAGCAAGTCCTTTCGGCGTGTGGCCTTCAATTCGACTCATTACAAGGTCTCGGGTGCAGGCTCATGTAAAGCGAAGGCAGAGATAGCCAACCAAGCGGTTGCTAGTGTGAGGAATGATGTGCTGCCAATTAAGAGGTGAATCAGAGAAAGCATTTCTCGGAACGTTTCATTTTCGGGTGCCCAAGAAAGGATGTATAGAGCGCCTATTGCAATATTCAAACAATATAGTGCAGATGCAGCCCAAATCCAATTTCTTAGTACTAATCCGTGCTGGTGTTGAATCTGCTCCTTTCTAACAAACCAACAAGCTAGTAGTAGAATACCCCCAACAATCGCTACTAGCCAACGATGAATAATTTGAGATTGATTTTCTAAGTCAACTATTTCGGTAAAGTAATTCCCTTTGCACAAAGGCCATGAGTTTACATTTCCAGATACCCCACATATCTGGTCTGCACCTGGGGTTGTAGCAACAAATACTCCAGCAAAAACTGTGGTGAATGTACCTAACCCCAACCATGCAATTCTAGTCTTCCACTTAGAAGCGAGAATTGGGTCAAATTCGAACCATGATGGTTGATTCGCTTCATCTCGATTTATACAAATCCACAACCAGATTAGAGATAAAATGAATGCCAAGGCGCTTGAGAGGTGTAATGCCACACTCCAATGAACATTGTCAATTTTGACCGTCAGCCAGCCAAGTGTTCCCTGCCAGATAATCAGTCCTAAAGCCAAGTTGGATGCGAAATTCGTTTTTGTTGAAACATCTTCATTTTGACGGATCGTAAGCCAGTTGACAATTACTAGAGGGCCAAGAATAGCCCCAGCCAAAAGTCTGTGAAACCATTCTGTAAATATCTCAAAAGTAGTATATCTGTGGTTTTCACCTCGCGAATCTATTTCATCGGGATTTTCATTCCACCACGATTCCTGTTCCTCCGGACTAATGTCGAATCCCCATGAGCCGAAGCATGTGGGCCAGTCTGGACAGGATTCTCCAGCATCTGAGACTCTAATCAAACCGCCAACAGCAATTACCAGAAAGGTAAGTACGATGAGACCAGCAGTCAATCGCTCAGTATCGACTTTCTGAAGCATTGCTCACCACCTCTGAATGGCCGATAAGCGGTAGAGCCCTCATTCATCCTCAGTATGAGGATCTACATCGATTGGAATGCGGTGGGATTCATACTCAAGCATTGCAATCTTTAGAGGGTCAAGTACGAATCTTGCTTGAGCATCCTCTGTTCCATAGAGTTGGACTAGTTCTTCCATGAAATTCTCACGTAGTTCTTCTTCGGATACATATAGCGGTGCACCCATGCTAATTTGCAATGCTCGTGCACCTATGATTCGCGCCTTCTCGAAGCGTGTGTGCTGCCGTACTGGAGTAACCATCGAGGCGGGCGACCCAAGAGCCCCCTATTAGCCCACCGGCCAGCCTTCGCCCCCTATGGGGGCGGATTTCTATGCGATTTTATGCCTCAATCAACATTCCAACGGCGTTACCACCGCCAAGGCAAATCGTAACAATTCCGCGATTACTATCTGTGCGATTAAGTGCGTTTGTGAGAGTCATTAGGCAGCGTGTTCCTGTTGCGCCTAGTGGATGTCCTATCGATACCGCTCCACCATGGGGGTTGAATCTCTCATCGGGGAAGTCAAATGCATTCTGAATGGCGCATGAGGCTGCCGCAAATGCCTCGTTGTGCTCTAAAATATCGATGTCAGAAATGTCTAATTGGTTCCTATCCAAGAGCATTTGAATCGCTGGTATAGGTGCCGACATAACTCTGTTTGGCTCTACTCCTGATGTAACATAATCAATAATTCTAGCCAGAATAGGCCAGCCATTTTCATTGGCGGTTTCCTCAGAGGCAATTAGAACCGCTGAACCCCCATCCGACACCTGACTAGCATTACCAGCGGTGACTTGTCCATCATCCTTGAAAACGGTTCTAAGTCCAGCAAGACCTTCAATTGATGTATCCATGCGAATTCCTTCATCTTGCTTGAGTTCATCCATGGAAACACACTCTTCAGCAAGCCATCCTTTCTGCCATGCTGAGTTGGAAAGGTTGTGAGAACGGAGTGCGTATTGGTCGGATTCGGTACGCGAGATGTTGGCTTCTTCAGCGATGGTCTCACCTGTAATCCCCATCATCGATCCGTCGTAGGCGTCCTTGAGCCCATCGTGACTCAAAATCCCGGTCAATTCTGCAAATGAGAATTCATCACCACGCCTTGCCCCATGGATGAAGTGGGGTGCTTGACTCATTGATTCCATTCCGCCCGCGATTACGACATTGGATCTTCCAGCCATAATTTCTGTAGCTGCAATCATTACAGCCTTGAGACTTGAACCGCAGACCTTGTTGACGGTGGTACATGGGGTTGAGTATGGTAGCCCAGCAGCCATTGCGACTTGTCTAGCAGGTGCTTGTCCGGCACCTGCTTGAAGCACTTGACCCATGTACACTTGATCGATGATACCGCTGCCAGGATCTATCTCAGCCCTTTGCAATACTCCCTTTACAGCCAATGTCCCCAATTCCACTGCTGTGTAATTGGCTAATGCTCCGCGAAACCGACCAAAGGGTGTTCTCGCATATGCGCATATGACCGGAGTCGACACAGGCAAGGCGAGTGAGTTACTCCCCTTGAAAGGTGCGATGAGAAAGTCGCTGTTATCCCTCAGTTTTCGGACGAATAACCGTAAAATTCTGCGTTCTTTAGTTTGGGTCTGAAATCAGGTTTTACAAGTATGGTTCTAACCGCCCACAGGTCTTTGAAGATACGATATTGAGAGGTTGCATCTAGATAATCGACACCACTAGTTCCACCGGTTCCAATTCTTCTACCCATTATTCTCTCTACCATTCTCGCATGTGAATGGCGCCATTTGACCATCGACTCTTCAAGTTCTACAATTGCATCTATTAGAGTTCGTGGCCAAGTCAGTAAAGGCAATTCTCTGTATGATTCGATGAATAATAATCCAGCTCGAGCGCGGCTAACATTTCCATCTGGCTTCAAGAAATCAATAGCTCCTTGGTGAGATGCTGCAAAGCGCTCAGCCGCTTCTTCGGGAGTAGAAGCACCATATCCCGACATTCGTTCAGCGGCCTGCTTTCCTATTTTTTCATGTGAATTTAGATGAGTCTTGATATATTCTGCAACTGTGTTCTCGTCGCCATCATTTCCAGCTAATGAACCCATGATTGGAGTTCTAGATACCCATCGCATCAACGACTCACTGAGGGAAGGTTTGGAAGCGACATCCTCCAAGCGAGCAAGGATAGCTGCATCTCTTTCGGAATTCTTTGCTAACTTGCGAAATGTGCTAATTGGGTCCATTCCATACAATCTGTCTTCATTGGCCAAACCAAGTAAAATTTCGAATTCACGCATTTGGTATGATTCAAATCCAGATGCAGTTCCAAGTCCGTCTCTGAAAGCTAGGAATCCTTGAGGAGTCAAGGTTTCCAATACAGTCCATTGATTTGCCATCAAACGAAAGATCTCGGTTGTGCGGCCAAGGTGGTCAACTGCCCTCGGGATATCATCCTCTGGAACGTGGTCTTGTGCGAGAATATCGCGAACTTCGGTTAGTTCACGAATAACCTGCTTGAACCAAAGTTCGAAGGTTTGGTGAACGATTATGAAATGCATTTCATCAGGACTTACTCCTCTATCTTCTCCCTGAAGTTCTAACAAAGCGGGCAATTGCAGATAGTCCCCGTATGTCCAATTGCCCTCGCTGCCTGAGTCGCCCATGTTGCTCGGATGACGCTTCACGCTTGAATCGTTACCCTTGCCACAGTTCCGAATCCGAACCCTCTTATTCAATAAATAGTGTCGATATCTATGGCCGATAGATGCGGTGGCCCACAAAAAAAGTCGGGAGACTTTCGGCCAGCAAGGCAACTTCATGTTGAAAGTGGCCTAGAGTTACAATTGGTTGGCGAAGACGATGCAGCAGAACTGTTCGCCGTTGTCGACTCTAACCGAGAATACCTCCGAGAATGGTTACCATGGCTTGATGCAACTAATAGTATCGAGGACGAAAAAGCATTCATTTCGAATAGCTTAGAAGAATTTCAAAAACGAGAGGGTGTGTTTTACACAATTCGACTTAATGGCAGAATTATTGGAACGATTAGCCTAAATTGGATAGATTGGGGAAATAAGGGGGCAGGAGTTGGGTATTGGTTGTCCAAGAACCAAACAGGAAATGGATACGTAACCAAATCTTGTATTCGATTAATGGAACATTGTTTCGACGACTTATCCCTACACAGATTCGTCCTCGAAGCTGCCGTAGATAACATTCCTAGTTGCGAGATCGCGAAAAGAATAGGCATGAGATTAGAAGGAATCACCAAGGACAGAGAATGGCTATACGATCACTATGTTGATGCTAAGCTATTTGCAATTACAAAGCCAGAGTGGGATCAAAAGCGCAGTTCTTGATTCAGCCAATTAATCCATGATCAATAATTTCACAAGTGCCGGAAGGCAAGGCAGCCAAGACATCATCTTGTGCTAGCCCGGTCGCTTTTGCGATTCTATTTGCTATGGTTTCTTTCTTTTCTCTACCGGGTCTGATAATAGCCCATCTTTGACAAAGTTTCGATACTCCTTCTGCTGTTCCAGATATTGGAATTGGAATATTATTGACGATTGCAAATCCAATAGCAATTTCCATTTCCACATCTCTGTACCAAGTTCTTTGTCCCCTGACAACAAATGCACCACGACCAAGTGATTCTCCGCTCTCCGTTTGTTTGGAAACTTGCGTAGGTCGAGCATGGAATGCAGTTGCTGCGGCGCTACCACTACCCCATGCACGGGACCAACATATTGCCAATTGTGCTGCTTCTTTGATAATCTCAGAAGGTAGATTCTGAGCATCTTCGATTGAACCAGCGAACTCTTGTGAAATTTTCAATGATGCCACTCCTTCTGGCCTAAATCCGATAGGATGAGGGTCTGTTTCTAACCCATCGTGTAACCTTAGTGAGCAAGATGGGGCTCCGTGTAAATCGGCATGAACGTAGAGATCCGTAGAGCGCAGATACTTCCTAACCACTGTGTCGTTACCCTTGGCATCCCGGCCGCCAACAACCAATCTACCATCTGAAAGTATTCCCCATCGATGTTTTTCGAACCAGAATCGCTTGCTGCGTTTTCCTATTCTGACTCTTCCAGCTGCTGCTTCTTTCTCCCTTTTCGCAGCCTCCTTTGCCGCTTGAGTTTCCGTTCTTTCCAAAGCTACTTTCGCTCCTTTCGCTTTATCTTTCAGAGTTCTAGCCTGTTCAAAATAAGTCTGGGCATTTTGATGCACTGAATTCTCTACAGATAGAGTTACACTTGCTCCTGGCTCGTTATCTTCGTCAGGTAACCTGGCCAAAATTGTCCCCTTTGCCGGGTCAATCCTGTCTATCCATGCAACATCCGAAACTTTTGAGTCCAAGGTTTGCCAACCTTCGTTTGCAATCAACGAATTTACTTGACCGAGTAAATCGTCTACATGAGTCCAGTTATCCTGAATCGATTTTGCTAATTCTTGAGTCAATGCGGCTTGAGATTCAAATCGCTCTATTGCCGAACGCTGCTGAGCAGCCCTTCGGTCAAGCTTTGCTTTCTGTTCTTCATCATCTTCACCCGCTGCGGCTAGTTTTTCTTCTTCTCGACGGATGTAAGCGATTGCATCATGGGCTCCGAATATCACATCGTATGCTTCTGATAAGTTTGCAATATTGGCCCTGAGGCTTGAATCCATAAATGGTAGATTGATTGGAGAAAATTCCCCAATCATTCCACTTGCAGAATCTCTCTCTTGAGGGTCATCCTGTGCAGACTTCCAGGAATTTAGTCCCTCTTTATCTTCAAACCAAATATACGCACCTTTGGCTTCTGCCAACTCCTCAAGCAACTTATTCATCGATTCACTAAGGACTTCTCTTTGAGTCTCATCAAGAGAGTCTGCAGGATCATCTGAATCTATTTCTGCAGCACTACAAACCGCATTTCCATAGATTCGACCGAGGTTTGCACGCGCCGCAAGAGTTCGTATCAAAGAATGCTCTGAATTATCCAGTAAATTGTCTAGGCCATTCCTGTCAAGTCCTCTAGGGTCCAAAGTTTCTGGAGGAGGTGCGTATGTTTCACCTCTCTTTAGAGCACGACTTGCGTATTTGGCGTGTGTCAATGGCTGGAGAATAACATCGTTATCATCTAGAAGCAATACGTTTCCATCTCGAAATAATTCAATGACAAGTTTGTATTGACCACCTCCGTGTTCGAAGGTCAAAATTACTACTCTATCGAAGCCAAGTTGCTCAACTTCAACAAGGCGTGAATTTCCTAGATGTTTCCTCAATATCATAGCGAACGGAGACGGATTGTTCGGCATTGGCCTATCTCTTCTGGACATATACAGCCTCTTTCCACGCACAATCACCAAATCAACAGAAGGTTCTCCCTTCGGATTTAGCCTCAAAACAACCTGTTCATGATGTGGCTGGTAGGCTTTGCGTACGCGGGTTCCAACCATGCCGTGTAATTCCCTGACCATGCGGGCGACATCGAATGAGGAAGACTGCGCACGCATGGCTCTCATTACGAGGGTAAGCGGGCCCTTCATCAGACAATCGCTTGATATCTGACGGCTGAGGCCCGATGGCAATGGCTGGCATGGGGGGGCTAAGGTTGGACGATGGTGTGCCATACGTTCATGGCCCAGAAACCATGGGCGAGGTTGATATAGGGCTCAGAGCCTTTTGGTATAGGCCAATGTTGCTTCGCAATACTCTAGAAGTTGAAGTGGACCTTGATTGGGGTATACACTGCAATGCGGACGCTTTAGCTGAGCAGGCGGCAGTAATTGCTAACCGCATGAATACTGATGGGATTGAAGACGCTGAAATGTTGGCTTTGGACTTAGCATTCATATTCGGATTTGACCACGAGTACTTCCATCATCGCTTCGATTCAGGTGTAAGCTCTCATGTAATGCGAACTCATACACAAACCGGTTCATTACCTGCTAATTTTGGGAATTATGAAGAATTACATGATTCCATTTCTACTCGCAGAGAAGGCCCTGAATGGTGGTTATTGACCGAAGAAACTCTTGCCAATGCGCATATTGCAATGGACCCCACTAGACTTGGGGGGCTGAAAGACGCCTTCATCGAATATGACTTGCTGCCTGAACCCGGAGATCGTTCGAGAGGTCCATATGCGGCTTGGCGATTTGTGGCATCAGACCCTTGGAAGTTCAATTGCCTAGCCCATCACACCTGGTTACAGATTTTGACTGGAGAATTGGACCCACTGAATATAATCCCTGCAATTGAATCAATTATACACGAAGGAGGGACTGATGCCGCATTCGAGGCTCTCGTGGATTCCATTGTAGATGCATGTGCCTTACCTGCGGATGAAGACTCCGTACCGGATCGAGTGCTAGGAAGAAATGGAACCGAGCATCTGTTTGCTATGGGCGGTGTGCCCGATGGCATGCTCCGGCGACTTGAAGTTCCAATGCATTTCCATGGTGGCGAGGCAAATCGTATGGCAGAAAGATACGGTGCAACGAATCCCGATTGGCCGTATGCAATTATTGAGAATCTTTATGAGAAATTAGGACGATTTGATGACGGCCCAGTTGATCCATGGGGTGGTGACGACCCATTCACCTCTATGGCTTGAAATTCAAGAAATATTGTTCATGAAATCTTCGATTACTGGAATTGCAGCGGCCTCATGTGCGAATTGATTACTCTCGATTTCAATTAACTTCGAGTTTGGTATGCTTCTACTTAGGTCCCCAGCATCAGAGTGGTCATGTAGAGTATCAGAAGATGCGCTGAGAATCCCCACAGGAGCATCTGTCTTGGAGAAATCTAGATTCATTTTGTATTTTATGAAAACCATAGAACAAAGCCTGAGCCTATCGATAGGAGCGGCTAACAGAGTCCGCCGATAACGAATTCTTTGCCCTTCTTCTTTCAGACGCTTATCGAGATACCAAATTACGAATTTAACCAACGCATTGTAGCAGAGTAATGGTGCAGGAATTAGGGGCCTCGCCCAAATCGGAGGAACGAATGCTAGGTTTGGAGATAGTACGACTAGGCTTCGAAAAACTAGTTGCCCTTCCCTAAGTCCTTCGAGTAAAAGTGTAGCACCCAATGATGAACCCATGGCGTCACAGTTTGAAGACTGAAGCCCTATCCTTGCCAAAATGATTGGTAAATCGGATGTTATATTTTGGATTTGGAACGACTCTTTGGAAATTTTCTTGTCAATTCTACAACTTCCTTTCTCACGAGTTTCAATGTAAACAACGGGTCTCTGCTTCACCCACTCGGAAAGAATCGGAAACCATCCCTCTGGAACCGAGTTCCAGCCCGGAATCATCACTAGTGTTCTTGCTTGTTTAGAATCTTCATTTGTTGGCGTCCATTGTAAGACCCTAAGGTTGTATCCTGAGTTTCCCTCAATCCATTTCTGTTCGACGTCTGCTCCGCCAAATTCTGGAATTTCTTGCCACAAATCCGACTGCATTTCAGTTCCCCTTAACAAACAACCATTTTCCATTTCCTTGACGAATGTTTCCATTTTTTTCAAGTGCGAGTAAGTGAGAATAGGTCTGATCTCTCGCAAGGTTTGGATGTGCATCCGGAGTGTCAGCATATGCTTGAACGGTAATCGCATCAAGGCTGCCGTCGCTTGATTGCACTGCATTCAACACTCTTGAATGGCGTTCATTTCTATGCTTCAAATATCGTGTCAATAATCTCCTCGGATTTGCAACCATAGGACCGTGACCGGGAAATAGAAGTGAAGGGTCTAAATCTCTCAGACGTTCCAATCCTGCGAGATATTCGTTCATATTTCCATCTGAGGATGGGACTAGAATCGTACCAAATAGGACAGCGTTATCTCCACTTACAATTCCTGCTTTACCAACCAAGCATATGTGTCCCGGACAATGGCCATGTGTCTCGATAACGCTCCATTTTTCATCATCAATCTCGATTACATCTCCCTCTCCGAGAGTTCTGTCAGATTCACATTTTGGCAATACCGCAAGTGTCTCTTTACTGGCAAAAATAGGTGCTTGATAAAATTTAGAAATCTCAGATAAATCACCGATGTGGTCTGGATGCTTGTGAGTAAATACAGTTGCAATAATTTTACTTCCTGACTGCTCTATTTCAGCAACCTTATCCTTCAGGATTTCCAAGGCTTCAATCGATCTAGCGGCAGGGTCGACTAGGATTCTACTTCCGCCAGGATGGCCCAAAACATAGCAATCGGTATGAGTTGCAGGTGGAAGTGTGTCTGTTGGTATTGGTACTAGCTCGACACCGTTTGCATATTCGATTCTATGATATCCACTTGGAGGGTTTTTGGCTAATTCTAAGAATCCTATCTGAACAATGTCGCGAATAAGTGTAACTTGAGGAGGTGGTAATTTTACCTCATGTGAAAGCCAAGCGTCCAGTAACTCGTTTGGCTTCCACCACTGGAATTCATCAAATTCTGTTCGGCCACTAGGAAGTTTTGCTTCAATTGAAGCGTCTCCCGTTGCGACATGATAGAATCTATTTTTGTGACGAATTGGTGCAACGGGAGGAGTCGTTCTTTGGGTAATTAGAGATGGGTTAAAATTGTCAATTGATAATGTTCCTTCAGAAACTAGTTTTGCCCATTCTGATTTATTTTCATTGACTTGGTCGATAATTTCGACTTGCATATTCTGGAATCCACCACTTCCATCTGGTGCAACCCCTACTTCTTCCAGCATCTCTCTCAATAGAGCAATTAGCGATTCACGGTCCTCTCTTTCTGAAAACCAAGAGGGGTTATCTTCCGCTGCTTCTCTATCCACTCTACTTATTCCACCGCCTGGGAATGCCCAAAAGTCAGGAAAACTTGGGACTTCTGAGACTCTGTGACAGAGCAGAATTTCCATCTCTTGACCTGAGTTTCTACTGATTACTGCTGCAGCCGAAGGACGAGGTTTTGCAACCTCTGCCGAGGGTAACTCGACCCCCTCTGGCAACTCACTCATGACTCAACGAAGGGGTTGACCGCTTCAATCCCGCCCCGAGTGGAGCCTCTCGGCAAACTCAAGTCAAACATCCCTCAGGACTGAACATGAGCGCTGGCGGGTTTGACTTCATTACCATCGGACACACCAATACAGTCACCGGCCAGCGTGAACATGAAGTGCAAATGCCTAGATTCGGTCTTGGAGTTTGGCAGATGTCCGAAGGAGGAGAGTGCAAAACAGCCGTTCAGCACGCCATTTCCTTAGGGTACAGACTCATAGATACCGCCCGCTCCTATGCTAACGAAACTGAGACCGGCCAAGCCATTCGCGAGAGTGGAGTGCCCCGCGATGACCTATTCGTTGTCACCAAATTGCGCCGCCCACACGCAACGAGTTACGAGGCGGCGCTCGAGCATTGCCGCAGTAGCCTAGATATGCTTGGATTGGATAGTATTGACCTATACCTTGTTCATGCTCCACCTGAAGACATAGCGGCTAGAGCTGGAGTATGGAGAGGAATGGAAGAATGCCTTGCTCGTGGATGGACTAGATCAATTGGAGTCAGCAATTATGGCGCCCACCACCTTGATGATATGCGAGCCTATGCGACCATTTTACCTGCGGTCAATCAAGTGGAATTACACCCATGGAATCAGCGCCCTGCTCTTCGAGCAGCAACAGAAGCAATCGGAGCCAAGGTGATGGCTTACTCACCATTAGCAAGAGGTCACAAGGTTGGATGTGATAGTCTCGCAAAGATAGCAAAATCACTAGACTGCACACCAGCCCAGGCCGCAATAAAATGGGTATACGACACTGGGGCAATTACGATCCCAAAATCTAGCAACCCAGGTAGAATAGATGAGAACCTTGCGAGTTTGAATGTCGATCTCAGAGGAACAGAATCTGCGTTTAATCAATTAGAAGAAGCCTATGTTTCCGGTTGGAACCCTACTGCCGAACCTTGAGGGATTATGATGAGAGATCCTGAGACAATTGAGGAAGAATTAGCTCTATTCGCAGAAGCGATAGAAGCGGGAATCGATCCATTTCCTGAACCAAAGAAAGAGACTCCTTGGGCAAGATATGCAGTTGCTTGGTTCATGATTTTACTAATGATTTCATTCGCTTCTAGATTACTCAACCGTGCACTGTGAATTTATGCACCCCAAGATTTCAACAATTCAAATTTGTCTCTCGAAGTAGAATTTGTAGATCTCCATAATTCCATGAGGGGTTTAGGCACTGGTTTACTTAGTTCTGCATAACGACCATCATCGGTCATTTTTGGATTATTTTGAGTAGGCCAAATGAGTAAAATCCCATAGCGTAATTTACCGGTTAGAGGGTTGTTGTTAGTAGGTCCAGAATGTAAATAAGTGAATAATTGAAGCCTATTTTTTGCCAACCCCAGTGAATTGGGATGCTTTACTTCAATTACAATATTCTGATCAAATTTGTTAGGCCCCCCGGGGAGTAGCACATAATCAGCTTCAGTTTCCTTAACGGGAAATCCCTTGTAATGTAGTTCAATGACGGTTTCACTGTGGTAGACAAATTTCCTTCTTTTCAATTCTGATGAAAATGCGGACTGGTATTGTTCTTCCATACTACTATGGTATTGATAATGTAATTCTTCATTTACCTCACAAGCCATTTCAAACAATTTGTCGCAGAGACTGTTTAATTTTGCATCCATATTTTCCGTTATTTCTCAACTTACTAACTAAAGTTTTCCTTGATTAGAGGCCAATTTTCCACCATAGTAAGTGTAGATTTTATGAAAAGATTTAAATAATAGTAGAGTTTTTTTCTCTTCATGAAATACACAGTAGTTATTTCCGAAAATATGCATAAACCAGAGAAATACGCGATTTTTAACCAACAAAATTGGGACAAACCCTCATTGATTGAGCAAGTCCAAATCAGAATTAAAGATGGCTGGATTCCTTGCGGAGGAGTTTCCTTTGGAACTCACGAAGACTTTGAGCGGCCAGTTTGGGCTCAAGCTATGCTGAAGAATGATGAAGAAGAGTGATGAATTCTCGGAATAATTTGGTAGTCCCTCCCGGATTTGAACCAGGGTCATGGCATCCAGAGTGCCATATGATGGACCGCTACACTAAGGGACTAGCGACTCGCCGAGTCGGGTCGTATATTTCAACAAAACCGCTCGATAGATAATCGAGTAAATCGCTCAAACACGGAAAGATTGGTTGAGTTCCTCTAGGGCTTTCTTACTAGGTCTCAGTTCTTCTTCAGTCAGGTCGACTAATGGCGTGTCAGTCAGACCTAGTGCCTCATCAGCGGTCTTCATCTCTGAATCATAATACAGGAGCCCTGTGACGTGCTTATCGTTTTGTTCAGCATCGTGAATCGCCGATAGAGCAGCGACCGCATTGCTTGGGTCGTGATCATCTCCGAGGGTTTCCAATCTCAGTGTCGAACCATCAAACAGACTAATGTCTTCGAATTGACCCTCAGGAACCTCTACCTCTTCAATCGGTGTAAAGTGAGGGATGTAATCAACAGTGTGAAGTTCCTCTTCATTCCCTTTAACGTAGTTGTAAGAGCGGTATGATTCATCATTATTTGCGAAAGTTACACATGGTGAAATTACATCAATGACAGCCATTCCCTTGTGCGATAGAGCTGCTCGTAAAAGCGCAGTTAACTGTTTCTTAGAACCGGAAAACGACCTCGCTACGAATCCACAACCAAGGTTGATTGCCATTTTACAAAGGTCGATTGGAGGATTCTCGTTAGTCGCTCCCTTCTTTTTCTTCGAGCCCTTCTCGACTGTTGCAGAGTACTGTCCTTTTGTTAACCCGTAAACTCCGTTATTTTCGATAATGTAAACCATGTTTAGATTTCGGCGAATAGCGTGAATAAATTGTCCAATACCAATAGATGCAGTATCTCCATCACCAGATACACCGAGGAAAGCTAAGTCCTTGTTGACCATATTTGCACCAGTGGTAACCGAGGGCATTCTACCGTGGACTGTGTTGAATCCGTGTGACTTTCCTAGGAAGTATGCGGGGGTCTTAGATGAACATCCGATACCGGACATCTTGGCAATTGTTTCTGGTGCAATACCGTTTTCCCAAGCCGCCTGAATAATCACGTTGGAAATTTGGTCGTGTCCACAACCAGGACACAACGAAGAGGGGCCTCCTGTATAGTCTGCCTTTGGTAGGTCGATAACATTGAGTTGAATCGGTCTCATGCTCATGCAATCACCTCTTTTGTATCGCTGGATAGGGTCTCTAATATCATATCAGCGTATACTCGGGCACGAGGAGGAATTCCATCGCTGAAAGCAACAGAATGCAATTTGCTTAGGAGTTCAACTGGTAACTCTTTGCGAAGAATTCCGAATAGCTGACCATCTCGGTTTATCTCCAATACCACTACTTGATCATGTTCTGCAATAAATCGTTCTACCTCTGAGTGGTATGGCAACGCCCTGACTCTACAAGTGCTAACCTTCATGCCTGTAGTTGATTCGAGAATATCATCGATTTCTGTGATCGTATTTTCAACAGAACCGTAGTAGATTATTCCAACCTGCTTGTCCTTTTCTTCACGCATGACTGGAGCAGGAAGTTTGTCTCTTGCACCCTCAATCTTGCGCTTCAAACGAGCCACAGTAGCTGCATATACTTCGGGATCTTCGGAATATACTCCATCTTCATCGTGTCCGGTGCCTCTGTAAAGAATTGGCTCTAATCCGCTACCTGGTAGAGTTCGATATGGAATTCCATCTCCGTCTACATCTCTGTATCGTCCAAAATTCTCGATAGCATCGAGTTGTTCTTGGGTTCGAATTACCTTGCCTCTGTCCAACTTCTGGTCTGGATATTCGAATCCTGCTGTTACCCATCTATTCATTCCTAAGTCTAAGTCAGAGAATCCGAAGACAAGAGTCTGGTATTGTTCTGCTACATCGAAGGCCCGCCAACCAAATTCAAAGCATTCATCGACTGTTCCGGGAATCAATACAATATGTTGAGTGTCTCCATGGCTAGCTTCGTAAAGCAAAGTCAGGTCACCCTGTTGAGTTCTAGTTGGAAGTCCGGTCGAAGGGCCTACTCGATTTACGTCCCAAATTACTCCGGGGACCTCAGCGAAGTAAGCCAATCCAATGAACTCGGACATCAAGGAAATACCCGGCCCGCTGGTACAGGTCATTCCTCTTCCACCAGCCCAGCCTGCTCCGACTACCATTCCTACAGCCGCTAATTCATCCTCGGCTTGGATAACTGCACAAGTAGCTCCGCCGTCTTCCGCTTGGCGAAGTTTTGGTAGCCAGTTGATGATAGATTCAGCAAGAGAGGATGATGGAGTGATTGGGTACCAAGATAACATGTTGATTCCACCAAAAATACATCCTAACGCGGCCGCTTCGTTACCTTCGATTAGGAATGTGTTTGGATCTTTATCTCGAGCCTCAACAGTATAGCCAATATCACAATTCCAGTTTTCTCTTGCAAATTCCCGACCCTCAGAGATGGCTTGAAGATTCAATTCTATCGCCTTTTCCTTACCGTTAAATTGCTGAGCCACAGCCGAAGCAATTGCTGCTTCATCGATACGGAGAGTTTCAGCAAGTGCCCCAACATAATACATGTTGGCAATCATTCTAGCAAGTTTTGGGTTAATAGCTCGAGCCATCTTTGTCATCGGCATTCCGAGCACAACACAATCATCTCTTTCCACTGGCAATTTTACATCCATGTTGTGGATGATGATTGTCCCAGGCTCAGCCTTCTCCACATCAGCCAGCCAAGTATCCTTGTTCATTACAACCTGAATGTGAGTGACATCCCCTGGGGCCTGATAACCCTCATCACTAGCTCGGATGATAAACCATGTTGGTAATCCCGAGATATTGCTAGGGAAGAGATTTTTCCCGCTTACAGGAACTCCCATTTCGAACATTGAGTGAAGTAGAATCAGGTTCGCAGACTGCGACCCTGTTCCATTTGCAGTGGCGATATTGATTGTAAAATCGTTGACGGTTTTTGCCATCCTTTTCCGGCTCTCCAGGGGGTCTAGGTGCACATGCGGTATGCTTGGGCAGCGTGCGCCGTGCTAAGATTGGTCTTAGCCGTTCCCGTTCAGTAATTCCCCACTAACTGAGGGGCTAAGCAGCCATAATCTCGCTTTACAGGTTTGATTTTCCATCCGTTGCGGTTTTCAAGGGGTGCGTGGTCGGCGGGCTCATGCCTACAGGACCGAGCTCTCTGAAGGACGCCCTATCAAGAGCAACCTCAATGATTGAATCTGGTGATGTTGACGGTGCACTAGAATTACTCAGAACCGAAGCATGGGCCGCAGCAGAAAACAACTCTCACAAGGTGCAAGTCATTTCCTTGGCGGCCGAAGCAAAGATTGCCAAGGGTGATATTGACATGGCTAATCGAAAGGCACACTGGCAAGACGCACACAATAGTTACCAGCGTGCTCAGAAACTCGAGCCTTCTAACAAAGAGATTCGTCGTGCTCAAAACAAATTGGCATCAATGATGGATGAGCAATCGATATCTCTAGGCAAAGGTTGGCAATTATTCGACGATGGAAATCCAACGCCTACCGGACTTGCAGCTGCATTCGTTGGTTTGATGGTGTTCTTAGTGGCCTTCAAATTTGCAGGAGAATCCTTAGAACAGCCATTGGAAAGTACCGATGTTACCCTACAAGTTTCATACATTCACCCGGATGATCCAAACTCACGCCTAGAGGGAGAAATCGTCATACAATTGTATGCATCAGAAGCACCAAAGCATGTTGAAAATTTCCTCTATTTAGTAGATAACGGAATGTATGATTCAACAATTTTCCATCGAATTATTGATGGTTTCATGATTCAAGGCGGAGACATTGATGATATGAATGGCGCAGGTGGCTATGCCGGAATTTGGTATGGTTACTGCAACGGACAGATATCTGGAAGCAATGGAGAAATTTACACTTCTGAAAATTGTCCAAGAAGCGATTGGACAGTACCTGATGAGGCGGACAATGGTCTCTTGCACGAGCCGAGTGTGATTGCAATGGCAAAGACTTCAGCACCCAACACTGGTGGTAGCCAATTTTACATTGTTCCAACCGATAGTACACCAAGTCATCTTGATGGTGTTCACACAGTATTTGGGAAGGTAACTTCGGGAATGAATCACGTTGATGCAATTAGCAAAGTTGCAACTGGTGGTAGTGATAAACCAGTTGAGGATGTCCGACTTATTCAGGCTTACAGAAGTTAAGCTGGGAACAGCAACCCATCCGTCTCTAAATAACTTACAATAGTCACATTGATGGAGGGTTCCCTCACCCAGTAAATCGCGGGGTGTCGTAATGAAGGATTCAGAAGGCTTTGATTCACTGAGAACATTCAACAAATCTGACGGCACAGAGGCCGATTTTCACTCACTTTCTCACCTGCAAGAATTAGGTCTCTGTGACCTTGAATCCCTGCCCTTCACCATTCGATTGTTGTTGGAAGCCGCGCTGCGAAAGTGCGATGATTTTCTCATTACTCGTGAAGATGTAGAACGCATTGCATCATGGTCGCCCTCAATGACTCCAGAAGAAATTCCATTCTCACCGAGTAGGGTAATCTTACAGGACTTCACAGGAGTTCCTGCTGTTGTTGATATTGCTGCCCTCAGAGACGCTATGGTAGAGTTGGGCGGAGATCCTGAGAAAGTAAACCCACAAGTTCCTGTTGACCTGGTAATCGACCATTCTGTTCAGGTTGATGTCTCCGGCTTGTTTCCAGATGCAAGAGAGAAAAATTTGGAGATTGAATACCAACGAAACATGGAGCGCTATGAATTCCTAAAATGGGGTCAGCAAAGTTTGGATAATTTCCGTGCAGTACCACCTGGCCGCGGTATTGTTCATCAGGTGAATCTAGAGTGGATTGCTAGTGTTGCTAGAGAAGAAAATGGTGTATGGTTACCCGACACTCTAGTCGGCACAGATAGTCACACAACCATGATCAATGGCCTTGGTGTTCTAGGCTGGGGTGTCGGTGGGATTGAGGCTGAGGCGGTAATGTTAGGTCAGCCGATTTACATGCTTCTTCCAGAAGTCTGTGGTTTTGAGTTAACCGGCTCGCTAAGACCTGGAGTAACAGCCACCGATATGACACTAAGGATAGTACAGATGCTGAGGGAGCATGGAGTGGTTGGAAAGTTTGTAGAATTCCATGGCTCAGGGCTTGCAAATCTAAGCCTTCCAGACAGAGCAACAATTGCTAACATGGCTCCTGAATACGGGGCAACATGTGGATTCTTCCCAGTCGATGAAATCACCCTAGATTACATGCGACTTTCAGGCAGGGATGAATCTCATATTGAAGATGTCAAAAGCTATCTATCTGCTCAGGGAATGTTCCACACATCAAAAACTCCTACTCCCTCTTTTACAAGCCACCTGTCGCTCGATTTATCGACTGTAGAGCCCGCATTGGCTGGTCCGAAAAGGCCACAGGACAGGGTCGACCTTTCAGCGATGAAAAATCATTGGAAAAACAGTCTAAATGCACCACTCGGTCATAGTGGACATGGGATTGAAGAAAGCAAGAATCAATCCTCTGCTACAGTCGGTTCTAGAGGAATTGATCTGAAACACGGCGATATCGTAATCGCCGCGATAACTAGTTGTACGAACACAAGCAACCCCAGTGTAATGATTGCCGCTGGTTTACTGGCACGAAAAGCTAGGGAAGCGGGATTATCGATTGCACCCAGTGTAAAGCCAAGTTTGGCTCCGGGTTCTAGAGTTGTAACCGAGTATTTTGATGCCGCTGGACTTACCGAAGATCTGGACTCTCTGGGATTCAGCGTGGTTGGATACGGATGCACCACCTGTATAGGAAATTCCGGCCCCTTAGATGCTGATATCGAAGCAGCAATCGATGAGGCGGATTTGATTGTTGGAAGCGTACTCTCAGGAAATCGAAATTTCGAAGGTAGAATTCATCAGAAGGTCAAAGCAAACTATCTTGCAAGCCCACCTTTAGTGGTAGCTTATGCAATAGCAGGCACGCTAGATATTGATTTTGAGTCAGAGCCGATAGGAAATGGAGAAAATGGTCCCGTAATGCTAGCCGATATTTGGCCAAGCGACGATGAGATCAAACAAACTATTGATACTTCAATCGACCCAGAAATGTTCCGAAAGCGCTATTCAGATGTTCTGCAAGAACCACGATGGGACGCGATTAGTAGTTCAGAATCTGCCCTGTACCCATGGGCAGATGATTCAACTTATGTGCGACTCCCTTCCTTCTTTGAAGGAATACTTCCAAAACCTGCTCCAATTGAACCTATTCATGGAGCAAAAGTTCTCCTCAAGTTAGGAGATTCTGTCACTACAGACCACATTAGTCCTGCTGGCGCTTTCCCTCACCATGGGCCAGCAGGCGAATACCTGATTTCAAAGGGAGTCGAACCTCGAGACTTCAACTCATTTGGAAGTCGACGTGGTAATCATGAGGTGATGATGAGAGGAACCTTCGCCAATGTTCGTATTCGAAATCATATAGCGCCCGGGACTGAAGGGGGTTTCACCACTCATTTTCCAACGGATGAAGTAACTTCGGTATTCGATGCCAGCATGAGGTACCAAGCAGAGGGAACACCACTCGTAGTATTGGCAGGTACTCAATACGGAACAGGTAGTAGCAGAGACTGGGCTGCTAAAGGCACACTTCTCTTGGGGGTGAAGGCTGTGATTGCGACCTCCTTTGAGAGAATTCATCGCTCCAATCTAGTTGGAATGGGTGTACTACCATTGACTTTCCCAGAAGGTGAAAACGCAGACTCATTGGGTCTTGATGGGACAGAGACTTTCGATATTCCCGCCAGCGCTGATTTAGTTCCACTATCCACCATCAGAGTGAAAGCGATAAAGGAAAATGGAGATGTTATTGAATTCGATGCTATTGTAAGATTAGACACTCCAGTGGAGGTCGACTATTACCGAAATGGGGGCATCCTTCAGACCGTTTTGCGTAATTTGGCAGAGACTTGAATTGAAATCTGAAAACCCAACCGGTGATAACATGACTGACGAGGCGAATATCCGCTTTTCATTCCGCTCGAATGAGCATGATGTAGAAGTTGTAATTCAGGGTCCACCGTCTTGGGTTAACCTATATCGTGAACGAATAGGCCTCGAAGGAGACATAGGATACACCCAATCAGTTCACGGCTCAAGTACAGATTCTTCTGAAGGCTCTGAAATCTCAAAAGCCGCAAGAGAACTACCTGGGCCACCTCCTGATCCAAGTCGATTACCTTCTATTGTAAGAGTCGTCGGAGACCTCGACGTAGATGCCGGTGTATCGGAATTAGGAGTCCCTGAAAGAACCGAACCTAACCTTGCAGAAATCAGTTTATTTTTAGAAGAATTAGAAGAAGACCCCGAGCCACTATCTGATAATATTTCAGGAGATCCAATGGCTGAATCTTGGATTCAACTGGTGATGACTTTAGTGGTTCGGGAACATGGCCACACCTCGCTTTCAGTTGGCTCAATAGAGAGCCTACTGAGTGACCGAATCAATCGCTCCGGAGTCGAGCTTCAGATGTTCCTAGACAGGCTTTGGTTGCTCGGTAAACTTGAGCGAATACACGGCGGTGCTGAGACTCAATACGCTCCCAATCCGAGTTGGCTTGAAGCAAGTTAATTTTGCGAATTTCAGCCATCAACCCCATAGGGGTTGGAAAAACATCATCCCATTAGGCATAATAATGAAATGAAATTCGGCCAAGCCATGATGTCCCTGTCCACGAACGCCCAATCTGAATCAAAAGAAGGTCGAGTAGCGATTTTCTTGGTTATGCTGATGTTAAGTTCTACAATGCTATCATTGGTTCCAACCGTATCCGCTTCACGCATTACTCAATATGCTGTTCAGAGAGATCCCTCTTTCATTTCGATAGGGGATATTGACTGTGACGATCACAATGATATCGTCTCGGCTAGTTCAATGGGTCACTTCATTACGGCACTCTACAATGACGGCATGGGTGGATTTGGAGACAGGCAGGATGTCTTCATCTCTAACAACGATTCATTCCGCGCTGGATTCAGGGATACAGCTGACGGAACTAGAGTCTATGTTGCCGATGTTGATGGTGACGGTGTTAACGACGTTGTCTATTACCAACAAAACATCCGATTCGTTGGAGGGCCCATGGTTCCTGGAAATCTCACTGTACTTTGGGGAGATTGTGATGAAAGAATCAACAATTGGAATCCTTCTGAGGCAATTACAGTTAGCAACCCATATCTTCAGGACATGGATGTCGAGGATATCGACGGAGATGGAGATGCAGATATTGTAATGAATGTAGTAGACCCTACCTTCACAAATAACTACATCAACATATACAAGGGTCCTGATCCAACTCAAATAACAGCCCAACAAACTATTCCAGTTCCACTAACCACTGGATTGTACACGAACCTAATTCTAGGTCATTGGGGAGAGGATGTTCTCGGTGGTGGAATCGGCGGTTCTCTAGGTGATTGTGAAGATATGGACATTTGGCTGCTACGTTCCCCTCCATATAACACAGGTGTGGGATTCTCAAACGGCCACTATGACAACATGACTGTGCTTGAATACGACTGTACACTTGGAACCTATCCAAATCCCTTAGATGCAACTGCAAACGGCGTACACAATTTCAAATTGGATGCCGAACACAACTATCCACTGTACGGAATCGACATTTCTGATACAAATGATGATGGTGAAATAGACCTGATTGCTGCAGTTGATGGAATTACAGGCAATATATCCTATGCAACCCGTACAGGTTCATCTTGGGACACTCAAAATTATGTCACTCTAGGAGACTACTTAGGCGCCTCCATTACCATTGCTGATGTTAATCGAGATGGAAAAATGGATTTCTTTGTTCCAACAGAGGTTACTCTAACTCGCTTGCAGGATTCAAGTGCACAGAACCAAACATACCTGCTAGTAGACAATCTACGTGAAGTAAATACAGTAGAAATCATTCTCGGAAATCCTAACGGTAATGGGTACCTATCATCGCTTTCCTTCGATGTTGGTCGCCGACCTACCATGGCAGTTCCAGGTCAACTTGCAGGTGGAGAGAACAGTGCTTATGAGATAGCCATTGGACAGAGAGACAGGTCATACCGATTCGCAAATAGCGCTATGTGGCTTGATACTCAAGGATGGGCCGGAGCTGGTGATTTCCTATCCGTCCTCAGTCTAGACAACGAAGATGTAGGAATAACAGAGGTTAGTATTGCACCAGCGGCATATGATCCAGCGACGGGAGCAGCAATGATTGGCGAGGGTAACCGATTTGTCAACCTAACTGTGAAAAATACTGGTCTAAACCCTATTTCAGGATCAATTGATGTCGACTTAGAAGTTAAGGAAGTTCTCGATGGAATCGACACCCTAGTCTACTCAAATGACTTCGAGGGCAACATCGACAATGCCAATTGCCCATCTTGTACGATTGTCCTAAAATCATACACCGGGGAATACGCTGCTGGCTCATCCTCATGGCACAAGGAATCGAATGCATCCCTCGATTCAAACGGTTCAGCCACGGACGATTGGTGGGAAGCTGACACAAACCCGACCACCTATATGTGGGCCGGAATGGACCATAACAACGAAGACAACGAATCTGGTTATTACAACAACATGGATGAGGCATTCATTATCGAAAATGTAGATTTGACTGGTGCCGATGCGGCATATCTAGACTTAGATCTGTTCTGCAGCGCAGCATTCTTTGAATTGTATTTGGCCGAGCAATATGCTGTAGTTGAGCGTTGGTTGTATGAGGATTCCTGTGGTATCGAAGTTTGGAGTGATGGTAACGGATGGGAACAAGTGTTCTTCACCGGTGGTTGGGACAATGAGAGATACCTGCGGCTCTACGGATTCGGATATGACCCGGAATACAACACATACAATGGAAACTTTGCGACAAATACAATCTCACCTTGGGCCAGTTACTCTGGAGAAAATGCAATCGACCTTACTCGGTATGCAGGTGAGGTTATCGACATCCGATTCCGCTTCCGAAGCGGATTGATGGGAAGCGTTGGCCCAGACGGTTCGTCTCAGGACACTGGATTGGATGGGTTCGCGTTCGACAATATCTCGATTCGCAAAACCGATGTAATATTCGGTTCCGAAGAAGTAGTGAGTCAAACTCTTACATTCTCTAACTTCGCAGCTGGTGCTACCGAAGAAGTTTCACTCACTGCTGATTTCATTGACAACCGAACCTACTACATCAAGACTGAATTGACCAATCCTAACGGATTCAACAACGCAGATGCAACAAATGACGAGGTCAAATTCCAAATTACTGTCAAGAACCTATTCGACCCGGGTGTTGCAGAGGAGCCATGGCTTAGCCTAGAGAATGGATTGAGATATGCATCGGGCGATCGCGACATAGAGATTAGAGTTCAGAATTATGGAAACACTTTGACCGACTTCCAATTGGAAACTGTAGTCAGGAACGCTCTTCCCGATCTAATCGCCATAGAGGATTTCTCAGGGTTAGAACCGATTTGGGAAGATGATGGAAACCAAAATGGAAGCCGTTTAGATGATACAAATGGAGACCATCCAATGCTACCACAAAGCAGAGGAGTCTTCAATTCCTTTGCATATTGGTTAGGTGACCCAGACGCAGGTTATGGGGACAATTGGGACGAGTCTCTAACTCTCGATCCATTCCAAGTCGCAGTTGGTGGAACCGACTTCACTTACCTAACGTTTGATTACTTTGCAGAGGGAGATTATCTATCGGATTCGAATGGAAATATCCTCGCGATACGCGACGCCGCGGGACTAGAAATTGAATGGTCTAAAGGTGGAGAAATCTATCGCGGAACCGTTTGGGGAAGTTGGACGGATCTAAACGAAAATGGACTGAGGCCCTTCCAAGATGGTAGTGGCCTTGGGGCGTGTGAAGATTTCGACAATAATGGACGACTTGATGAAGTAGAATACATGGGTGACTATTCCGATCGTTACGAGTCGGTAGTTTGGTTTGATTCCGAAAGCTTAGTCAAATCCGTCATAATTGATATGACCCACATCACCCTGCTAAATCAGACCTCCAATGACACCTTTGAGTGGAGAGCCGAGTGCACAGATCTATCGGGGTCAGAAGTTACCTTGACATGGAGATTCCAATCGAATGACGACGGGGTCAATGGGAATGCAGGTCTTGCTGGATTTGCAGTTGACAACATTCGTATCGATGAATTCACTTTCGAAGATGACGGAACTTACATCAGTGACATCAACGGATTGGATGCTTCAGAGCGCCAAGACGTTACGGTGGCGACCCACGACTTTACGTCCGGTATTTATCGAATAGACAGTAGGACTTTATTCAACAACACTATTCAAGGAACATCCTGGTTCAATCAATCAGAGATTACAACCGCGAATAACAACACCCAGATTATATTCAGTATCGCAAGCGCCGACATAACCTTGATGGAACCAAATGTGCTTGATTGTGTCTCCGACATTACATACAAGTGTGCATACACATACGACTCGGCATCTCAGCACTCATTCACAGTACCGCTACTGAATGGAGTAATCGCAGGTGAATATGAGGTTAACATGAAGATTGTAGATATGACAACAGGTCAGACTGTCTACGAACAAGCGGCTGATAATGGGCCGTTCGATCTTGAACCTCATGCTCGAGACTTTGCCAATTGGACCGCGCCATACAATGGATGGTATGATGGCCGTAAATACAACATCAGTTTCTATGCAATATTGACTGAAGATGGAGACCCATCAGGAAACGACCGTTTCTTCGAGATTGAATTCCATGACACCGTCGACGTCGCAATTCTGTCTAACCCTACCGACCAGAATCGTTTGCAGAGGGTAAAGCAGGACCTAGAATCGATGGGTATGACATACACTCAACTATCGGTAAGCGATTGGGATAGATACGCTACCGAAAATTGGATGTCACATTACGAGAAGATATTGCTACCATGGCAGACCGACTACAATGTCGAGTATGGAGAATACTACGAGACCCTCGCATCCACCAGGGACTCTGACGGTCTATCGGTTACGGAGGTTCTAGAAGCATACATGGTAAATGGAGGAACTGTTCAGATTCACCTAGGACCATATCGCAACGAATACCAGCCAAATCGACTGCCTTTCGGAATGGACATTGCAATGCGAAATCAATGGAATAATACAGTCACAAACGAAGACCTAGTGATTGTCGATGCTTACCACCCATTGATGACTAACGTCGACACTGCAGCCTTCGCAGGGGTTCATGGCGGATCTTACGTTGCTTTGGCAGGACTCGATACTGCACAGGTACAGTTCGACCAAATTCCACAAGTCTGTGGTGGCCGAATTAGCGATCCAACTGGAACCTTCCACACATTGATGCGAAGCGAATCATTCGATTCACAGTCATTACTTTCGATTTGTAACCGTGGTGCAGGTGGAATGATAGTGACTACCTTGGATGTAGAGAATCCAAGCTTCTCTCAACCATTTGGTGGAACATCAATGCCGCTTCTATCGAATATGCTGGGCTATCATGTAACTCCGTACCCTAACAACTTTGGAATTGCTGGCGATGGATTTGACCTCACAGTGAATGGTGAAGCACCCTCTATTGACACAGTAACAGGTGCTTATGCAACCATGTACATCAAGTCGAACTCCGAACTTGATTTCTCATTCTTGACTTCAGATTCATCTTTGGCCGATAGCATTACCGCTGATTGGACATTACAATCCACAGACATGAATGAATCAGTCACAGGATGGTCAGGAGAGATAATTGACTATGGCGAAATCAGTCATTCCCGTCAAATCAGTCCTAGCATACCAGCATTGGGTAATTTCTGTGTTGGTGACACTAGCTCCTCCACAGGATGTAGAATAGGAGCAGAATGGCTTCTGACATTGTACTTGCACGATGAAAACGGTCATACGCGAATCACTTACATTCGTCTCGTAACCGACGACACATTAGCTGATGAATTCCGACCTAACGCAGACTTACAACTAATCGAAGACGACGTTACAGAAGAGTTTGTCAGCCTTGATGGAACTAAGACAGTCGGCGGTGTGGATTGGCCTATTTATCGAGTTAGATTGACCGACAGCGGCGACATCAGTTTGTCCTTTGATTCTTCAGCAAGCTCTGATGATGACGCGCCAGAGGGTGAGAGAGGAATTGAGATGTTTGAGTACAGAGTATTCTTCGATTATCCTGTAGATTCTACAAATCCAACACTAGAAGGCCACACTTTCCAAGTGCCTAATGCAGCTGGTGGTGACATGTGGAATTACGTATTCCGAAACATGACCAGTGATGGAACTTTGGAGAATCAAATTAGGCTAGAATTGATTGTATACGATCGTGCTGGAAAACAGTCAGATAAGGCACGAATTTACTTCATTGTGGTCGGAGAAGACTTCGGAGATGACCCACCAGTTGTCGATATTACTTCACCTCGTTCAACAGATTCTCAGAGTGAGGATTTGGTCACAATCAATGGAGTTGTGACTTCGGGTGCTGAAAATGGTGTTTTGATTGAGGTGGCATTGGATCCATCGGTTCTAGATTTGACTCCATCTCCTAAGGCAACTCAGAAGGCGCTAGGAAAGTATAACTCAACAGGCCCTGCTTTGCTTGGAGACGGTGATACCTTCACAATCACTCTCAACATTGCAGACCTTTACTTGGATACTACCGGAAAGCAGGTCACGGTATATTGGAGAGTTATCGAGGGTGACCGATATGAGTTGAATAACGAATTCACAATCGACTTACTTCCTCGATCAAGTGACCCATGTGCCCTGAATCCTTCAGATGCTGGTTGTGTGTCAGATAGTGGTGGTACCGATGTAATCATGTTCGCTGCTATCGGAGTTATCATGATTCTGGCAATTGTTGGTGTAACTCTAGTTCTTAGATCGAGAGGCAAGTCAGATGATAGTCAAGACACCGTCCAACAGTTTGGTGGTGTAGAGCAAATGGACCCAGTCGAAGCATATGTGCAACAAATGGTCGGCCAAGGCTATGACGAGGCTACTGCGAGGCAATATGCCGAGCAATATTACGCAGCATATTATGCCCAACAAGGGAAAGGCGGCGGCAACTGAGCAAACCCTCGAAAGGGGGATGCTCAAAACGCACCTTGAAGGCCTCCTTGCGGCCGCCATGTGTCATGGATACGGGTGACACATACACTGTGGCTAACCTTTCATTGGCGAAGGCTGGTGGACTGAAAGTAGACTGGGCCCGAAGCAGAATGCCGGCTCTAGCTGCATTGCGGGCCAGGGCCGAGAAAGAACAACCACTTGCGGGTCAAAGAATTGCAGGATGCTTGCACGTCACCAAGGAAACTGCCGTGTTGATTGAGACTATCGAAGCCGCGGGTGGCAAAGTCTCTTGGTCCGGTTGTAATCCTCTTTCTACACAGGATGATGTAGCAGCTTGGCTTGCATCCGAGGGCTATGATGTGCATGCCTGGTATGGCCAAAATACCGAGGAGTTCTACCAATCTATCGATCGTACTCTGAAGATTAATCCAACTCTCACTCTAGACGATGGTGCTGACCTGATTTATCGTGTACACAGCAAATTTCCAGAGCTAGCAGAAGGTGTGATTGGTGGTACTGAAGAGACTACCACTGGTGTTCACAGACTCAGAGCAATGGGAGAGGCAGGAGAACTTCTCTATCCAGTCATCGCAGTTAATGATGCAGCGACCAAGTGGGACTTCGATAACGTACATGGAACAGGACAATCAACACTCGACGGAATTATCCGAGCCACTAGTGTTTTACTCGCAGGCAAAACATTTGTTGTTGCTGGATACGGACATTGCGGAAAGGGTCTAGCCAATCGTGCCCGTGGTATGGGCGCCAATGTTATTGTCACAGAAGTCGATCCTATAGCTGCCTTGAAAGCAGTCATGGACGGATACCGCATCATGCAAATGGATGATGCAGCGAAGATTGGCGACGTATTTTGTACAGCAACAGGGATGAAAGACGTCATCATTGGTCGCCATTTTGATATTATGAAAGAAGGAGCAATTGTTTGTAACACCGGTCATTATGATTGCGAAATCAACATTGCAGATCTTGAAGAAAGGGCCGAGAAAATTTACACGATTAGAGAAGATAACGAAGCCTTCCAACTCAAAGATGGACGTACTATTCATCTGCTTGCCCGTGGAAGGCTGGTTAACCTAGCCGCAGCAGAAGGCCATCCAAGCGAAGTGATGGACATGTCATTCGCCAATCAATTCCTAGCACTTTGTCGACTAGCTGCTGAGGGCGAGGGGTACGATAACATCGTTTACGACATAAGTGCCGAACAAGATAGTGAATTGGCTAGATTAAAACTCACAGCCGAAGGAATTAGCATTGATAGTTTGACAGATGAGCAACGAGACTATCTTGAAGATTATTCTGCAGGGACATGAGATAATTCAGATTTTTTCGTTTGATTACTCATCCTCTTTCCACCAATTTTCTGTGTTAGAAAAATCCGGTAGATTGGGTTTCCACTTTTGAGCAATCATTTCATCTGATTCAATAATTTTTGAATGTCTATATTGGAATGCATTAGTTCGTTTTCCAATCGTATAATTGTAGAGTTTACTACCGCGAATTTCAGCAGGCACACAGACCTTTCCAGAAGTAGCCTCCACATCAATCGCTCTCTCTAGGTCAAGGGCATGTCGATTGAGTCTGTGGAGTAATCCAGCTGCAGCCCTACTCACTCCCATAAATAGTGCAAGAATAATTACGAACACCAAGATGAAGCCAAATTGACTCCCCCCAAGTAAAGTCATGGCTACAGTCCCTATCAAGAATACAATCGGTGCTACAAAAGTAAACAAGAAGAAAGTCTCTGAAAGGGGTTTCCTAGTTTTCATCCGCCCGATTATTTCCCATCTAGGATGCTTCGGATTCTGAGGTCTGAAAATTTCCTCCTTCTCCATTTTGGCCGCCTTGTCAACCATCTGCCTAACTCGATCCATATTCATCAGTTGCTGCCTGTCTGGTTGTTCCATTTCTGTTTCGAACATTATTTCCAACAATTCACTAGCTTCAGAATACATCCCGAGCCGTACAAGAATGGCGATTTGTTCGATAAGTGGTGTGACATCGTTCGGGTCAATCTGCCTTCTTTGCTGCCACCATCCTAGGGCTTCCTCTAGCATACCTAGATGGTCAACCAGAAGATTTCCTCCCATTGCCCATGATTCTGCGTCCTCTGGTTCTAACCTCACGACATTTTGTAATGCGGCATAAGCACTAGCAGCTTGTGGTAGAGTAGGCATATCTTGCACGCCTCTCCTTGCGGCTGGTAGAACCATCCTTGCGGTCATTTTCCAAGCGGCCGCATGGTTGGGCTCCATACGGGTAATTTGGCCACATAAATTGAGGGCTTCTTCCCTCTCACCAGACTCTTCTAGCTCGAGAACTTCTTCCCAGAGCATATCCGCCTTGTTCGCCATGTGGCTTGCTCGGGTTTAGACAAAATGAATGCTCGGGTGCCCCAAACTCAGCGCCTACCGCTACTTCTTCCCGGCCGATTACCCCGAGGGCCGCCTCGACCAGGGTCTCTGAATCCAGATCTACGTGGCTTGCTAGCGCTGCCGGGTGACCGCCCTCTTCCACGACCGGAATGCCCTCCTTGAGGTCTAGAGCCACGGCGTTCATTGCCTCCGCCTCTAGATTGTGGTTTGCCACCAGAACTAGGCCGATGAGCTTGACAACGATTGCATTTGTCTCTGAAGGCAAAGTTGGAATTGTTACACTTCGGGCAAGTCCAATCTCCGGATTTTTTGGAATTATTTCCTCCTCGGTCAAATTTTCTTTCAAACTTACTTGCATCATCTCGAGGCCGATCTGCATCACAGCGGTTACACTTCTTTCGGAAGGCAAAATTGGAGTTATTGCATTTTGGACAATTCCAGTCTCCGCCTTTTTTGTGTTCTTTTCCTCCACTTCGATTATCACGTCGGCCATCTCTCTTCGAGTATCTATCTCTTCCGTGGCCGCGATTATCTCGTCTTTCTCTTGGAGCTATTTCAACAGGAGAACCGATTGTGTTGGAGTATTCTATTTCGTCAGATATTGGATGAATATGAACAAAGGCTCCATCGATAGCTCCAATTACAGAATTCACCTTGCCAATAGGCTTCCCACCGATTATTCGTAAAGTAGCACCTAGCCTTGGTGCTCGTCCCTCAAAGGCAACGAGGAGACCCCCTTCATGCGACTCTCTGTCGACTGTGCCTGAGAAGCTCATGACCTCAGTCGCGTCGGCCCGAGTATATGAGTGCGGCAGATGCCGCAATAATCAGACCGCCTAATCCCATCGAGGGAAGAATTGAGGAGTTTTCCTTTGATGGTTCGGGTTGAGGTTCTGGTTCTGGATCAACGAACAAGTGAGTATTGTCTACACTACGCTGTTCACTTGAACAAATTCCAGATTCGTCACATGCTTGAACTTCAACGATATGGGCGCCCTCTGACCAAATGGAGAAATCAATCTGAGGAGTAGACCACACATTCCCGCTGATTGAAATACTACCAACCGAGGAACCATCAATTATCAGAGTGAAAGAGACCGCCTCACCATCAGGGTCGGAAAACTGACCGCTCATCGACCATGAATCACCGTCCCATCCTTCGGAATTAACTGTCATTATTGGAGCACTGCTAGCCTTCTGAATTCCTAAATCATAAGTCGCTTGCAAAGTATATACTCCATCTCCAGTTACTATTACCGAGACATATGCAGCACCTGGGATGACCCCTACTGTAGCAACTTCCTGAGTAACTTCAGAGTCTTGAAGTAAAAATGGGCCGGAATAAGTTCCAGCCATTCCAAAACTGGACGTAAATCCAATTTCAACTGACAAATCTGGCCATCCTGAGGTTGGAGAGAGAGTGATTGGATGTGGGTCTGATAGGTCAACATTTGTAGTTGATATTTGGAATGGTACTCCAACATTCCAAGTTCTATTTCCGGAGGATTGGCCGGCACTGTCGATTGCTTCACATGTAACCTCTCCGGCCTGGCCTATTGGGACATCCATGGATAACTCTCGATTTGAGTATGTGATTGCTAATCCTGCTTCTCCTCTGCAGTTAACATCGAGACTCGATACTCCCGCTTCATCATCAAACCAATGTTGGACATCGATCCAATCAGCGACGATCTGGGCCCCCCCGCTCGCCCGAGGGAACCACGCTTCATCAGCTGGGGCATTATCAGTCCAAACAGGTGGTTCGTCCACTGGGATAGGGGCAGTTGTAAAGTCAGCGAACAAGTCTTCACCTAGAGGCCATTGAGCCATATTCGGGTAGAGGGAGTAAGTCAGGCTCCCATCTTCATTTTCACTAACTCCATGGAAACTAGAACCGTCACCAACACAACTTCCTCTCAAAGGCGCAACCCCAGCAAAGTCATCGGCGTCAGCTTGCAAGTCCCGTCCTTCACATTCCTCCCACATATCCATACGCAAGCCCTCAGTTGTGGGGAACGTGATATGATATTCAGCACCACTAATGTTTGAGGCATTGAAGGCTATGGTGAAGTCACTTGGGTTATTCATGCTGGATATTGTCATGGTAGCGTTTAGCCAAAGCATCAATCTACATTCATCCTCCCCAATTGATGCATCCAAATCAGTATCGCAATCTCGCTCGTTATCAGGATAGACAGGAACTTCGTAGCAATCAGCACTGCTTCCAACACTAGAACATTCTCTCGACTCAGAATGTCTAGGAGGGACAAGATTCCACTCCTCTACCACAACCTCATCTTCCGTCCAAGAGGTGTTTTTCCAATCTGTTCCTTCGCCGCCTCTGTGAGGGCTACCATCACGCATCCCAATCCTAGTAAGTGTGTATTGAACACATTCGGAAGCAATGGCACGAACACCCTCTCTTTCATCCGTTGATATCCACTCATCATCTCCACTCGGATAAATTGCAGCAATGTATCGATCCAAACTGTGCCGGACGTCATCTGCTAAGGTTCCATTTATCCACGCAACGGCTTGAATTTCTGCAGAATTCCAATCATCATCCACTGTCATTTGAAAAATTGCTTTGCTGTAGTCGAACATATCTTCGAATGTTATCGTACTGCACTGTTCTTCTATCGTAGGACCTCCAGGGCCAAGCTGCTCCCGTTTTTCTTGAGGGTCTTCAAGATGGACATCGAAATGGTCCAATGGGAGCCACAAAGTCAACAATACAAACATAGTCAACAGAACTGAGATTCTGAGCCTACATTCCCGCTCCATTACAAATCCGAAAAGGACCAAGGAAATATTGCTATCGGCGGCATAATTGTGAAAGAAATTGTTAGTTTAGGGCCCCCTAAATTAGATAAATAAGAAACGAGTGGGTTAGTTTAGGGTGCCCTAAAGATGGTAGGTAGGACACTGATAGCGAGCACAATTATTGGAATAATCCTGTTTTCAACGTTTGCTGGTTGTCTAACGCCTGAAGAGGATGAAAATGTAATAATTATTGCATTCAAAACACAGGATGATTATGACAACCCAGAAGCAAACCCACAATTATTGGCAGATTTTTTGGCTAAAAAATCTGGTTACAAATTTGAATTATATCCAATAGGCTCCGACATCGCGGCAATAGAAGCGTTGCGTTTTGGCCATGCTGATATTGCATTCCTAGACGGCGGCTCGGCATGGATTGCCTGGAAGCAGCACGGACTGGATGCTATTCTTGCTGATCAAAAAGGAGATGGTAGGACTTACTATGATGCCCAAGCATGGGTTCTAAACGATTCTGAAATTCAAACACTTGAGGATCTGGAAGGGAAGAATACCTGTCATACTGGTTGGTTAAAATCAGCTGGTATGCTTATGCCAATGGGTTACATGATAAATAACGGAATTGTAGAAGTTACAGGAGATGAAAATGATATTTCTTCTTTGAGAACAACAATCGATGCACACTTTGGAAATGCATCAATACCCGAAAAGGGAGATTTGTATTACAGTTACAGTGGTGCCTTCCGATGTATGACTGAAGGAGTGGGTGATGTTGCATTTGGTAAATCATCATCCTATGAGGATCATTGTGAAGGTAATGATTGGTGCTTAGATAGAGAAAGTTACAGGTCACTAGAGCCCGCCTTCGGACAGGTTCCAAGTCACCCAATCATGGTGAATAAGGAAGAAACGGAACAAGAAAAAATCGACGTCATAATTTCATCATTTTTAGAAATGAATAACGAAATGTGGGTTGAAAATTATTCCGTAGGTGGAGAAACTTTCACTGGTTGTTACAATACTCAAACACATGTTGTGATCGATACCGTTCCTAAGGAGTCCTGTGGGGGAGAACTCCTACAAAACATACTCAATACTCCATCCATTTCTGAGGTAGATACGGAAGAACACCTTGGTTCATATAGCGACGCAATAGGAGCGATTCCAGGGATTGCTGCATACTTCGATGACAAGTATAGTTCGTAAGTCGGAGATTCAAGGGTAGGGGATGAAATGAACACTCAACCTCCAGTCCGCCTAAAATTGGAAGATGCGGCTATTGGTTTCGACCAAGACTCCCCACTTCTGGAATCTGTTGATTTAGAAATTAGAGCAGGAGAAATCGTTGGTTTGACCGGCAGGTCAGGAATCGGTAAGACGACTCTATTGCGAACTGCTGCAGGCTTGGTCAGTCCACTTTCAGGCTCAATCGTATGCTGTTGTACAGCAGACACAAGAGCCCAGAAAGGTGCAATTGGGCTAATTCCCCAGCGACTCGGTTTGGTTCAACATCAAACCGTTGGTTACAATGTACTCATGGGGGCTTTAGCGGGAGCAAACTTTCTCCAAACCGCTCTATCTCTTCCGAGTAAGAAAATGAGGGAAGAAACTCGTTCTGTAATCGAAGAGGTTGGTTTGGCAGACAAAACTCTAGAATCTGTAAATCGTTTATCCGGGGGCCAACAGAGGAGGGTTGCAATTGCTAGAGCAATGTTGCAAGAGCCAGAATTACTTCTTGCAGATGAGTGCCTGGGTGAATTGGATGCAGAAACTGCGAGGGGCATTATCGATTTATTTCGACACATGGCAGATGACCACAATATGGCGATTCTAATAGTCGACCACAATCCAGTTCGAGCCAAAACTTTCTGTGATCGAGTGTACCAATTGAGGGGACGGAGATTAATACCATTCGAGGAGGAGGAACCATCTTCAGTGCTTCCGATTATTGGGGAGGCTTCCGCTTGAATGAAAGAATATCAGACTCAATTAGACTAATTATCCGTCGTCCTATACTTCGGACATCGATTATTTTGGGTATAATCACAATTTTAGTCACCAATCACCTTCAGATTACCGTTTGGAAACTGGTAGATGGTTGGAGTAATCTGCTCAAGTTAGGTTCAGAGGCTCTTCCTCCGGATTTCACAGTATTGACCGAGCGTGCTGGGTGGACATATCCTTCCTGCACATTTGAATCCGATATGCTGTGTAGTCCTGCGGTTGTTGGTATGACACAGACTCTGGAAATTGCATTCCTTTCGACAGTTTTTGGTATGCTAATCTCTCTCCCATTAGCCGCCATGGCTGCAAGCAATCTTTCCCCCTATTGGTTATCTCAATCAACAAGACAAATCCTCGCGGCATTGAGAGTTTTACCATCTCTTATTTGGGCACTTATTTTCGTGATAGTGGTCGGAGTAGGGCCACTTGCGGGTGTTCTAGCAATGACGATGTATACAGTAGGTTACCTAGGAAAACTGCAATACGAGGCTCTTGAGGGTGTTAGTAAGGAACCTTTGGAAGTCGCCCGTGCAATGGGATTACCTCGTTGGCAAGTGGCTAGATTTTTTGCGATACCAGAAGCGAGTAATGCTCTGATTAGTCAGGCCTTATTCATGTTTGAATACAATGTAAGGCACGGCTCTGTGATTGGCTTGGTTGGAGCCGGTGGGATTGGATGGTACATGAACCACTACCTTAATCCATTCCAACTCTACGATAAGGTTCTAGCTTTGATTATCGTAATGTTCGTTGTAGTTGTTTTGATTGACCAGTTTTCTTTGATAGTCAGGAGAGGGTTTATCGATGACACGGCAAACTATCAGAAACCTCGTTGGCGTGATGTTTTGATTTCAAAAGATCCTGCACTAAAGAGAGTAAAGAAGGCAGAATAATAATTCAGGCTTCGTATGCCTCTACCATTCTTCGAACAGCGGTTGAAACTTCTTCATCTCCATCTAGTAAATCTCCCAGGGCCGTGAGGAATGGTACCTCAATCTGCAATCTTTCTGCTCGGTTAAGGAACATCCTTGTCGCTCTAACTCCTTCAGCTACCATATGCATCTCCGCTAGAGCCTGTTCAAGTGATTTTCCTGAACCAAGTTTTTCGCCTAACGTCCGATTTCTTGAACGGGGACTAGTTGCAGTCACGTAAAGGTCTCCTATTCCCGCAGGTCCAAAGGCGGTTCCGGCATTTGCACCCATCGCATTCAGGAGAGTAATTCCCTCCGAAAATCCAGCAAGAACTAATGCCGCTTTGAGATTATCACCACCAATCCCATCCCTCAATCCATCGACTAAACCACAAGCAAGTGCCACCGTGTTCTTGTATGCTCCCCATAATTCTGCACCCTCGACGTCATTCGTAGCGGTGAGAACCAAAGATTCAGTCGAAAGGCGCTCTGCGATTCTATCGGCAATGGATCTATCATGACATGCAACTAGGGCCGTTGTCATTACTCCTCGAGCAACTTCTGGAGCGATTGTGGGGCCAGTTAGTACAACCACCGGATTGGACTTACCTGCAGCGGCAAGACGGTCTTCAATCTCACGAGAAATCATTCCTGATTCACTTTCAGAGGTTGGTGCCAATCCTTTGGCTAAATCAATTAGAACATGCGATGGGCGCAAATGAGGAATTAGATCATTTACAACAGATAGAATTACACCGCTGGGCAATGCAAGAATTAGTATCTCACAAGTATCGGTTATATCGGATAACTTCATGGTGGAATCTAGAGTAGGAATTTCGTGTCCCGGTAGGTACTTTTCGTTGATATTACTGGTCATCAATGACTCATATACTTCGGCTTCGACCGTCCAGCCCATGACATTGTGTCCATCTTCACACCAGACCTTTGCCAGGGCAGTGCCCCAATTACCGAGTCCAAGAATACCTATGCGTGACATGTGCACCCCAAATTCACTTCGCCGAATGTACCCGTTATCACCTCTTTGGGCCTAGAACTGACTACCGTTGGATTCTTGACCTT
This sequence comes from Candidatus Thalassarchaeaceae archaeon, assembly GCA_023268715.1. Lineage (GTDB taxonomy): Archaea > Thermoplasmatota > Poseidoniia > Poseidoniales > Thalassarchaeaceae > MGIIb-O1. The sequence continues at coordinate 37,157 of JALRLV010000001.1, forward strand.
GAATTCACGGCCGAAGTACAAGCAGGGGTTCCCGAGCGGTCAAAGGGGCTGGGTTTAGGTCCCAGTGCGTAGTGCTTCGCAGGTTCAAATCCTGTCCCCTGCACCACATATTTCGTCCATGCCGGGATTTGATTCATAAGGGTCAATTTTTCGGCGCAGTTCAATGAACAGAGCCTATGCGCTAATCGCAGGACTAATTTTGATTGCTTCACCTTTGGCAGGTTGCTTATCTGAGGGTGATATAGAGGATATTGTAGATGACATCATCGGATGCATGGACGAGAACGCAGAGAACTATGACGAGAATGCAACTTCCGAACTTCTGGGAGATTGTATTTATCTAGCCTCCATTGACGCTTTTATGGCCGCCATGGATGAAGAAATGGACATAGAGAGTATGTTGGAAAATTCCGCACGAGCGGGATATTCAGAATCGATGTCCATGACAGGATTCGATGAAGAAATGGGAATGGAAGTTGACGTAACAATGTCAGAGACCGTGATGGTTAACCTAGACAACGAATCCGTTCATGTCCACACCTCTATTTCCTATCTTCCAATGCTGTCCGTAGAGTACACTCACACACAGGTTGGGGAGGTTGTCAACATTCACTACTCAGTTGGCGGTATGATGGCATCCATGGCCGGAGGGGCCGAATCAGGTTCCTACCAAACTAGAGATCATTCACCTGATGTGATGCATGTTATCGAAACTGTACTTTCCTCTGAAGATGACGATTCGGAAGATGATTCAGGCGATATGCTAGAAACCCCAGACTTAGACTTTGGAGAAGGGATGCCAGAAAATGCCACAACTGAAATCAGTTACGTAGCAGAATCCGGCATTCATGTCATGACTATGACATTTACAGAAGATGAAATGGACATGACAGTAACTATTCACATTGACGAAAATGAAGACCTAGTTGCTTACACTATGTCAGGCAGCAATGAATCGTCAAGCATGCTTATGTCCTACACTGTTATGTGGGACGATGCTGTGATTATCGAAGTCGATGATACGCTTCCACATACTCCAGTCCCTGTTTTCTTCGAGGTTGAAGAAGAATACGGCGAGGATGAATTCGTATGTGACAATGGCGAAGTCATCCCTTACGACTGGGTAGATGATGGTTATCCGGACTGTGAGGATGGATCTGATGAGAGCGATGAAGAAGAAGTCATGTTTACCTGTGACGACGGTGAGGAAATCCACTTCAGTTCAGTCAATGATGGATGGGCCGATTGTTATGACGAATCGGATGAACCCACATACGATGAAAGTGAAACATCAGAACCTAATTTTGTAAGTTATCTCTTCTGCATGCAATGGGTAAACACCGACATGATAGTAAGTAGCGCAACAGATGATTGGGATTCAACCAACTTAGAGCTTGCAGATTGTGGCATAGAGGCAGGTGAATACTACTTGAATTACACCTTTACTGATGATTTACTCACTCTTCCGAATAATCTAACTTTGCTTGATTCAATTGAAGACTGGTCAGCAGAATCCGGTGATGAAACTGGCGAATGGTGTGAGGATTATGGAGGAGTGTATGACTCTCTTTACGATATTTGTTCGATGGAAGTCAGAGTAATGCACAACAGTACCTACACTTTTGAACCTATGACTAATTGGGCAGAGGATAGTGGAGACACTAATGGCTCAGTTTGCTTAGAATATGGGGGAATTTATGTTCCTGAAAACGATGAGTGTTACTTCCCACTAGACGAGATATTGGATGCCGATGGTTCTGCAATATTGATTGGTGGCGAGCCATGGTTTTACCAATATGACTCAACAACAGGTAGTGGTCTTGCTATGGAACTAATGGATTATTTCCAGTGTGAAAATGGCGATGTAGTCGAAGGTGAATTCTATAATGATGGTTGGGAAGACTGTGAAGACGGATCCGACGAGAATATGGGGGTAGAAACTTCAGAATTCGAGTGTATGGATGGAACTACGGTTCCTCTGTCTTCAGTAAATGATTGGAACGATTGGGACTGCCCAGATGGTTCCGACGAGGAGTGGTACTACCACGGAGATGATGAAGGAGACGATGACGTTGAAGAAGAGATTTCAATCATAGTAATCATTGCAGATAATCAAACTCTCAACGTGCCAATTTCTGACTTCGAGGTTCGCTTCCTTATTGACTGTGAAGCTCATTATGACGAGAATACAGATGAGATGGTTGAACCCGACCTGAACGGTTGCACAGTCGACTTCACAATACCCCTTACTAGTGGTGAATCTGATGGTGTTATCCTTACCTACCATGACCACGATGACGATGGACTAGTGTCTCCTTTCGATGAGATAGTTATCGAGGGTTACAACGGTGAAAACGGTCAGCCAGAAATTTATGATTTGGTTGCCGGGGATTATTCCGCAAACTCAGCCGCAATGCCGCCAGCACTACCAGGCTTTGGTGCACTACTTGGAGCGCTATGTCTCCTGGGTGCAGCATTCGCTAACAGAAGAGACTGAATTGGCTCTAGGGTCAATACGACGAGTTCCGTAGGAACTCGGATGGTGAGACCGGCGGGTTGATGACCCGCCACTCACCCAACCTACTTGTGAAGGAGTCGGAGTCACTTGGAGAGACTGAGAAGAACAGTCTCGATAGGGAATTAGACCTTATTCGGTCTAGGCGAGAAGGGGACAAGAGATTCTTTCGTGGAGCCTTTGAAGACTATACTCTGCTAACTGGACTAATTATCGGGGCTGTGTTCTTTGGCGGAGTCTTCACAATGTCCTCAGGTTGGGTTGCATCCGACTCAATTGTAGTTGACAAGACCCTTTCATCAACGCCACTAGATCCTGGTGGAGAATGTGTTGACAAGAGAGGCGAAGTTTGGTTCAACGTCTTCTACGATGTTGATGGTCACGTAATCAAGGTGATATCACATAATGTCGACCCAGAAATTCAAACAGTTATCGGGATTAAAATTGTGATTTCGGAATCCGAATCGATTACTTTCTTGCAAGGTGGTGTCGGAGACCAAGAACTGGAATATGACCCCGATGAATTAGCTAAAGGTCATTACAATGCATCTTCCTCAATTTGGCAAGTTACCACGGAATCCAACCTAGATGAAATGACGCAGGAAGATTTGCAGTCATTGGTCGATTCTTCAGGCGTCATTTTGCTTAGCAAAGAATTCGAAATAGAAAATTCCGCTCATGTGGAAATTATAGATGAAGACCCTCGGTCCTGTTGGACTATCCAAGGATTGGGTAATTGGGGCTGGATAATGATGGGTGCTGAATGGGTAGGCGGTCGTGAGGCTGCTATGCTGACAGGTGGAAGTGCCGGTATCCCTGCATGGTGGATGGCAATGGTCTCACTTGGAATGTCCTTGTTTTTCCTTTGTGTGCAATATCCGTTGATGCACAAGATGTATCATCGCGATACTGATGATATATTGAATGATGAACAACTTAGTAGGTTGATTAGTCGGACATTACAACAGTCAACAGAAAAATTACACATCGACATCGTTTCTGATGAATTGAAGATGCAATTGAGAACTATTTCGATAGACGTTCTCGTACCCTATACTACCCGGTCAACTACAATCGAGCAACCATCCGACATTCGTGCAGAATTAACCAAATGCTTGCTCGAGGAGTTCGCAGTCTTTGGAGAAATGAAACCACTTCAGATGAAAATTATCTGTGTAGATGAAGGAATACATGAGTCTCATGAGGGAAATAGACGTTCATTGGCCTTAGGTGAAATACCCATTTTAACAGAGGATTATTCAAAATTCTTTGCCAATATGAGCACATATGGCTGGCTTGAAGTAGCAGCTAATAACAGCCTCAATCGCTGGTTTAAGAAACATGATTTGGTTGATTATGGAACTGCGGTATTGGCTGATGAAGACGCAGTGTTTGTTAGGGTTATTTACAAACCAGTCACACGATTTACCTATTTCTTATTCAAGGCTACATATCAGGATATGCAAGAGGATCTACATGCTCACCTAAGCAATGATTTGCAGAAATATCTTGACGGACGGGTGCTGGTAGTCAGCGCTCGTAATGAGAAGGCTACTCTGTCTGATAGGGCTATGGCTGGAAGAGTAGAAGATCCGACATTAGGTGCATATGGTTTGGCTCGTAAAGGCTCATTATTGGAACCAGTAATCAGCGGGATTAGGCCAGATTCCAACGATGAAAAAGACGAATTGGTCGGTGAAGCACTAGTAGCGAAACAGGGCGGAATTACTGGAGCGCTTCTACAAAATCCATTCATGGGAGATATTCTCTCAGGTGTAGAATATATCGCCAATAAGAATCAAAAAAGAATTGAGAAATATGGTTTCTGGTTCCTAATTGTTTTCGTTTGGATACCATTCATGGCTAGCGGAGTTCTAGTTGGTGCTATGCTAGGACTTGTTGCTCGAATGCGCTTCCAAAGGGTACTGGCTGCTTGTTTGATGGGAGGAACTGCAGCATCTCTAACCTGGGCATATACCGCTAAGGGAATTATTGAATTCATGGAAAGATACCATGCAGAAGCTTTCATTCCATTTGTGATATTACTCGCTATTGGTTTTACAATATTGCACCTTGGGAGAAATAAAAAGAAGCGAAGAGAGGAATTATTCAGAGAGTCTATGGCTTTCTTCGCAGGTTCATCAGATTCGATGTAATAAATCCATTTAACGCAATTTACTAGGTGATTGATTTGGCAAATAATTTGGTAGAGATAGAAGGGATGAAACGATATTATGAGATGGTTTCTGGTATTGTTAAGGCACTTGATGGCGTAGATATAGAAGTTAAGCAAGGAGAACGAATTATCCTTCTAGGACCCTCGGGTTCTGGAAAAACCACTCTGCTAAATTGCATAGCCGCATTGGATAGCCCTACAGGGGGAAAATACTCCTTCGAAGGTAAGGAAGTGCCAAGAAATTCATCCGAAGAGATGACTACATTCCGTAGAGAAAATATCGGATACGTATTCCAATTCTTCAATCTATTACAAGATTTAACTGTGTTAGAAAACATTCTCTTGATTCAAGAATTGGCCGGAGGCAGAGATGAAAAGCGCGCTCGAGAATTACTAGTTTTGGTAGGTTTAGAAGACGAGGTTGACCGTTTCCCTACAGAGATTAGTGGAGGGCAGCAACAACGTGTTGCTATTGCTAGAAGCTTAGCAAAGAGACCGAAGTTATTGCTGGGTGATGAATTGACTGGTAACCTTGACACAAAGACCTCTTCTATGGTCATGGAGGTTCTTGTCAAAGCCTGTGAAGCTGAGAATATCACCACTGTTTTTGTTACCCATGACGAATCACTTACTCGATATGCAACAAGGATAATCAGACTCGACAGCGGAGTCATTATTTCTGACGAAATTGTTTGAGGTGATAGCATGAAAGCACTGTTGACAAAGAGGCTTTTTCGAAGCCTTTGGCGTACTAAGTTACGGTTGGTTGCGGTAGTGCTTATCATAATGGTCGGAGTGATGTCGGGTATAGCATTCGGCCATTACGCACACATGACAACAAACATGTATTCCGAAATCTATGAAGACTCCGAAAAAGGAGTTAATTTAGCAGATATTTGGGTCGAAAATCCGAGGGCTGTTTGGGATTTAGAAGAATCTGAAATTTTATGTGAAAAAATTTCGCAACAATGGGCAAATTCAGAATTACCTATGGTAGAATGTGAACCTCGTTTAGTTCTCGAAGGTCTATTAATAGCCACAGAAGATGATGGCTCAGAGCGGCTGGTGCCAGGTGTTTGGCACGGAATCGATGAAGGGTATGTAGATCGAGTTTGGATGCCTGATGATTCATGTTGTGAGGGTCGTCTAGCGGAGTCCCATGATGAAATAGTACTCGATGCCCATGTGGTTGAGGGATTAGGTTTCGAAGTTGGCGATACTGTTACAATCGGCGCGGGTCAAGGAACTTTGAATTTCACAATAGTAGGATTTGGGTATCACCCAATGCATCTTTATTTTGCAGCCCCAGGGTCGATAGTTCCGGCTGAATCTGGTACTTTTGCAACAGGATACCTAACTTCATCAGGATTAGAAGCATTAGCAAACGTATCTGCAGGAACTGCAAATATACTCTTGATTGATGTTTTGGGGACTCCCGATTATGATTTACAATCGACAGATGAGAAAGAAGGGGAAGAACTCTCAGCAATTATTGATTCGATGACAATTACAGTTACTGAAATCGACCAATCCGCAATTATCTACGATCGTTCGGGGGTAGAATCGGTAGAATTCCTTAGGGCTGATGCGGAAGGTGCGATGAAAACCTATCCTGTAATTACAGCAATGCTGGTACTAGTTGCTGGAATTACAATATTTTTGAGTCTACAAAGATTAATTCAATCGCAAGCAAGAGAAATTGCGATTCTTAGGACACTAGGAATACCGCGTTCAGCGATTATGCCGTCTTACGTTTTAGCGCCAATGGGAATAGGTTTCTTCGGAACAATTCTCGGAATAATTGGTGGAATATTCTTGGGCTCTCCGGCAATGGAACTAGTTTATACCAACGTAATGGGAATACCAATTATTGGTGACAATTATTCATTTACGCAAGTCTTTGAAATTTCGATAATTACCATGCTTCTTGTTATGTTCTCAGGAATTAGACCTGCCTGGCAGGCTGCTAATTTAGACCCCTTGAAAGTCCTTAGAGGACAAGCCGAAGTCAAGTTGTCGTCCAAAGCAATGCAGCAATTCACTTCGAAACTTCCAACCACAATTGGACTTACAATTAGGTCAAGTACCCGTAAACCAATTCGTTTGGCTTTCACCTTCTTTGCGGTTGGATTATCGATGCTAATTCTCGGCTCAATGCTATTTATGATGGATTCAATGGAGAATGTTTTCATCGGCAATGCTGATGAGAGTTCCAACTGGGATCAACAAGCAATAATATATCCTGGAATGGAAGTAGAAATTGTAGAATGGGCGGAAGACAATTCAATCGATTACGAACTATTACTTACATTACCTGCAAATCCTGATGGTGATTCTCGGCAATTAACAGCAATGGGTTTTGACGTATTTTCGACGTCAGGAAATCAAGCTATGCAGACATTGAGTTTGATTGAAGGAGATTTGCCGAATCAGGGCAGTGACCCTCCAGAGGCGTTAGTTGACGAAGGAATACAACATTTTCTTGGATGGGAAGTTGGAGAAGTGCAGTCAATCAGATTTGGTTCACAACTTGTTGAGTTCAAGATAATTGGAATAACTGAGGGTGAGATTGCTAGAACAGTTTACTTCCATCGGACGGATTTGGCTTCCGAAGTCAACCTAGAGGCAACCTCTGTAATCTTGTCTTATCCAGAGGAGTTTAATAGAACAAATGAGTTAGGAGATATGTCAATTGGAATTATCGATAAACAACAAACCATTGATGCGATGGAATCACTTATCCAACAGCAACAAGGTTTCTTCATTGCGATTCAATTCTTAGGAATCGTAGTCGCAATAGTGGTTTTGTTTAACACTCTAATTATCAACTTAGCAGAGCGAGATTTGGAATTAGCAACACTCAGAGTTCTAGGCGCACCGATTAGTAGAATTGGTTCGATGATGCTAGGTGAACACTTTGCTATTGGTTTGGTAGGCGGAGTTTTAGGGGCTATATTTTCAATAGTTGGAACTCAATGGATGATTAGCAGTTTAGTTCAATGGTCATTTTATTTCAAAGTCGATGCCGATCCTTTGATTTCTTCATACCTAGTTGGAATTGTATTATTTATCTCGGTCGCATTAACTCCTGTAGGTATGTGGAGAGTACACAGAATGGACCTTGTTGAAAAGGTCAAAGAATTTTCAAATTAACACCGGTGATTTGATGCGAGTAGTGACTTGGAATGTTAATGGGATTCGTGCGGCTATTCGAAAAGGCATGGATGATTGGATGGCTAAAATCGATGCAGATGTTTGGCTATTGCAAGAGGTAAGGGCATTACCTGAACAATTACCTAAGGATTGGGAATTACCTTCTGGACATGAAGTCTTTTGGCATCCTGCAGAAAAAAAAGGCTACTCGGGAGTAGCATCGTTCTCGCGTGTTGGGATGGAAGTAATTTCAAGAGGAATCGATACTGAATTAGATCCTGATGACTTGGAAGGAAGAGTTCTAACCACCAAATCTGGAGGGTTGACTTGCATCAATATCTACCTGCCAAATGGAGGCTCAGGTCCAGCAAGGCAGGCCTACAAAGACCAGTGGCTGGAAGATCTATTGGTTTGGGCTAAACAGTATCTGAATTCTTCAAAGCCGGTTGTTTTGGTCGGAGATTTGAATATCGCGCATACAGAAAATGACATTTGGAATCCAAGTGGAAATCGGATGACATCAGGATTCCTTGACCATGAGAGAGAATGGTTCAGCCGCTTCCTTGATACTGGCTGGCATGATTTGCATAGAATTCACTTCGGGGACAGAAAAGGACCCTACACTTGGTGGTCGAATAGAGGTCAAGCAAGGGCTCTAGACAGGGGTTGGCGAATCGATTATGTTCTGGCTAACGATGCTGCCTTTTCAGCCTTTGAATCTGCAGAGGTAAGTCGTCAGGCGGGTTTAGATTGTTCTGATCATGCACCTCTGATCATTGACTTTAATTTCTAAAAATGGGATTAGTATGCAAACTTCATCAAGTTCTAACTCTCAAAATTCCAAGAAAGCAATTCGTCGTCACGACATTGATTGGCTAAGGGTTATTCTATTCGGCTTGTTGATACCATTTCATGTGGCGATTGGAGTTTACTGGTCGACTTATGGAACAGAAATGAATCCTAATTTTGAAGAAATATCAGGTGAAGATAGAGGGGAATTCGCTGAAAATAATAACGACTACACCGCAGAATCGGTCACTTTTACCAGCATGATTTTGCATTGGATGCACCAATGGAGACTTGCGGCTTTGTTTATGATTTCAGGAATGGGAACAGCCTTCGCTTTCAAAAGAAGATCTTGGAAGGTATTCCTTACAGAAAGATGCAAGCGCTTGCTAATTCCAATGTTCTTTGGTTCTTGGACAATGGGCTTTGCGGGTTCAGTTATTTTGGGTGAACAAGAAATGACTCTTGCTGGTTTAACAGGAGGGTTTCTATCTGGAATAATTTGGAGAAGTTTGTTTTTCTGGGTGCCTATTTTTGGTAAATTACTAGCTCTTGGACATCTTTGGTTCCTCTGGAATTTATTCCAATATTCTGTAATTCTTATCCCGGTTTTCCATTTGGTTAGGAATAATCCTGAGGGGCAATTGATTAGATTTCTCCGAGCACCATTTAGAATTCCAATGGGAATTGGTATTTTCATTCTCCTGCCGCTAATTCTAGCATTGACTGAGATTATTTTCAAGCCTTGGTATCCAGGTTTTATCGGAGTTGGTTACGAGTGGTTTTGGTTCTTCGTTTTCTTTGCATTTGGATATGTTTGCATAACTGCCAAAGATGAGTATTACGAATTTGTTGAGAATCGCAGAATGCAAATTTCGATTCTAACTCTGTTTTGGACAATCGCCTTTGTATGGCTTAGATTTGAGCAGCATAATTCCGGTATTCCCTATGTTGATGGAGGTTGGCTTGAAAACAATATTTTCCATAATGGAATGACACTCTTAGCCTGTTTAATTCACAGTTTTCATGCATGGTTTTGGTGTCTAACTATCTTTTCTTGGGCGGCTCATTTATTGGACAAGCCTAGCGAAAATCTCGCATACCTAAATCAGGGTGTGTATCCGTTCTACATTGTACATATGCCACTCACGTTTGCTGGTCTTAGGATTTCAACAGAACTTGGATTGAAAAATTACCCTGCGGTAATTATTGCCACTGCATTTGTAATTCTGACTTGTTGGGCATTTTTCGAAGCTGTCAGACGTACAAATGTCAGTAGATTTCTCTTCGGAATTAAACCCGCAAACCAATAGGTTTCAGTTGTTGAATTTCTAACCCGCTCCCTTTGGGAGCGGAAATTATTGCAGTTTTACTGAACGCATCCTTTCAAGTGAGGGAGTGTAGGCGGATTCCCATGGCCGAGACTCTATTCGAGAGGCTGAATCGCTTACTCCCAGGTGGAAAGGGTGTTTGGATTCCTATGGATCACGGTATTTCCGGTTATCCAGAAAAGGGACTCGAAAGGATGGATGAGGTCGTCGACTCGTGTATCGAAGCGGGTGCCGATGCAATAGTTTTACAGAAAGGATCCTTGAGTCATCACGTCGAAAGAACGGGATGGAATCGTTTTGTTTGTCATGTGTCAGTTTCTACTAAACATGCAGGTGAACGTGCTGGATACAAGGTACGAGTGGCAACAGCAGAAGAATGTCTATTCCGAGGAGCAACAGGATGTTCGGCTCAGATTAATCTTGGTGATGAGTACGAACCGGAAATGATTGTCGAAATGGGCGCTTTGTCCGGCGAGGCAATAGCCCTAGGGATACCTGTGCTCGGTATGGTATATCCCAGAGGAGCAAATCTAATTATCTCCGATGACGACAAAACAGGAGGAATTGCACACGCTGCAAGAGTTGCGTGGGAACTAGGTTGCGATATTGTCAAAGTCCCATGGACCGGAGATGCAGAATCTTTTGCCGAAGTATGCTCGGCAGTCCCGATTCCAGTTCTAATCGCAGGCGGACCGCGCGGAACATCATTCACAGAATTACTCAGAATTGTCGAGCAGTCAATTTCAGCGGGCGGCGCTGGAGTCTGTATGGGTAGGCAGGTGTTTGGAGCAGATGATCCAGCCTCTAATATTCGCGCTCTTAAAGCAGTGGTTCACGAAGGATTGAGCGCTGTTGAAGCCGCACAACATTTGAGGTGATTGTTTGCAATTGTGGCTTGAGGGGAAGGGATCCTCTGAACTTGCCGAGAGAGCAGATAGAGTATGGAAAACCTCAGACCATGACGTAGCGGAAGTTCACCTCGATGATTTCCACGGTCAGGATGAAGCCATCTCACTAGTTGGTATGATTGATTGGATTTTGGTTCGATGTTCGGATTGGACTATGATTCCTCTTGAGAACATCGTAGCTGCAGCCGCGGGGAGCGGCACTAGAATCGCGGCTGCAATTTCACAAATCGTAGACCTGAGTGGAGCAGCCTTTGCATTGCAACATGGTGTTGATGCATTGCTACTTCCTGCTGAGGAAGAATTGTGGGATGCAGCAGAGGAGATTTCTGGAGAGAAGGCTTCTGTCCAAATGGAAGAAAGAAAGCCCGTTCCATCACTGGTTATGGCAAATGTAACCAATGTTGAATCAGGGGGTGTAGGTGAACGAATCTGTGTTGATTTGACAGAGAGACTTTCGGAAGGAGAAGGCATGCTAATTGGTTCTTCTGCAAATGCATTAGCTTTGATTCATGGAGAAACTATTCCCTCTGAATTTGTTCCATCAAGACCATTTCGGGTTAATGCAGGGGCGGTACACGCCTACTGCTTGATGGCCGATGGCTCATCAAAATATCTCAGTGAATTAACTGCAGGCGACCAAGTTGCAATCGCAAATCACTCTAATGAAATTCGTAGTGCTACTATCGGTCGCCTGAAAATCGAGAGGAGGCCATTTCTTTTGGTTCATTTTGAATGGAATAATCAATCGGCACAAGTGCTTTTACAACAGGCCGAAACTGTACGCTTCATCAATGAAGAAGGAACCATCAGCGTCACCTCAATCCAGAAAGGAGATAATATCGCTGTACGATTTTCCTCGGGTATGCGCCACATAGGTCGAGAACTAGTAGGAGAGATGAATGAGAGATGAAGGTCTACGGTTCGGGTAGGGCTCATGCTGGAATCAGTCTTCTCCATGCTCTTGGTTGTGGCAATGGTTGCTCTACTCCAATCGAACTTTGGACCTATGTTGGTTTAGTGGAAGGTCGTTCGATTCCCGAGGGTGATCAACACAATCTGCTTCAATTGTTGCTCGAAGCTTGGAAAGAACGAGATTTACCGCTTCCTTCAGGTGAACTTGGTTGGCTTGTCAAGTCGGACATACCAACAGGGAGGGGGCTGAAATCCAGTTCAGCATTATTGATGGCTGCAGTAAACGCACTATCTACAGGAAATTCGGTAATTCTGAGTGATTCTGTGATATTCAATCTAATTTCAGCGATTCAAACAAAGGCCGGTTGTAGTATCTCAGGAGGTAGAGACGATATCGCATGTACTTATTTTCCTGCTACTTGGATAGTAGATGCAAATGCGGCAGGAACCGGAATAATTGACCAAATTGAGTTTCCAGAAAAGGAAGTGATAATTGTACTTAGAAAAATGCAGAAGGGCGATGTAGACACACAATCATTTGAGAATCTCCGGCCAAGGTTTGAACAAATTGTTTTGAAATTAAGAAATGGCTCTCCTATAGATGCCTTCAGGATGAACGGACAAGCAGTTGCTGAGGCGATGGGAGATGAAGAGGCATTGAGTATCTGCGAAGATATTGAACTTCGATTTGGTTGCCCTGCTGCGATTTCGGGTTCTGGTCCAGCAATCGCCATTCTCTGCGGGCCTGAGCAGACAGAACCCGTTAAGCAACATCTCAAATCCGAAGGGTTAGAATTTGTTCACACACGAACTCATCATGGAGTTGAACTTCACTGGGAGAGGGAAGAATGGGAATGAGGCTAGGAGACTCTGTCCGCGTGACTCTCTTTGGAGAAAGTCACGGAAAATGTGTAGGCGCTCTGGTAGAGGGAATTCCGGCTGGAACAGAGATTGATTTACAGGCATTGAACGAAGATATTGCAAGAAGAAAACCTGGAAGAAAAGGTCTCAGTATGCGTTCCGAATCTGACGAATGCGAGATTCTTTCGGGAGTCCATGAAGGGAAAGCAACAGGTTGGCCCATTCTTCTGCTTACTTGGAATTCCAATGCTAAATCTAAGGATTACAGTTTCCTTCCTGATCAACCTCGTCCAGGACATGCTGACCTTCCAGAAATGGTTCGTACAGATGGTGCAGCCGACTTGCGAGGAGGGGGCTCTCAATCGGCTAGATTGACCTACGGATTGGTGACTGCAGCCAGCCAATTACGAGGATTGTTGAATCATGCTGGCTGGAGAGTTGACGCCCATTTACACAGTGTTGGTGATTTACAATCTAAACCATTGTTTCTACTTGATAGAGATATAGACCAGGATGTGGATTCTGCAATGGCCCGATTGAATTGTAGAGACGAAGAGGCTGCTGACTTATTTTCGAAATATATCGAGGAAGTCAGGATGGATCAAGACTCGGTCGGTTCTAGTGTAGAATGCATTATTGTAGGATTACCAATAGGCGTAGGAGAACCTTGGTTTGATGGTCTAGAACCTGCTTTAGCACGAGGTATGATGGCTATTCCCGGTGCTCGTGCTGTTGAATTTTCTAGAGGTGTTCAAGCCTCAAAGATGAGAGGTTCTGAACATAATGATGCCTGGCATTTCGATGGCATAACTCCTGAGTTAGAAGGTTCAGAATCGGCTCAAGCCGATGGTGCCCTGGGCGGCAGGTCAACCGGTGCCCCAATTCGAGTTGTTGTGCACTTCAAACCACCAAGCAGCATAGCCCGAGAACAATCTACACTACACCTACCTAGTGGAGAACAACGTCCGCTACAAGTAGGTGGAAGACATGACCCTGTCTTGGGTCCTCGAGCCGTACCTGTTGTAGAGGCTATTGCTAGATTAGTTGTAGCGGATTTGGGTATAATTGGTGGATTCCTGAATCCAAAGTAAATCAGAGGACTCACTTGTTTGCTCGTCCTTCTTGCATTTGCTGTAGGCGGAGAGGCAAGTTTACTGCGAATGCGGCGGCAATTACTGTGAAAACCATTGCTGTTCCGAGCGCTACACCATAAACGGAAGTTAATTCCACAGATTCTCTCAATCTGTTGGCCTGAACACCATCGAAGATGCCAACCATTGCGGGAATGATTAGATTGATGAGAAGGGTTAGCAAGGCCACTAATCCTGCCACAATTGGAGTAATTCCAATCGCTCGGTAATATTGTCTGATTATTTTCCCTTCACCCATTACGTATACTTCACCAGTTCTAATTGAGGTATCCAACATTGAGAATCGAATGATTCCGTTGGTAAGTTCAAAGTACATTACTAGGAAAACAGCGTAGGCAATTAGCAATATTTTCTGTAAAATCTCTTGTTCTGGTAGCAGGTTGAATCCGAACTCTACCTTGCTTCCTGCGAATCTTAGGGTTACCAGTAGCATTGCTACGTAAGAGACTAACAATGCTCTCTGATCACGCTGGAATATTCCATAAGCTCCTCCGATAGCGCCAATGATCATAATCGAGATGTGAATAATTCCTCCAATTATTGGAATCCCAATTAAATTTGCAATGGCAAACCAAGCGGTTCCGGATACTGGAGTGAATAGTAGAGTTAGAGCAGTTAGTAGTACTAGACATCCTGCCGAACTTAATTGTAAATTAGTCACAGTTCGGTTAGCTGGAAGGAATTTCATCGAAGATACAATAGGTCCTCCAAAGAAAGACTCAATCCAAGATGGTACATGCACTTCCGGAATAGCATCTTGAGGGATATCGGTACTAGACTTTAGTCGACCGGCTGCCTTTTTCCTGCTTGGAGCCGATGATCTAACTGTCTTTCCATCGTATAGATGGGAAGTATCAGAACTACCTTCTACTTTGACGTCGTCTGCGATAATTTCACCCCCTAGAATCCTCTTGCTCCGGCTAACGCGGTGACTAGCATCATATCTGGTTCCCAGTCCATTACGTTTGCACCCAAGCCTCGTAGCTCACTGATCAGAATATCCCTTTCAGTCTTGAGAACTTCATATCCAGTACGATCCAGTCTTCTGGCATCGAACTCGAACTCAAGGCTTGATGGAGAGAGTATGGTAACGTCGAAATTCCTAGCCCTGAAGTCTCTAACTGCATCAATTATCGTTGGGTCATCTTCTAATGGACTTAGGATAATAATTGGGCTTCCTCGATTAATGTGAGGTAAAATACGGTTTGTGACTACTCTCAGTGGTGTGTTGCCCTTTGCCATAGCTCCTGCCAATTTAGTTAGAATCACGTACAATTGTTTCTTACCTGTGTCTCGGTCAACCGATACAATTTCGTCACCATAAGTCACCAAACCAACCGAATCTCTTCGAGACAGGAAATACTGCGCTAGGCTTGCGGCAGCCCTTGTACTATAGACCAAGGAATTTCGACTCACTGGGCCAGTTTCAGATACAGATCGACTATCGATGATTAGTATAATGTCGCTAACTGCGTCTCGTTCAAACTCGTTTACCATCATTTTTCCAGATCTAGCCCAAGCCTTCCAGTTTACCTTCTTCATAGGATCTCCTGGGATATACTCGCGCAAGTTGTAGAAATTCGTACCCTCGCCAGGGTTACGAATGTTGACGGCTCCTGTGAAGATTTTTGGAACTCTGCTCTTGATCAATGCGTCTTTGATATCCTCCATCTTGGGGAATACAAGGAAGTCATCATAGAGTTGAATTTCCCTTTCATTGTGGAATAATCCGAATGCATCCTGTACTCTTACGCAAACGGGCCCGATAGTATAGAATCCCCGTAGAGGGGCTTCAATCGTGTAGGAAATTTCGGTTTCTTTCCTTCCACCTAATTCCATCAGAACATAATTTGCACCTTTCTTTATTCGCATGACTTCAGGGACTCTGTCTCGGACCTCTAGAACCTTGGAGAGAGTAGATCGGTTCTGAATCCTGAGGACAACATCAATTTCACCGTCCTCGAAAACCCTCGCAGAGGATAGTTTTCGCATTGCGACAATTGATTGGAGAGCCACTCCTGAATCTGCTTCTGCATCCTCCAAGCGACGTCCACTGGATGCAACATCGGCATGGGTTGTTCGGAATGCAGCATAGGTAAGGAAGGAAAGTAGCACAACTGCGACTGTGACAAGTTGTTGATTTCTCAACACCAGTCCTAGCAGATACATGGCTACCGCAAGGGCGGCAAACATGGCTGATTTTCTGCTCCATGCCATCGGCTACAAACTCCATTTGCTAAATTTGGTTAGGATGCTCAAACTGTTGGTACAGGTACTTGACGTAGGATATCTGAGATTACTTCGTCAGTCTCGAGACCCTTAATCTGGTGTTCTGGCTTGAGGATTAATCGGTGAGCCACCGCGAGGGTTGCAACCGACTTCACATCGTCTGGTGTAACAAAGTCGCGTCCACGCATTGCAGCGGCGGAACGACTTGTCTTCAGAAGAGCCTGTGAACCACGTGGCGATGAACCAACGAGAACCCTTGGGTCTTCACGGGTTCGAGATACAATCTCAACCATGTACATTCGAACTGCAGGGTCGACGAAGACATCTTCGATTGCAGTCTGCATAGCAACCACACGAGCAGGATCGGTAATTGTCTCTACCTCTACATCGTCCTTCTTTCGAGCAATACGGCGAGCAAGGATTTCGTCCTCATCCGCGCGGTCTGGGTATCCTACACTCATCTTGAACATAAATCGGTCAAGTTGAGCCTCTGGCAGAGGGTAGGTTCCTTCCTGTTCCACAGGGTTCTGTGTTGCCATTGTTAGGAACGGAGCTGGAAGTTTGTGAGTTACAGTTCCGATGGTAACCTGCTTTTCTTGCATCGCTTCCAGAAGTGCCGCTTGGGTCTTTGGAGGTGCACGGTTAATCTCGTCAGACAATAGTAGGTTGCAGAAAATCGGTCCTGGCTTAAACGAGAACTCTCCTTTCTTTGCATCGTAAATATTCGTTCCAGTGATGTCGGCTGGTAGAAGGTCAGGCGTAAATTGTACACGCTTGAAATCACAGCCGAGTGCATCGGCGAACGTATTCGTCATTAGGGTCTTTGCGAGTCCTGGATAATCCTCGAACAGGAGGTTACCATTAGACAGGATGTTGATCAACACGTTGTCGATAACATGGCTCTTTCCGATGATTACTTTCTGCACTTCGGTGCCAATCGCTTGTCCGATTGCACCGACGGCTTCGAGTTTATCACTCATCTTCTTTGAGCCGCCCTTTGGCTTTGTTTTTGTCGCAGTTTTTTCTTCAGTCATTTTTCTCTCTCCATTTTCTGTTTGTTTCAGTTTTTACCCCAGCGTCTTATCGCTACCATTAGTTGACGTAATTCTTGGGGAGTGTATTTTCTGCTTTGGCTATATGCCAGTTCAACGAGTCTTGGGTCTCCAATCATCGTTTGAACCTCAGCTGGGGGTTTAATCGCCATCTGATCTCTAGTTAGGTCATGATGTACTCTAACTTTGGTGAATAGTGCTTTTTGCACTCGTTCTCGATAGGAACTAGGGTCCAATTTATTCGGCCGTTCTTTGAATCTGGTAAGGTCAAAAATATGACGCCAGTTTTCTTTTTCTGGGACAACCATCATCGCAACTAGCAATAGCAATCCAACGTTTAGAACAACCAACCATTTTAGGAATGTATTCGAAGTCAAGAGTACAACAGTACCCATTGTTTCTACAAATGGGGCGGATATGATCCCGGTAACGTGTCGACTTTCGTCAAAGACAATTTGGAATTCACTTTTATCATCTCGAATAGACTTAGCCAATTTGGGATTATCATGCTCCATCATATCATCAATAAGTAAGGAGAAGTATTGTTCATTACCTTGCCAATATGTCTCTCTTACTGTGTTTAACCAGCAGTTGTTGTCTTGCTGTTCGCATGAAGAACTCATGTCGTTTTCAACCGCTACATCAAGACTCCACAATCTGTTCGAGAAAGCCTCTTCATCGGATACAAAAACGATGCTACCTGTAACTTGGAGTTCTCTAGTGTTTCCACCTACTAATCCGCCTGAACCCGCGCTAACCTTGTCAAAGGTGGTAACTCCCGGGTAATCGATTCGGATGATTAGGGCCAAATCTCCAGGTGCTGGGTTTCTCTGATCATCTGCAAGTCCGTTACCTTGTACATCGATAAACGCAGATGGGGAAGCGGTTGAGAGAATCTTAACTTTTCTTTGATTTTCTGATGCTTGACTCGGGTCATCTTCAGGAAGGGGTTCAAATTTCATTCCAGTAGGCGAACGGAACATAACCGGAAGTCTACAATTTTCTCTATTCTCCTCTAAGACATCGGTATCTATACAGCCTTGTCTTAGATAGGAAGGTGGCATATCGTTGACATCTTCTGAAACCGCTGCAAGCCCCCACACGTTTAGCCAGGATCCTGTGATTGGTTGTCCATCTTCATATTCATTCCAATACTGATTCTCATCGTTGAGCGGGGAATCAAAGAAAGTAACGCCAAATTTCTCGGCCAATCGATTTGCATTTGTTCCGTCAGCAGCGACTATGACCTTGCCTCCATTTTTGGTTACAAAGTCGTAAATCGCGTCAGCTTCAGTTTCAGCGATTGGCTTCTCTGGACCAATAATCATCAATGCTGTTCGATGAGGATCTCTCCAATCATTGACAAGCATAGGAGTGGACATTGTATTCGCGATAAAATAGCCTTCATCGGTTGCCATTGTCTCTCGCATGTCTGTAACCTGAGCGAGTGAACTGATCTCTCCTCCTTCGCCTTCGGTATAGGCGGAATAGTAGGTTGACTTTCCTGCAACAAAAATCATTGGCAGAATCAACAGAAGTACCACTGTGGTAGCGACAGAGCCAACTACCAGTCTAGTGAAATTTGCCTCTTCTGATTTATCTTCAGCCACAATCATTCCCTTCCAATCAAAGATTTAGCGTAGGCTAGGCACACCCACGCTTCTTGGCGAACCTCATTCCACAGATATATGTTGTTGATTACAGGGCACCATTAATATGGTAATTTTGTATGGTCTGATGTGTTTATTGCACTATTCCAGTGAGTTGATTTTGATGAAGAAATCTGAAAAATAAAACAGAATTATTGTCTTCTTCTCGCATCAACAAATAGTGCCCCAATTAGCGAACAAAGAATGACACTTATTCCGGGAGCAGGGAGATTTGAGGTGACCACCTCTACAGGGTCTTCTTCTTCATCTGGGTCATCAGGGTCTTGGTTATTTGTTGGTGGCTGTTCAACGGTTATTCGTGTGAAGTCTGTTGAAAGCTGACTTCCATCTGCCCCATCTGAAGCAACAGTAACTTCCACTCGACAATTCCGTTGAGGGTGACTTTCTGAAGCAGTTACTTTGAGGTCTGCGGTAGTCTTGCCTCCCTTCTCAATGTTCCTTGTAAGTAAGGCATCAAGCCCGGAGTCAGTAGTCATGAGAGGGCAGTCGTCAGTGACTTCCAAATCGCGAACTTTGTCTCTAGAATTCCCTTCGTTTGTAACAGTGACTTTGAGGATTGTATCTGTTCCTGAATTCATGGGTCCAACTGGATCAGCAATTTCCACATTTAGCATGAAAATTTCAGGGATCTCCAGGTCTCCAATTTTTTCTTGGCTTTCAGGGATTATAACTGGCATACCATTCCTTTCTTGTAAATTGGCTGTAATTGTGAACGATTCTATCTTGCCAGCGTCGATTTCATAGACATCGATACCTCGAACCATGATTGTGAATGAATCGTTATTCCCGGGCTCTATTGTCGCATCTTCGGGAGCGCCGATAATTTCTGCATTGAAAGGAAATTCATACTCAAAAGCAACTTTTACAGAAAGCAGACCTTGATTATCGACAAACATTGTTATCGAAGCCATACCTGTCTCGGAAACCACAAATGGGTTACTATCATCTTCATCTGGATATTCAATTCCCAGCTCCCAATTCCCAAGAGACGGTTCGGGTTGAGCCACTGAGTTCGGAATTATAGCAACAAATATTGCAGTAATTAGAAAAATAGGTATTATTGCCCTGCTCAAGAACCTCCCTCCATCAATCCCGCGCAGGCACGTCGTGTTAACACCTTCACCATCTTTTTTCTGTAAGAAGGCGAGAACCATGTGTTTTGAACCGGCTTGACAGATTTTCTGATAGATTCTGCTAACTCGTTAATTGATTCAGCGCCGGACCATCCTTCTAGACAAGCGTCAACCTCTTTTGTATGAAGCATCGGAATCGATTCCAATCCTGTAGTCGCCAATCTAAGTTGAATCGGTTTTGTCGAATCGTTTTTCTTCCATACCGCTGCAACTCCCGCTTCAGGGAAATCCCACGATTCTCGTTGACGTAATTTCTGGTAATCTCCTTCCCATTCAGCAACATCTTCAGGAAGTGTAAGGTGAGTGACTAATTCCCCTGTTTGAAGTACATTCCTAGTCATCCCATCAAGTTGGAAGAATTCGCTAAGTTCCATAGAGCGGGCACCATTTGGCCCAGCGAGGTGTATCTTCGCTTCAAGACACATTAGTACAGGGGCGAGATCTGCTTGGTAGGTGGCCACACAGAGAGTGTTTTGATTTGGAATCACTCTGCAATCTGCTTCTGTTCCACAATCACATTTGTGGCACCAATCTATGGATTCTCTCCATTGTTCTGTTTGATTAAACCAATAACACCTAGTGTCGAGGCAAATATTACCTCCTACTGTTCCAGAACGCCTGACCATTATACTAGCCACAGTATCTGCAGCTTTGGCAAGAACTGGATGTGTAGCACTTGATTGGACTAGGTCTTGAAGCCGTACCATTGCTCCAATGTGCGTCTCATTGAGTTCCGTTAGTTCATTTATCTTCGCAAGAGAAATTACATTCGGTTTAACATTAAGGTGCCATTTGTAATTTGGAAGTAAGTCCGTTCCTCCAGCAACCCAATCAAAATCTTGCTTCTTGGAAGTCAAGTCACTAGCAATCGAAATTGCCTCCTCAATACTAGTTGGAGTATGTAATTGGAACGGAGGCATGCGCATCAGGAATCACCTCGATGTCTTCTTTCTGTATGCTTCCAAGCGCTACCTGCTAAGCGAGGGTCAGCCAGATATTCTTCAGATGGAATAACATTCACAGCCCATTTTTCATCGACCTCATCTGGTGGTGTTGTGGGGTCTAATCCAAACAATGCTCCGTTATGGTATGGTTCTCTATTTTCGTTGTGCCGTCTATCTAGATCGCGCTTTGCATGTTCTGCTGCTCTCTTCGATAGTATAGATTGGAGGTCAGAATGTTCTAGTCGCGGACTGGGTAATTCTAACGGGTCATCCACTCCTTCGGCCTTACATTTTCTTTCAATAAGTCTTAGTAATCTGTCAGGAGTAATTGGTAATTCAGCCGTCCTAACTCCAATTGCATCGTACACGGCATTACAAACTGCGGGTAGGATAGGAAGAAGTGGACCTTCTCCCGCTTCTTTGGCTCCGAATGGCCCTTCTGGGTCATTAGATTCGACAATTATTGGAAAGACATCGGGCATTTCATGAACACTTGGAATCTTGTAATCTAATAAATCAGGATTCATTAGATGTCCACTTCGACCATACCTCATTTCTTCACTCAAAACCTGGCCCATTCCCATATGGCAAGAGCCGATTATCTGTCCCTTTACTGCCAGCGGATTAAGTGCTTTACCACAGTCATGAGCTGCCCAAACTTTGTCGACTTTTGTTTGACCGGTTTCAACATCTACAGAGACTTCTGCAACATATGCAGAGAAGGAATATGCAGGTGCTAATCCAGCGGCTGCGCCTTTGTGAGTTCGGCCCATTGGAGGGGTTCTATATGCTCCTGATGCCACCAGTGCCCCTCGATCTTCTTGCGCTTTGTGAAGGGCTTCGAGATATGAAACACCTACCGCAGGGTCATTTTTAGCGAATATACGGCGATCTCCTATGACTAATTTTTCTCGTTCCGCCCCGGTGATTTCAACCGTCGCATCGAGTAAATCATCCCGAATTTGCATTGCTGCTGAAATCGCTGCATTTGCGTTCATGAAAGTAACTCTTGAAGAATATGAACCTAGGTCAACTGGTGAGGTGTCTGATTCCCTAGACCTAATTCGAATCAAATCTAGAGGGAGCCCCAAAACTTCTGCTACCGATTGAGCGACTACTGTGTCAGATCCCTGACCGATATCAGCCGCACCAGTGTGGACTGTTACGCCTCCATCCATGTCGATTTTCAGATGGACTGTTGCATGGGGGAATTTATTTGGGTCCCAATGTATAGGTAATCCCGAACCCGAGATAAAGAATCCACAGCCAATCCCGATTCCCTTTCCTAGGGGCATGTTCCTAAATTTCTCGTCCCAGCCGCTTTCTTGCTTGACCCGCTCTAAACATTCGCGCATTCCTATACTTGTTACCCTGAATCCAGTTATTGTAGCGGAATGCGGAGGTAGTAAATTGGCTAGTCTGAGGTCTATAGGGTCAACAGATAATTGCTCTGCTAAATCATCTAATCCAGTCTCTACCGCACAACGAGAATTTACTGCTCCATGACCTCGCATGGCCCCACTTGCCGGCTTATTGGTCCATACTCTAGCACCAGTGTAATGGAAGGCTCCAATTTCATAGGGGGCAGTATGTAGAACTCCGTTGTAGTAGGTTGTTACGTGTCCGAATGAGGCAAAACCACCACCGTCAATCAAAGCATCGGTTTCAATTCCACAAATACGGCCTTGATCGTCTGCATGGAGATTCATTTCGATTCTTGATGGATGGCGGCCACGATTGATCCAGTATACCTCCTCACGGTCGAAGGTAATTCTGACAGGTCGACCGGACTTTCTTGCTAAAATCGCGGAGCACATCTCATGGGGGAATGGGTCAGATTTACCTCCAAATCCACCACCTACAAAGGTTCTGAACACGTTGATTTGATGCATCGGAATTTCTAGCACATCCGCTAGGGCTCGATGAACATAATGAGGCACCTGTTGCGGAGTGTAGAGAGTTAATCTACCGGAAGGGTCCCAATTCGCCACTACTGCATGAGGTTCCGTTGCAGCATGATTGACTCCAGCGAATAACCAGTTTTGCTTGTGACTTGCTATCGCATTTTTTTCAATTCCATCTACATCTCCAAATTCTTGAAAAACACGCTTCTGGACATTAGCATCACCGATGTGATATTTTCCTCGGTCGTGAATAGGGTTTTCACTATCTTGTAAACCATCACGCATGTCGTGAATAGAATCTAGGATTTCGTATTCCACCTCGATTAAACGTTCAGCTTCCCTTGCCGTCGCCTCATCTTCTGCTGCAACACACGCAACTAGATCACCTACGTGACGGACTTTTTCCACAGCCATTGCATGTTCATCCTTGGTTACGGGTAAAACACCAAACTTATTTTCCGCATCTGCACCAGTTGCAATTGCTACCACTCCCGGAAGTTCAAGAGCCTTGGAAAAATCGATTGACAAAACACGAGCATAATGATGTGGAGAGCGAATAATTCTTCCAATCAGTTCTCCGGGCAACCTGATATCATCTCCATACTGAGCCTGACCAGTTACCTTCCATTTCCCATCTACCAAGGCAGTTGGTTTTCCAATTATTTGTCCACTGACTAATTTGTCATGTCTGTGTGAGCCCCATGGTTGGGCTAACTTCCCACCTTGAGATTCGGGAATCATCCCTTGGTCAGTTGGGCTGGAGAATTGATTTTTCCCACCTGAGCCTGGTTTGGCAAAAGGTAACTTTCCCGGTTGTTGTCTATAACCAACCATTTCATCCTCATTACCGTCTTTTGCCATTGAATCACTCTCCAGAAAATCCGGGGTGCGGGTCACTTTTTGGCGAGGTTGAATCTTCGATGGATTCTCCTGAGGTAAGGATGTCAGATGCGGCCCGAACTGAATCGACAATCTGTTGATAACCGGTACATCTGCATAAATTCCCTTCAATCGCAGATTTGATTTCTTCATCTGACGGACTAGGATTTTCTTCAAGTAATGCTGAAGCAACTACCAAAAATCCGGGAGTGCAAAATCCACATTGAGACCCGCCACATTCAGCAAACATCTCTTGAATTGGGTGTAAGTGATGTCCATCGGCAAGGCCTTCAACCGTAGTAATTTCGCTGCCTTCTGCTTCTGCGGCAAGAGTAAGACAGGATAGTCTTGGCTCTCCATTAATCAATACCGAACAACAACCACATGTCCCCATGTCACATCCTCTTTTGGTGCCAAGGCTACCCGCTTGATCTCTCAATACATCAAGCAAAATCGCGTTATTCTCGATGTTCAATTGTTTCTTCACACCATTAACCGATGCTACCCAAGAGACTTCTCCAGCCGAGGGTAACATCGGTAGCCGGTGTTGCACCATGAATAGACTCCACTGCGGATTATTCTATTACGCTTCGGTCTGAGTCCTACGGACTCAATTCAAGTCTGAACCAGCCTTTTGCATCACAGCTCGTTCTGCATCCTGTAGGTGTCCGCCAAAAGTCGAGCGAGAAATTCCCATCTCATCTGCCAGTTGTTTTATTGTGACAGATTCTCCTTCTTCGTAATACCCTCTTTCAACGGCAAAAGATAACACTTCTTGTTGCCTTGTAGTCAGAACTTTGTCCCAACCGTTGACCATTTCTCCTCGCATTGTTATGACACTGACTTTGTCTGGAGGTAAGACTACTCTGAGAAGAGCAAGAAACCTTCGCATAGCTCCTGTTAATCCGGTTACTCTCATTTCCATGCCCCTTTCTGCATCTAGGGAGTAGGGTGGTTGGAGGTGTAGGTTGGATAGTTCAATAGCGGACTTTGCCAAACCGTGTGAACATAGTATACTAGCCAATATTCCATCCTCGGATTCCTCGTGGATTTCAACTACCTGAAAACTATCCAAATCATTTAGTTCATGTATGTCTTTACCATCCTGTAATTCAATCTCTGCTAATTGAACGACTCCAACTGGGGAAACCCCCAAATGAGCCAAAACTTCGAATCTTTGGCAGATTTGTAAGATGCGCCCTAATTCCTTAGCGCCTTGAATAGTTGAGAGCTTCCATCTCAGGACTACCTTGCGCATTGGTTTCACATTACGGCTGCGCTATTCAATCCTATGCTATGGTATTCAAGTGTCTAATGCTCCAAATTATTCCTGAACACCTTTCTCAATCGCCATAATTTCTGCGCATACTGCGATTGCTATCTCTTCTGGGCTTTCCGCGCCGATTTGAATGCCGATAGGACACCGAACCGAATCAATCGCATTTTCTGAAACACCTGCAGAAATTGCCGCCTCCCTGAAAACCTTCCATTTTGCTCGCGATCCAATTGCTCCAATGCGCGGCCGATTTTCCTCTCCACGGTTCAATAATAGGCCTATAAGCAAGTCTTGGTCTACCGACCAGTCATGCCCCAGCAATAGAACGTCTGAGAATCGCATGAAACCATTATCCGAAAGACTGGCAATAAATCCCTTTACATCACTAGAATGATGTTCTACCGCCTTTGGATATAATTCTCCATCAGCGTACTCGTTTCTGACGTCGAAAACACTGTGCGACCAACCGAGATTATCACAAGTAGCAGCGATGGCTAGACCGCAATGGCCACCACCAGCGATTAGTATGTGTGGCACGGGCTCCAGGACCTCCAAGGAGACGGTCACGCGACCGCCGCAGAGGCTGTTAAGCGCCGTCGCCTCTTGGCCCTTCGCATCTCGATGTAAGACGTATGTCTCGACTCTACTAGCGCCGGATTCATTAGTCAACATTTGACCTAGGTGCTTCTCTACCTTCAGTTCTAACCCAGCCCCTCCGATGGTACCGTGTCTATTTCCTGAGTTGCTGATCGCCATTCTAGCCCCTGGCTTGCCTGGAACGCTTCCACTGGCTTCAACTACAGAGGCAAGGGCAACCCTTTCGCCGTAATTTAATCGATCTAATACCCACGCTAGCGTGGCGCTGGTCATAGATCCCCGGAAGCGACTCAAGGTATTGGTGTTGCTCGCAAGGAAAATAGAATTTCAGCATAAGAAAATGAAGAGTTAGCCTCGACTAACTTTCATATGAATAAACACCTCAGCCATTCATATGTCAGTCGACATCAGCGCGGGACAAGCGCTGGAAATCTTAGTCGTCTCGATGAGAGATGCTTTCCTTGCAGTGACTGTTTTTGTCGCTGCAATGGTTCTTCTATTCAGTTGGTTACAATACGTCACAGCAGGTCGATTTGTAGTCTGGATTCGTGAAAATACTAGGTTTCAACCAGTAATTGGTGCAATGATGGGGCTGACTCCAGGTTGTGGTGGAGCGATCATTGTCATGCCTATGTATGCGAGAGGGTATGTTACCTATGGAACTGTAATCGCGACCCTTATTGCAACACTCGGTGATGCCGCCTTTGTACTAATTGGTGCAATTTTCCAAGACTCTTCTTTCCTAACTCCTGTTATTGTTGTCCACTTAACTTCCTTTCTTGTAGGTGTATTGTGGGGTTATGGGGTGGATAAGTTAGAGGTCACACCATCTGCACCGCTAGGCCGATTTGGCCCTAAATTTGGAACAGATGAACCATTAGGTGAAGAAGCTGCAAAGGCGATGGAAGGTGAGGATTCACTTATCGAAGATTTACCAAGAGAGATTCCAGAAGGATGGGGCTATCGTGTATTGCACCAAGGGTACAGAGTGTGGTGGGCGATAACAGGTGTCGGATTGTGTCTTGCAATTTTGCTTCTGATTTGGTATGCGCAAGACCCTGAATATTCACCCGAGTTAGTCTGGGATCTAACGACTCGAGATGGAATAGTAACTTGGGTGGGGTTAATTGGAACCTCTTTGTCTATCATTCTGTATTTCTCCTCCAAGAATTTCTTTGCTGATGATACAGAGGCTACCATTGGAGACAAACTCAATTCACTTGACGAAACACTTGTTCATGCGGCATCTGAAACAGCATTCGTGACTTTTTGGGTCCTAATCGCTTACCTAGTTTTTGAGTTTGGTATTATATTGTCTGGTATTACTGAATCGGATATTTCCGAACATGGATCTGGCGCTGCGGCAGTGTTGCTTGCGGCGACTGTTGGACTTATTCCTGGATGCGGGCCTCAAATTATCGCAATTACAGCATATATCGAGGGAGTAATCTCATTTCCAGCTTTAGTTGCAAATGCCATATCTCAGGACGGAGACGCTCTATTCCCTCTATTGGTTAGACACAAGGTTGCCTCAATTTGGGCAACAATTCATACCACCCTTCCGGCAATTATTGTCGGTTTGGTATTCCTTTGGTTGATGGGTCAATATCCCTCAATCACAATTGCTTTGCAACCTTGACTAATTCGTTAACATCTTGTCTGGTGTCTATGTTTAGGTGTAGATGAGGGTCTTCTACAGTTAACCTATCTGGGCTGATTATATCACGTAATGGAGTGTCTGGTTCAGCCAGCAATGTATTCTCGCAATCGTCAGAAGTTATTGCAATGGGGTGGCCTCCTTTTTCATTTAAGATCGGAATCGTTGTGTCGTTGCATTCACACAGTTTGTTTACAGTATCTAGACTAAACCCCGGCCTGTCAACAGGCACGATTAACATAGGTTTGATGCCAATTGATTCAATTCCACATTGAATTGTTCCAGTACGTCCTAAATCTGGATTTGGATTTACTATCACACTAACATTGGGAAGTAATTTCTGGACTTTTTGTTTGAGTGAATTTCGAGTAACTACCGTTACCGAAAGACCAGCATTTTGCAATTTACTGCACACTAACTCAACAAGAGTTTGTCCTTTGATTTCAACCAATGCTTTGGGGCTACCTAGGCGTTTACTCGCCCCAGCGGCTAGAACAATCGCTTCGTCAATCCTCATCGGAATTTGCACTCCAAATCGAACTGCGATTGAAGTAAATTGCAACTCCAATAACTGGAACCAAGAAAATCAATAACCCCAATAATACAATCAAAAACGGTTGATTACTCAATCCAATTTCCTGATTATTTGCTAATTCGTCGATTAGAATAACCCTTTTAGCATCGATAGGAGAGATGTGATCATCATCGAGGTATAATCTTGCAAAAATCGTAGAATTGCCAGAATTATCATGCGGTTCGAGTTCTAAACTCCAACTAGTCCAGTCTCCATCCTTTGAATCATCGTTTGCTTCTCTCCATTCCGCGCCACCTACTCGAATCTCAACTCTACCATCTGTTCCTGAAGGCAATCCACTTGCGATTCCGGTAATTTTGCTTTGATTTTCAATTATCTGCAGGGTGTCGATATTCATTGATACATTGAGTGTGCGATCAATACTTCCCGCTACCTCAACGAATACAACTGGATCTGCTTGGCCGAATCCAAACTCATTATCTGGCCGAGTCTCTATCAAACTACAGTCATTGAACCCAGGGTCGTCTAAGAGTACAATTTCTCTTTCAATTGAGTAGGCTGCAATGATGTCTTTGAATTCATAAGGAGTAATATCTGGATTTGCTTGAACCATCAAAGCCGCAATTCCTGCCATTAACGGAGTTGCCATGCTGGTTCCAGATTTACTAGTATATCCATCATTTGTTGCTGCATCTGGCGCCATTATACTCGACCCGATGGTGGCTACATCTGGTTTTACTCGCATGTCAGAAGTATATCCTCTGCTACTGTAAATTGCTAGCCCTAGATCCTTATCCAAACTGGCTACGGTTACGGGTAAAGCGGCATCACCTGGGCTGTCAATTGTATTACAGCCAGCAAAAGTCGCTCCTCCAAATTCGTTCCCAGCAGACAGGGTCGTGATAATTCCAGCCTCAACAACTGCATCCATTTGGCGGCTCCAAGCAGAACTGCCGTCATTGTCAACATGAATCTCAAATTGTTGCTCTCCAAGCGAGGAAGTTAAGATATTGATGCCATATTTTTCTTTGTTATCTATCGCCCATTGAGCACCTTGCATAATGTCTTCAATATCACCATCACAACATGCTAAGATGTTTATCAGCCATGCACCGGGTGCTGCCCCCACATATTTCTCTCCTGTTGCAGGGTCTGTTTGTCCCCCGCCGCTACCTGCCGCAATACCCGCAACATGAGTTCCATGGGTGCCTGAGTCGTATGATTCTGAAGGGTCTAGTTCTTGATCAGTAAACACCGCATCGAAGAATGCAATGATTTTCGGGTCACAATCCGCGGGAATTGGTTCTGGATTTGGGTCTAAGGGGTCGGGGGGATCGTCGATACAGGTAAATGGGTCGTCATCCATATCATTGAGTCCTTCATGATCTCCTCTCACTCCAGTGTCAAGTACAGCAATCACCGCCCCAGTTCCATCTAATCCCAGGTCTTGCCAAACAGAATTAACACCCATGTTTGGAACCGCTTCGTTCATGTTTGGTTCCGCAAGTCCCAGATCTTCTATCATCACTACACCGGGCAGAGAAAGGATTCCATCAGGGTGTAATATTGATTCGAAAGGAGCGGAAGCCGCCACGGTATCCAGGTAACTGAATCTGAAAGTCACCTCAACATTTAGTTCTTCGAGCGCTGAAATATCTGCATCTGTGGGATGGTGATCGTAGTCAATGAATACTCTGGCACTTCCTGGTGGAGCTCTTTGCCACCATTCATTTTGTATTGCGCTAGGTTGGAGAATCAACCATTCAAGCCGATCATCAATAGAATTACCGTCTTTGTCTCTACTCCAATCGAGCCACCACTCAAAATGAATTTCAGGCTCAACTGAGGCGACCCAATCTCCATTGAAATCTAGGCCACCTCTTTGTATGGAATCTTCGCTAATCGAAGAGGACACTAATGGGGAAATTAGCATAATCAAAATAATTGAGACATATATGCCCCTAGTCTTACCCATAATCTGTCCAACCAGCACCCATGTTTGAGCATTAGGACTAGATGACTTGAGACTATCCAGATTCGGATTGGTTGTGTTCTGATTCAGATAAGATATCTCCGTCCATATCCTCATCACTATAATATTCGTCATCTTTTTCAAAGAATCCTCTCTCTCTAAGTTGAACGCCTGCAAAAATTAGTGCAGAAAGAAGGACGAGAACTAAAAGGGCCAAAATTCCGATTGCAAGCCCGATAAAGGAATTTTCAGAATCCGATTGTACAATTTTTTCTTCATCCATTATGTGAATTCCTACAGCAAGATTAGTCGATGCTTGATCCCCGGATATCGCTCGTACGAGAATTACTTGGTCACCTTCTACTGTGTTATTGGGGAGGAATCGTAGTCTATCCACCAATAAGTCATGAGTCACCTGAAACTGCAGGTCACCAATTGCAAATTCAGATAAATCCATCCAATTATCCCTCATGTCCCAGGTTCGCCATTGGACTCTTTGTACTCCACCATCTAGATTGAAAATAATCGATTCTCCTTGCCCAATATGAACACGGTTATCTACACCGTATTCACTATCCAAAGTCACATTCAATGACATGCTAAGTTGGTAGACGTAATTTGCGGCTTCCTCAACCGCAGGTTGTGCATTAACATGACCATGACCGTAGACGTTATTTTGCCTATTCTTTGGTACGAGGTCCTCGCCACAAGGCTCATTCGCCAACATGTAATGACATTGTCTGTAGGTAGAGGTTTCTTGCATTATATTCCTAACATCGAAAGGACTCAAATCGGGATTGGCTTGATACATCAAAACAGCAACACCGGCAGCACCGGGTGTTGCCATGCTAGTGCCAGATAATGCTACGTAACCATCACCGGTATTTGCATCTGGAGCGTTGACACTACTTCCTACGAAAGCCATATTTGGTTTAATTCGTCCTTCTTCAGTAGGCCCTTGACTTGAGTATATTGCGATAGCTGTATCTTTATCCAAGGCGCCAATTGTAATCGCATCTTCTGCACTTCCCGGAGTCCCAATTTGAGCACTGAATGCTGAATTACCAGCGGCAATAAAGATTGCAACACCCGCTCTCATCATTTCGTTTGCCATCCGGTTGACGGATTCTTGTTCTGAGGTTGTCCATTCGGATACTGCAGGCCCTCCAAGACTCATACTTGCTGCTCGAATGTTGAACTCGTGGCGCTTTTCAACGGTCCACTCCATTCCTGCCATAACTTGGGCATAGCTTCCACTTCCGCTACCGCTGAGAACTTTTACACCCACGAGATTTGCTTGTGGTGCGACTCCAACATGCTGGTATGAGGGTGCTCCAGTTCCCGCAGTTATTCCAGCGCAATGAGTTCCATGGCCATTATCATCGTAAGGAAAAATTTCGCTGCCATTGGTGGCCTGCGGGTTATTTATTGCATCGTAAAATGCAATTACCTTAGGGTCATCAGTGCTGTTATCGTCATCTAAATCGTCTAGAGCAGTGTGGTTACCGTCGATTCCAGTGTCAATGATTGCCATGGTTACACCGGCCCCGGTATAACCTGTATCCTGCCAGACTAAGTCAACACCATGAGCGGGAACTACGTCCTCCATTTGAACCTCTAGTCTGCCATCTAACTCGATGAATACAACACCTGGTAGTTGAACCAAATCGTATATTCTATCTAATTCAACAGTTCCTGCAATCGAATCAATCAACCAATACCTGAATTGTGTCTGAAAATCTAATTCATTTTCTAGCATCTTTTGATCATATTCAGTTGGTGTGTGGTCAAAGTCAACGATTACTGAAATTCGACCATTCTCATCGAGGTATTGATAGTGATTGTTTTGTGTAGCAATCCAAATTGCATCGTGAATGTAATCTCCATCTTTGTCCATTGGGGTGTCTTCCCACCAATCACCAATCTGCTCAGAATAGGTTGGGGTGTGAGATGGACTTGACACGGATGGAGCCGCTGCTGCAAGTGCGGGAACAAGCATCATTCCGAGTATTGTGATTGCAATCAATCTGGCACGAATCTCATCAGATGCAAACATGGTGACCAGCACTATGGCATCGAGAAGGTAATTTCAATAAAGCGGTCAGTTGACTATCCAGCCTTAAGGGCTGATTCAGAGGTCTCTGACCATTTCTCTTCCAATAATCATCCGTTGAACCTGGCTACTTCCTTCGTAAATTTGTAGGACCTTAGCAGCGCGCATCAGGCGGGCAACTGGATATTCTTCTGAGTAGCCATAGCCACCGAAAACTTGCACTGCATCAGTAGTAATTTCCATACAAGAATCAGCAGCAAATCGCTTCGCGTGAGCTGCACTTTCGGTATTCTTGATTCCATTATCGACTTCCCATGCGGTGCGCCATGTAAGCAATCTGCTAGCCTCGATTTTTGTTTTCATATCGGCCAACATGAATTGGATAGCCTGATGCTCATGCAATTTCTTGCCAAATGTCTTGCGTTCATCGGCATATTGGAGCGCATATTCGTATGCGGCTCGTGAACATCCAACGGCTTGTGCAGCGACACAGGGTCGTGATAGGTCGAAGGCCTTCATTGCATTGAACCAACCCGCTCCCTCAACACCGCCGATCAGATTTTCAACAGGTACATGGACATCTTCGAAGATTACAGCTCGGGTGTCTGAAGCTCTCTGACCCATATTTGTCTCTTTTTTCCCAAGTGAAACTCCATCCCATGAACTTTCGACGATAAATGCGCTCATTCCTTTGTACCCAGCTGATTTGTCGGTGTATGCCAAAACGAAGAACCAATCTGCTTGTCCCGCGCCAGTAATCCACATTTTCTGTCCATTTAGGATGTAATGGTCGCCATCTCGGACGGCGGTAGTTTGAATGCTTGCAACATCACTGCCAGCACCAGGTTCGGTTACACAATAGGATGCAATCAAGGGCTTTTTCACCAAGCGTCCGAGGTATTCAGTTTTCTGTTCCTCAGTTCCTCCAGTAATTACCGGGCCGACAGTTAATCCGTTAGAGTATGCTGCTGTCCCAAACCCGGGGTCCCCCCAAGAAAATTCTTCACACACCAACACCTCGTCAAGTATGCCCATCCCCATGCCTCCGTATTCTGAGGGGATGTGTAGGTTGGTTAGGCCTAGTGCATGAGCCTCTGCGATCGCTTCGGTTGGGAATTCAGAATTAGCCTCCCAATGCTCAGCATTTGGCCGAACTGTATCTTTTACAAATTCGTGAGCCAACTCACGAAGCATCTCCTGTTCCTCGGACAATGCGAACTCAACCATGATGCCGCCAGAGGCCTTCCTGCCTTAGCCGTTAGGGCAAGGAAATCGCACAATATGCACTCCTCAAACTAAAGTTGTGCTGTAATAGAGGAATGACATGTAGGCAATATATCCGATTACCATAGTGGCACCCACTCTCCGTCCAATTTCTCTATCATCGAGTAACATAGCCGCAACCAAGCTAGATGTTAGGATCACCACCCATATGTCTCGCCCCTCGAACTTTGAGGCGATTTCGATGCCCCCTCCGATTACAGAAGTTGCGCCAAGTATTCCAAGGATATTCATTACATTGGAGCCCAATACATTGCCTACAGCGACGCCACCTTGATTTCTCATAGCTGCAATCAGAGTGACTGCTAACTCCGGTAATGAAGTCCCTAAGGCTACTAAGGAAAGTCCAACAATCGCTGTAGGGATTTCGTATGTAGCCGCTAAGCCAGTTGCACCATCTAGAAGGAAAATCGCCCCTTGCCAGATCATCACACCGCCAGTGATTGTTGCGAATACAGCCAGTACTAGATTGTCAGGAAGCCAAGTTTCTTCTGGCTCCTCTGCATCGGCTTTTCCTTTGGAGGAAAGATAGGCATAGGTGTAGTAACTCACTAGTAAAATTAGCATAAATACACCTCCTTCAATAGGTATTGAGCCATAATAAACGAAGGCTGTTAGAAGGACAGTAGCTAAGATAACAGCAACAGAATCACGTCTTATCCCTGCCCCTGCCTCATCACCTGAACCAAGCATGCAAGCGGTACCAAGAACCAACATGACGTTGGCAACATTAGAGCCTAAGACTCCTCCAACAGCAATATCTGGCTCATCTTGAGCAATCGCCTCAATAGCTACGGCTAATTCAGGGAGAGATGTTCCGATTGCAACAATAGTGAATCCGACTAATAATGGAGGAACGCGTAGTCGATATGCTATTTGCACTGCACCCTGAACAATCCCTTCACCACCGGCCATCAATAAGACAAATCCAATTAGGACCAGAATCGGGTCGGAGTCTAGCATCTCTACCACGCCTAGTGCGCCCCGCTCATGATGTTTGGGTCCATCTATCTCATTCGCACATTCTTCTGATGTGTCTGACTACTAGATCGGATGTGGGGATGGTGTGGTCTTCCAAGGGAGGTGAGAATGGCACAGGAGTATCTAATGCCCCGATTACCACAGGCGCGTTTTCTAAGTTCCAGAATGCTTCCTCTAGGATTCTACTACTAACTGTATGTCCAAGGCCACCGGTGTATTGTGCCTCTTGTAGAACAATAAGACGTCCAGTTCTCCGAACTGAATCGATACAGCTTTGTGCATCAAATGGCAATAATGTTCGCAAATCAACAATTTCGACTTCAATTCCCCGTTTTGCCGCTGTTTCTGCTGCTTCTAAAGCAACATGAACCATTGCGCCCCATGTTACGATTGTAACATCTTTTCCGCCTCGTACAACTCTAGCCTCGCCTATGCTATTCTCTCCATTGGCAAGGCGTTTGTGAACCGAATTTGTATCAACAATCTGGTTAATCGAATGTCCCCAACCAGTTTTTCCTCCGCGTAATCCATAGAGTCCTATGTGTTCAAGGAATACGACAGGGTCATTCAAGGCGTGCGATTCAACCAATAGATCGTACGCGTCTTGAGGCGTAGAGGGGAATACAATTACCAAACCAGGGTCATTTGCAAACCATGATTCAATCATATTTGCATGGAAGGGTCCACTACGGGTTTTTGCTCCTAGAGGAATCCTAACCGTAAGTGGGACTTCGGCCCCCCAACGCCATCTAAGTTGGGCTGCGTTATTGATGAGTGGATTCATCGCCAAAGCGGCAAATCCCCCGAATTGGATTTCCGCCAAAGGACGCATGCCTCCTAGGGCGGCTCCGGTTGCTGAATGAATGATTATCGCCTCTGACAGAGGCATATCGAGTAATTTGTCCGAATGCCCTCTTGCTTTCAATGGGAGATTCATTCCAAACGCTCCAGCAACTTCCATATCTTCTCCCATGAAGACAATTGATTCTCCATATTTATCGGCAAGGCTGACCATTCCATTCTGTATAGCCTTGCTGTATGTCCATGAGTTTGCAGCGTCCGAGAATTCGATGTCTACCTCACCAATCGATACGGGGCTATCATCTCCAGATAGGCTTACCCCGAAGCGATCGAATTGTTCCGAATGCGTTGAGGCGTCGTGAAGTGATGTTATGCCTTTGGTGACTGAATTACCTTCTGGCCATGCTGTATTTTCCATTTCATTACGAGCGGCATCCACCAGTGCTTGTTCCTCTGCTTCCATTTTGCTTAGTTTATTCTCGCTGAAACCTAATCTAACCAATAAATCGCGATGGTTAGGAAGGGGGTCTTTTTCGGACCAATATGTTAGCAACTCCCGGTCCACATATCCAGGAGGATTTCCACTTGCTGCTCCCAAATACAAGTCATCGTGATGATGTGCGTGGCCACAACCTCTCATCGTCTCAACATGGATTAGAGTGGGGCCACCTCCATCTAGGGCAAATTCCCTAGCAACTGCAGTTGATGTGTAGAATTCTGCAGGGTCAGAGCCATCTATGCTCCAAGATGGAATCCCCATCGAGTGACCCTTGTCTCCGAAGGTTTCAGCACCAGATTGACCAACAGTGAAGGTATCAAGCGCAATCTGATTATTTTGAATCATGAAGGAAATTGGTAGGCCTCTTGCCCCTGCTAGATTCATGGCCTCCCAAAATTCTCCACTACTGCTACAACCCTCACCGACAGGCGCTAGGTGAAAACGAGGCCTTGCAAGCCTATTTGCCGCTAGTGCGACACCGGTAGCTGTCGCACTAGCTATCGGTAATGGGGCGGTTGGCGGTAGTACTCTCTTGTGCCAATTACCAACGTGTAAGTCCCTGCCTCCAGCAGAATCAACCCCTCCATCCATGTAGGAATCAGCCTTACCCATCTGTGCGTTGAAAATTTCTAGAGGAGTCTGACCCATTGAGAGAGCCAAACCTACGTCTCGAATCATCGGGGCAACTACGTCTGCATCTGCAATCGAATCTTCGCTGAGATCAATCGCCCGAGTCATTGAGGAGGCGCATGCCACTACACCTTCTTGCCAAGTAGAGCGGAATCCTTTACCTCCAAATTGGCTTCCATTAGGGGTTTTTACTCCATTCATGAACAAATCTTTCAGATGCTCATCTAAAGCACGAGTTCGATGCATCCATCTTTGCCACTCAAATCGGTCATCGACAGTTATTGAAGCGGTATATGCGATTCTACGCAGGCACAGAGCAACGTCTCTCATCATGCGTACTGCACGCCTGTCTAGATAGGCACTACCTGATCTACGAGGGATAATCTCTTGAGTCGCAAGAGTTGCTAATCCCGGTTCGTATATTCTTTCAGTCAATCTTTTTTCAAATGAGTCGCAGAATGATTCACAAAATTCGTGAAAACTATTGCCATTGAATCGTTCAGGCGGGTTCAGCGAATTCCAACACTCAAAGCCAGACTCTACATGTCCATCGTGCCTTTCAACAAGGAACCTCATCAATTCCGACCTAGCAGTTTCTTGCGGTAAAGTGGAGGAGAAATCCAAAGGTGCCTTTGGCCTCCACCCTGCACCCCAAAGAGGGGGTAAATCTTGTTGGCTGATATGGCTGGGATTTTTCTCTTCCGAGACCACCTCTGCTTCATCGGAATTCCTGAGCTCCGCTTCGCTTTGTAATTCCTCCATCGAAGTGTCGAATGGCCTTTCCCATACCTCTGCCTGTTGTTTTCTACCTCTTCCACTATCGGAGCGATTCAGAGTCACTCTGATTCTAGTGTTACAAGATGTACACTTACGATCTAGTCTTGTCGTGGCCTTGTCTCTTGATTTCCAAGTCTGGTGCGTGCTACAAGAAGGGCAACGCCATATCCCTCGCCGCCCAGTCATGGTTAGTCGCGGTATTAACTAGTACAACAAAGAATCGCTGTATTATTCACGATTACACCACTAAAGGTTAATCGTTTTATCAATTTAGATGTGATTTAAGAGTTGAATTGCCAATAAATACCACAATAAAAAAATAGTATAGTGGTAAAAACACCACAATTAAAGTAAAAATATTGCTAATTACCGATGAAAATTATAAATTTATTGTAATTACCATAATTAAGCAGCCAATAGAAAGCGATTACACCACAATTAACCAAATTAATACTTTGGAACTGTAGAATCTATCTGATCAGACCAAAGATGGATACCGCCAACCATATTCCAAACCCTAGATCTGTCCCATCCAGAATGCCCCAACCATCGGGCTACAGCATCCGAACGACCACCAGTTCTGCAGTAAACAACCAAATCACAATCTTTTGGTAAATCTTCAGATTTTGCAGGAACTGCAATGTGTTCTATTCGCAAGTCGGTATCTGGCAAACTGACAATTGCTTCCTCATTTGCCCTTCTGACATCCAATAGGAAGGGATTCCAACCCTTAGAGCGTCTTTCTAAAAATTCGGCAGGGGTAATTTCTAGCACCTGTCCAATTGGAGGTTCTTCTCTAATCTCTTGACTTTGGCAAGCTTCCATTATCAATTGCTCGGACATTTCCGTGACAGGTTCTCTTTCGGGTGATTTGTCAAATTTTAACAAACGAGTTTTCATTGATTTTGCATCAATCACCATTAATTTTCCAGACAACGAATCACCAACACCTAGCAATAATTTGATTGTTTCAGCAGATTGTATGCTACCAACAATTCCCGGTAGAACGCCCAATACTCCTGCCTCGGCGCAATTTGGCGCTAATTCAGGAGGCGGTGCATTCGGAAACAAATCTCGATAATTTGGCCCATCATCGTAATTGAAGACAGTAACTTGGCCTTCGAATCTATGAATGCTGCCAAAAACCCACGGTTTACCCAGAATCTCACACGCATCATTGATTGTATATCTAGTGGGAAAATTGTCTGTACCATCAATTATCATATCCCAATCAGAGAGTAACTCCAAGGCATTATTCACATCTAGCCTAGTATTATGTTCAACAACTTCAATCTCCGGATTTAACTCTCGAATTCGATTAGCTGCTGACTCAACCTTTAGTGAACCAACAGCCGCTGTAGAATGAATTACCTGTCTTTGTAAATTAGTAATGTCGACTGTATCGTCATCGATTATTCCAATCTTGCCGACCCCTGCCGCAGCTAAATATAGCAAAGTTGGAGACCCTAGTCCACCCGCTCCAACCACAATTACAGAGGATTTTTTCAATTTCTTTTGGCCCTTCTCACCCATCTCTGGAAGAATCAAATGACGCGCATATCTAGCGCGCTCCTCTGGGCTCAATTGCTCGTCCACGGGCCTGAGAGGACACCACTCATTCATTTTGCCTTCGGCTTGCAGGGCAGACTCAGATGGCACCTGATAAGTACAGTCTGACAAATGCAACAGTGAATCCAAGTCGACCCCATATACGTGTCAATACCTGTGCATTTTCCGATGAAATATCTTTGCGGAATAAGAGATTCCAAAGTCTTCGAACAAAATTTTGGTCTAATGGGTCATCTGGTCTTGGGATTCCTTTGAAGTGTCTTTCTAAATCAGAAAGGATACAGAATCGGCTTCGGAAAAACCAGAGTATTTCTGTGGCGGCATATAGAATAACAACTCCCCACCACATCCACTGATACGGACCTAACCAAAGTACAGCGCACCAAAGTGTGACAGCGGTGTGAGAGAGATAGAACAAATCTCCTATCCGGTGAGATAGCCAACTTCTTTCCTTCCAGTCTTCTCGATTGCTGAAAACACCGAATTCAACCATTCTGTCACTTCAGTGTTGATCCTCTAACCATCGCTCGGCATCGATTGCGGCTTGACAACCCATTCCAGCCGCAGTAATTGCCTGTCTGTATCTTGTATCTACAACATCTCCAGCCGCAAATACTCCAGGAATGCTAGTCATTGTGTGCTCCTTTGGAATAATGTATCCGGAGTCATCGGTTTCAATTTGATTGTCAAGGAATGTCGTAATTGGTTTATGTCCTATTGCGATGAAAGCTCCAGTGCATGAAATCTCTTCAGTTGAACCGTCGCGAGGATCTTCCAATACTGCTCCCGTGAGCCCTTTTTCATCAGAAAGCCACTTTTTCACGGAGCGGAAAGTCTTGACATCAATCTTTGGATGATTCGCCGCTCTGTCATACATCACTTTTGAGGCGCGGAATACATCTCTTCTGTGGATGATTGTAACCTTGCTAGCAAATCTAGTCAGGAAAGTGGCTTCTTCCATTGCTGAGTCTCCACCTCCTACAACGATAATTTCCTCATCTCGGAAAAATGCCCCATCACAGGTCGCACAGGTGCTGATTCCTCGCCCCTTCTGAGCGTCTTCACCTTCTGCACCTAACCAAATCGCCTCTGCCCCTGTGCAGATAATCAAAGTCTCAGCAAGAAATTCTTCTCCTTCAACCCAGACTTTGAATGGCCTCTCGGAGACATCGACTTTCTCGACGTTTCTATCATGGACCTCAAGGCCAAATCTTTCGGCTTGTTCTCTTAGTTGCATCATCATTTCTGGCCCACCTATACCTTGTGGATAACCAGGGAAATTTTCGATATCAGAAGTAAGCATTAGCTGACCTCCTGATGCATATCCTGCGAACATCAAAGGCTCCAGCATTGCTCTAGCGGAATATAGGCCCGCAGTGTATCCTGCGGGGCCGGAACCGATGATGATTGTATTGCGGACCTTGTCGGACATAGGTTCTCCCAATGTCCGGCATTCTTTGAACATTGACTCTCAAACTTGACTGATATTTGCTTGAATAATCACCCTCCGACAGTTTTTAGCGTACCAATTGGCCGAGTGAGTCATGGTGTGGCGTCCTATTGAACCACCAGATTCAGTAGAGCAAGCGATTGCTGAAAACCACGCCACTTGGGACGAGATAGCCCACGTTCACGCTCAGGGGAGTGGCGCGGATTTTTACAGAATTGAACAATGGTTAGATGGAGAATGTAAGCTCGGGCCATGGGAAATTGAAGAAGTGGGGGATGTATCTGGAAAGTCCCTTCTCCACATGCAATGCCATATCGGAACCGACACACTATCTTGGGCCCGACGTGGAGCGGTAGTGACTGGGCTTGACTTTAGTGAGAATGCCCTCATAGAAGCAAGGAGATTTGCCGAAAAATTAGGAATTGAGAATTCGCGATTTATACACTCTAGCGTTTCAAATGCCGTGAGCGCTCTGGGGGGTGAGAAATTCGACATCCTTTACACGGGTAGAGGGGCATTGTGTTGGTTACCTGATTTGGATGAATGGGCGAACGTATGTTCCAAACTAGTAAAGCATAATGGGATTCTATATCTGGAGGAATCTACTCCATTTGTCGGAACCCTTGAGCCAACTGAAACAACTGAGGGTGTATTCTTTGTGCCAAAATATGACCAATTTAACGAGGGCCCAATTTCAGAAATTGGTGAGGGTACATATGCAGATCCTAATTGGCCTGGGGAGAGAGTTACCCATTGCTGGGAGTATAGATATGACACAATCATTAACGCACTGATAAAACATGGATTTAGGGTTATATCAATGGTAGAAAGGGACGAGTTATTCTTCAATCCATGGCCAGATATGTTTGAAACATCAAGGCCAAATTATTGGCGGCTAAAAGATGGAGAGGTACGCTTCCCGTTGTCTTTCACATTGAAAGCGATTAGAGAATAATATCAGTTTTCCATCGAAACTACAGCCCCAACTGCGGCACGAGCGTGAGGTTCAAGACGTGGCTCAATATGATCTGGTTCGGCGCCTGGTCCAATAATTCCCAAACCTATTGGCTTGTTGTGCTTGATTTGTAGGTCGATTATTGCACGGGTAACAGACTGCCCCATAACTAACCCGTGTTGAGTCTCTCCACGCTCGATAATACCCAGTGTAATCGCACCATCAACATCCTCTCGGAGCAGTAATCTTTCCAAAGCGAGAGGTGCTTCCATAGATCCGGGAACCCAAACAACATCTGTTAATTCAGAATTCATCCTTGATGCTTCATCACGGGCAAATTCTAGCATTCTATCTACTTCTTCCTTGTGAAAAGAACCACAGACTGCAACTATTCTCATCTCTCTACCTCCATGCTTCGAATCGTGTCTACTACAGCTTGGGTTCTGGAGTCCACTTCAATATTCACTAAGTCGCCCTCAGTCTTCGCTCCGATTGTGGTTATCCTCAGAGTTTCCGGAATAATATGTAGGTTAAATCCCTCATATTTCACTTCTCCAACCGTTAACGACATACCATCAACTGCAACATATCCCTTCTCGAGAATATATGGTTTGGTTTCGGCTTGATGTTCGATCAGTAGGTCGATTCCTTCACCTTTCTGAGTTCTTTGTAGAATTCTCGCAGTAGACATAATGTGGCCAGAAAGAATGTGCCCTCCTAATTCGTCGCCCATCCGTAGAGATCTCTCGATATTCACTCTACTACCCTGCTTAAGCAAGCCGATTGTGGTACGTTCCAAGGTTTCAGATATTGCTTCAAACTGAACATGGCCATCTGTTGAAGAAACTACTGTCATACAAACGCCATCTATTGCCACGCTTGCACCTATTTCTAAATCATCATCATAACCACTTAGGTCAACAACAATCGAACGGACCTCTTCTCCTTGCTCGGTTGCCACAACCTCACAAGACGCAGCCACAATTCCTGTGAACATTCTCAATCCTCCTCGTAAGGGCCGCCGGTTTCACCAGACCAAAGATCAATAATCCTAGCAATGATTTTCCTTGTTCCGTCGAGGTCGTCTGCTAATCCTTCGACCCTTCTTACCTGTACATTTCCCCAACCATTCTCCTCCAACCCTTTCTTGATTGAGTCACGTGAATGCTTCTGGTCATAACCTAATGCGATGACATCGGGTTTCACTACTTCTAAGATTTCAAAAATAGGTACAGTTGGGGGGTTTCCTACAATTGCCTCATCGACAGGTTTCAACCCCATCACCATGCGTCTTCTAAGTTCTTGATTAGTTACAGGCTCGTGTTTTTGTTTCCTTACAGTATCATCATGGGCGACTACTACAATCAACTCGTCACCTAGGGACTTTGCCTGTTCGACATAATGCAGGTGACCTGCGTGCAGTAGGTCGAAAACCCCGACCGCCATGACCCGAACCATCCATATCCCCTCTCAGTCAGATATCCTCAATGCTTCGGTCAATCTTCAATCCCTAGAGACTTTAGCAAATCATCACCAGTGATCATGGGTATGTTGTGTAATTCAGCGTACTCTCTGGCAGCCTCAACACTCAGGGCTTTATCTCCATCTGGTTGTAACATCTCGGCTCCAATGGTGGCTGGAACGTGTCCAGAGAGTCTCGCTATTGCTACAGCTAATTCGGTGTGACCTTGTCTAGTTTTCAGTCCACCAGGCGATTCTCTACAAACAGGAATATGTCCAGGAGTCCTAAACTCGGAACCGAGCGCCTGCTGAGCAGTTTCCTCAGTTGCTTTTGCCTGCATCATCTCTCCGGCTAATTCACCAAACCTTCGCGTAGTTAGTGCACGGTCCCTATCGGTAATTCCGGTGTAGGTTTCTCTATGGTTTAAGGAGAGGGTGAAGGCAGAGCGTGAGTCATATTGTAAGTCGTCAGTGATTAATTTACCAAGAACTGGGTTTTCAGCAACAAGTGCGGGGTGAGTATGAATGTCCTGTAACCAAGGAAGACCGAATAGACTGCCTATTTCATCCCCAACCGCCAAGAACAGAAGGCCCCCACAGTCCTGCCGTAATCTTCTCATAACCGCGGGACTGGCCGCTGTTGCAGGCCATAGAAGGTCGGTCTCGCATTCTCTGAAATCAGAGTCGAAAACCATCACTGGTTGGCCTTGTGAGAAGGCCCGAATAGCACTTTCAACCTTCGACTCCATGTTTGTTCCGACTC
The DNA here is from genome assembly GCA_023268715.1 of Candidatus Thalassarchaeaceae archaeon. Lineage (GTDB taxonomy): Archaea > Thermoplasmatota > Poseidoniia > Poseidoniales > Thalassarchaeaceae > MGIIb-O1. Next base: position 80,018 of record JALRLV010000001.1, read on the forward strand.
GGTGTTAATACCAGTTATTTTTGGTCCTTTGTTCTCACCGTAGGGTTATCACCCCTGAGTCATCGGACGATTCATGGGTGGATATCGAGCCCCGCTAAGGGTTGACCTAGCAGGAGGTTGGACGGACCTAGCACCGTACACTCATGACCATGGAGGGGAAGTGGTCAACTTCACAATAGATAAGTGGGTTACAGCAACTCCAGATGGTGATGGAAATGTCGATTTCCAATTTGATATCTCCCCTGGTTCCGGACTTGGAACTAGTGGAGCTCTGAATGTTGCAAAGATTGCGGCTCTGGGAGTTGATAATGTAAGTGACCTGGGTGCAATTGCAGAATTAGCCTTCGAAGCAGAAACCAATGCAGGTAATCGTTGTGGTCGTCAAGACCAATGGGCGTCGGCACATGGTGGATTCAATCGATTTCTATTCATAGGAGATGGAGTTGAACAATTACCATTTGAACCAGCCCCTTCCGCCAAAAAATGGCTTCAAAAGCATCTGATTATTGCACATAGTGGAATACAGCATAAATCGGGAGATATGCAAGAATTAGTTTGGTCCCGATATGATGCAGGCGATGAAAGCGTGATCAATGGCCTTCACACTATTCGGTTAGCCACCAAAATGATGGCAGATGCCCTTCAAAGAGACCACAGACAGTTGGTGGTAGAGGCTCTAAATGAAATCTGCAAAGGAGTCGATTCACTAGACTCTTCGATACATCAACCATTTCGAGAAACAATCGAGCCAATGCTTGCAGTTGGTTCAGTGATGGCTTGGAAAGCTCTAGGTGCTGGAGGAGGTGGCTGCGTCGCTCTTCTTTGCAACCCAATGAGCCTAAATTTGGTCCATTCAAAATTATCTGAGGTTGGTTGGCAAATCATCGATTGGGAATATAATAATTCTGGTTTGGCTGCAATTTGAACCGAACCTTGTTGGGCGAACCCTCAAACGCTACTTTCTGCCCCCAAACCCATGCGCTATGCAAGTAGAGGCCTTTCCTTAGCAGTAGTCCTACTTTTCTCTGTAAGTATTCTTTCAGTTTTTGTTGTAGCGCAAGATGGTCAAAATAATCATCCAACAGAAGAACAACCCTACATGTACTTCTGGGGTTCTGATGACCTATCTGAATGCTGGAGTAATTTCGATAATGCATCAACCGAATCATCAAGTTCTGGATTCGGTGAAATCGCATTTCCGGCTGGTGATGATGTGTCTGTTGAGTATACTTGTAACATGCAATCAGCCTTTACAGATGATTTTCTTCTAGCTATTAACGAAACTATTTCGATGAGGTTGAAATTTAATATTGAGTCTGGAAATTGCGGAGGCGATTGCACCGATCTAACCCTAACTCTTTCTAGGGGGCAAGAAGAAATCGATCAATTTGTACAATCTGCGAATTCAGTGAACAATGGTAATGACTTCACTACTCAGTGGGACATTTTAGTCGATGATTCCGTTAGAACATGGGACAAGGACACCATGCTTACACTGACAGTTGAATATTCAGTACCGGCTCAGGGTGGACCACAATGTACTGATCCTCCCGGCCCTGTTGGGCCAATTGCGGACTGTTCCGGTAATTTTCGCATGTACTATTCAGAGGACGGAGGGAGCCCGGGGGAGGTTTATGCAGAGTTCCCCATTTACGTATCATTGACAGATGCGAGCAATAATGTTGGAAAGACCTCGGTTGGACCTGTTGCCTTCTTCATACCATTCCTAGCAATCACTGCTCTCCTAGGTGTAGTTGCTGTGAGAGAGGGTTGGAAGTCAGAATCAGACGAGCCGTTTTATTCGAACGCGTTCGATGTAGAACGTTACAGAACGATGCCTTCCAATGCATTATCATCAACAAAATCAGGATGGTCTGAATGGAGGAAAGGCGGGCCTCTTACGGAAAATAAAACTCGGAGAGTGATTACTCTCTGTATTCTCTACTTCGCTCAAGGATTACCTTGGGGTTTTGCAAGTGTTGCTTTCGCGGCCTATTTGGTAGAAAATGGAACCGAAGTCAAGGATATCGCAATTCTATTCGCCACTGTAGCATTACCTTGGACATTCAAGTGGATATGGGGTCCTGTTGTTGACGCTGTATTTATCGAAAGATTTGGTCCACGTCGACAATGGGTATTGTTCGCCCAAACCGGTATGGCGGTTAGCCTAGGTGGTTTGTTGGTTATTGACGCAACAATTGGTGATTTGAATACTGAAGTTCAATTGGTAACTAGAGTATTATTCATTCACAACATCTTTGCTTCACTGCAAGATGTTGCTACTGATGCCCTAGCTGTAGAAATTCTTCAACCAGATGAAGTAGCGAAGGTGAATGGTTTCATGTTCGCGGCAAAGCGACTTGGAATTATTATCGGGGGTGCAGCGCTTGGAGTGCTTGTTACGAAGATTGGTATTATTGGAGTTATAGTAGCCTCAATGGTGCTTCTCCTGATGGTTGCATGGTTCCCACTGACCATGATTGAAAAGCCGGGAGTGCAATTATTCCCATGGTCAAAGAAGGCTGGTGTAATTGAAGCTGAAATCGTTAGTTCAGAAACAGAAGAAGTCGAGAATGTTGAGGATGAAGAGACTCCATGGATGGATGAAGAAGACTTCCGTGTAGCCAGAACAGTAGGTTATGCTGTGTCCGAAAGCAGAATTTCGATACCTGCATTATGCGCAATACTGGGTCTATCGATTTGGTTTATTGGCTTTGCAATTGATGTATTTACTATTGACTGGGGTCTCGGAGCAGATCTTCGAAACTTTACAAACCCTGCATCTTACTTCTTCATCATAGTTGGATTAGTCACATTGGGGATTTCAATATCAATGAACCAAATAGAGGATGCGAAAGAGTTGCCTAAAGTTCCGAATCCATTCTTGGTCTTACCAACGGGAACTAGAACTACTGTTGCCAGAACGTCGTTCTATCTTGTCAAAGCCTTCTCAGTAAGGTCAGCATTCTTACTCATATTCCTCTGTTTGTTATCTGAATTGTATTACTTTGTCGGACCAATTGTCATTGACATTTTCATCAACGAAGCTGGTTGGTCACAGGCCAAGTACAATGCTATTGTCGGCGGAGTGGTGGTATTTGGTGCAATGTTCGGTCAAATATTCGGTGGACTTCTAGGGGACAAGTTCGGAACACGAAGAGTTGCTATGGTTGGCTTCCTCTTGCTAGCATTGGCTAATGCATCACTTGCAATGTTAGAACCCCTTTGGACTAACACCACTGTGATGACAATATTCCTGATTGCTCAGGCATTCATAGCAGGTATTGCATGGATTTGTATTATCTCACTATCGATGAGATTGACTTGGAGCAAGGTTGGCGGAACTCAATTTACTGCTTACATGTCTTTGTTCAATTTATCTGGAGTAACGGCGTACTTGCTGACCGAGAGAATGATAGAGATTTTCGATTACTCCTCGGCAATTTATGTCGGCGCTACTCTTACTATGATTTCCGCAATAATGCTGATTTTCATTGATGAGGACGAAACAGACCGAGTCTTGGAAGGTCGTCTAGGAGACGATGATGAAGATGAGGATGAATGGTGGACAGATGAGGGAGAATCTATGGAGGGTGCAGAACTTGGCGAGCATGCAACAGTGGCTTGAATCCTGTAAAACGGATTTTCTGATTTTTTCTCAGACAGTTTGCCCCTATTGTACTAGGGCGAAAAATTTCCTCGATGCAAAAGGCCTAAGTTTCACAGAGGTAAATTTCGACCATGAAGGAGACCTTCGATGGGAAGTCGTCGATGCAACAGGGCATCGTACCGTTCCAGTCTGTTTTGATGTCAGAGGTGAACAACCAATCTTCATTGGTGGCTCTGATCATTTGATGGATTACCTTGGCTGAATTGACTAAATCGAATCAGCCATTCTTTGAATTGAATTTTTCAATTCATCTAACTGGTTCAAATTGACCATGTGGCCTTTTTCATGCTCAAGGCGAGTAACTGGCCATCCTGCGGATTCATAGATTTCCGCGTGTTCTTTGGCTACTTCTAAAGGCACAAGGTGATCCTTTCTTCCATGCATCCAAACAACTTCCCTTGGCTTTAGAAAGGGAAGCGATTCTCTCAAAAAATCGGGTCTAACAGTCTTTGTCCCTATTAGAACAAGACCCAGAATTCTCTCATGTAACTCTGTTTCCAAAAGCGCAGAGGCAATCGCTCCACCCTGAGAAAACCCTCCTATTATCAGAGGCCCATTTGGAATCTCTCGAATCACACTCTGCATCGAATCCTCTACTTGCTTTTGAGATTCTGAGTTCAATGGTAGAGTTGGATCTTCAGCCCGTAACCACCAAGCAAACCCACCCCTTGTTGGATGTTCAATTTCTGCTTGTGGACAGATGATGTTCCAACCATTAGGTGCCAGACTCTCTGCAAGTGGTTGCATTTTCTCTGAAGTTCCAGTCATACCATGTAGCATGACGAGATTTCCGGAGGTCATTTAGACACCTCAGAGCGTCCATGAATAGGTAATTGCACCGGCGATAATTAGGCGAAGATCTGAATCGCCGGTAAAGGTCAATGTCAGCGTATATTCCCCACTTGGGTAGGGAATAGTTCCCAATGTGCCGTATTCTTCTGCACCCGGCCCCCAAGTTCGTTGAAGGGCCGATACCGATGTATGGTCTCTAAGTGTCAGGCTGATGCTTGAACCTCCACTTCCACAAGCAGCGTCTAGGTAGTACACCATTTCGTCCCATTCTCCATCACTAGGGTGATCACTCACGAGGAATGTATCTCGTATCTCTAAATCAGTACCGGCATTCTCCCAGGTATCTGAATATAGGTCGCCTCCACGAATGAAGAAGACCTCGCCATCATGACCTTCGCCATCTTCTGTGTGCCCGTTTGTTGCTAACATCATTCGTAACCGCTCAATCCCTTCGGAATCGGTCCAAATAAACGAGGAGAAGAAACCAACATCTGTGTTGAACGTATAGTCGAGTCTAGCGCCATCGGCTGCTTGTGCAGACATTGTTGCATGTTGCTTCCCTACATCTAGGGCTGTAGCAGTCCAATCGTTAGTGAAAAGGGAAAATGCCCAAGAATCTCCTTCTGAAATTGGGAATGTCAAAACTGGCTGGGGTAGTCCATTTTCGTACGCACTTAGATTGTCGTGAGTTATTCTACCAAGGAATGGGTTGTGGTTGAGAACAGCGTGTCTTCTGGCCTCCCCGATAGAAGAGATAGCCAGCATGTATGCGGCTCCATCTTCTTCACTATCCGATGCTACCACCAAACGCGCAGTATCATCTGTGTATTCTGGTGTAGAGAATGTGTACAACCACCAATCTCCTATGTGCCAAGTTGGCACATCGATTGAGTAGTCTGAACCGCTTCTTCCACCCGAATCAGTCAGTCCTGCGCAACCCGCAACACTAGCCATAAGAAACAACATGGTCAGGCCAACGGCGACGCTCCGCATGGACGACCCTATTGACAGACTCTCAAGAGTCTGACGCTTAGAATCTCAGAGTAATCCAGTCTCAGAAAGTTTGCCAGTACCTGCAAGTACAACTGCAACGATTGACATCAACTTGATGAGAATATTAAGGGAAGGCCCTGATGTATCCTTGAATGGATCACCAATGGTATCCCCAATAACTGCTGCATCATGAGCATCATCTCCTTTCTTGGCTCCTGGTATGTGATCTTGTTCGATAGCCTTCTTTGCGTTGTCCCACGCTCCGCCTGCATTCGCCATGAAGAGTGCTAGAAGTACACCAGTGACTAATGAGCCCGCCAGCATTCCACCAAGGGCTGCAGTGCCTAGTACAAATCCGACAATTACTGGAGCAAGTACTGCAACAACTCCTGGTCCTACCATTTCTCTGAGGGCGGCCTTGGTAGAAATATCGACACAAGTTTGAGAATCTGGCTTGACGCCTTCCTTTCCTTCAAGAAGTCCTGGAATTTCCTTAAACTGTCTTCGAATTTCTACGACCATGTCTCCAGCGGCCTTCCCAACAGATGTCATGGTCATAGCAGCCACAACAAACGGAAGACCTCCACCAATGAGTAATCCGATTACAACCATTGGCTCAGTCAAATCTAGATTTACTCCTCCAACTGATGTGGTGTAGGCAGCGAATAGAGCGAGTGCGGTTAATGCAGCCGAGCCTATAGCGAATCCCTTTCCAACGGCTGCTGTCGTGTTTCCAATTGAATCAAGTTCGTCAGTGATAGCACGAACATCATCGCCTAGACCACTCATTTCCGCAATACCGCCTGCATTGTCTGCAACGGGTCCGTATGCATCCACAGTCATTGTAACGCCAACAGTCGCCAGCATACCCATGGCTGCCATTGCGATACAATACAGACCGTAAGTTTCACCACCAAATTCGTTAGCTCCAAGAATTCCGAATGCAATCAGAAGAACCGGAATGAATGTTGACATCATTCCTACACTCAGACCAGCAATAGCATTTGTTGCAGGACCGGTCTTTGACATCTCTCCGATGTGTGGGATGGCCTTGGTCTTGATACCGAATACAGGTTCGATACCAGTGTAATATTCAGTCACTAATCCAATCAGAATACCTACTACACTACCAAGAACTACAGAATGCATGATTCCGTATTCAACGTCAATAAATCCTTGGTCGATTGATAGATATCCACCAGCCCAAAATAGTGCAGCAGCGATGAAAGTAGTGTTTCTTAGGGCTGCTGCAGGGTCATTTCCATTCTTTAGGAAAGTCATGGAGAATACTCCGATTATGGAAGCAACATACCCTATGAATCCTAGTAGAATAGGCATTAGTATGTAATCAACGTCCATTGCAGTTCCTGTAATTGCATCTGGTTCGCTTGCAATAATCATTGCAGCAATTATTGAGCCCACGAAGGATTCGAAAATATCCGCTCCCATTCCAGCTACATCTCCTACGTTATCACCGACATTGTCAGCAATAACACCGGGGTTGCGCGGATCATCTTCGGGGATACCGGCTTCGACCTTTCCAACCAAATCGGCTCCAACATCAGCGGCCTTGGTGTAAATTCCTCCACCCACACGGGCGAATAGAGCAATCGAAGATGCTCCCATACCGAAACCTGCTGCTGCAGACAAAGGACTTCCATCTTCTGCACCGAGCCAAAAGGCGATTAGAGAAATTCCAAGGAGACCTAATCCACCAACTGACAGACCCATAACGGCTCCACCATTGTAGGACACAGCGAGAGCGCCCGCTTGACCATCGTTCTTTGCAGCCATAGCAGTCCGTCCGTTAGCGGAAGTTGCGGAACGCATTCCTGAGAATCCAGCGAGGACCGATGCGATCGCCCCTGCAAAGAAAGCAATGGACGTATCAACGTCGTTGAGCCACGCTAATACAGCCCCAACGACTATGACGAATACAAATAAAATTCGGTATTCAGCGAATAAGAATGCCATAGCTCCATTTTGTATTTCTTCAGTTATTTCAGCAACAACTTCATTGTCAATTTTTACTTTGTTTACTTGGTTGTAAAGGAACATAGCGATAAGGAGTCCAAAGGCTCCTGCGCCTGTTGCAATCAATGGTATATTCTCTAACATAACTTACACCTGTGGTCCGCCCGACCGACGGTCTCTATTTAATCCGAATCCACATTAATCGCCCCTTCGGGGCGGAGATTACGCTTGATGGGGGCGGCCTACTATGCTGGCGAATGAAGACAATATACTGGCTCCATCATGTTCTCCTTTGAAGGAAGCCAATTCTTCATCGGATATGTGGCCTGATTCGTGAGCGCGCTCAATTCTTGCTCTGGCAGCCTCTGGATGGAATTGTATTCCCCACGAAGGTAAGGGTTCGCCGTCTTCGGAAATAACTCTAACTGCCGTAACGCCGTTATGGCTTGTTGAGCATAGAAGTGAACAAGATTCTGGCACATTCATTACGTGATCTTGATGACTAAATAACCCGGCAACAGAAGAACCAATCGAAACATGTGAGGTAAGCAATTCATCATCTACTCCAATTTCAGTGAAGTCCAAGTCCCAAATTCCACTTGAAAGTGAATCGGCTCTCTCAACGGATGCACCTAGAGAGTGGCAAAGTAATTGATGACCGAAGCATATTCCAAGGGTCGGCCTGCCAGAATATACCGATGATCGAACTAATGAAGACGCGGGGGCCATCCACTCTTCCCATATGCTAACATTACGACGTGATCCACTACAAACTACGGCATCCACGGCGATGGAATCTAACCAATTTGCCATATCCGCATCATTTTCAATCATCGGCATAACAATTCTTTGAAAAGAAACTGTTCTGCCCTCTAACTCCACTTTGGTTGATTGCCAGAAGGGGAAATCATCATCCCAATGAGGAACGTCTTCCTCCGAAAGTGCTACTTCTCCCGCTTGGGCTTTTTTGCCAGCCTCAAAGGATTGCATTTGAGGAGTTACAAGTAACAACTCTACATCTCCAGCTGCTGCAAATGGTCGCACAACTTCCTGATTCCCTCCGTGTCCGAATTCCGCTCTTTCGACCAACAGGTCTACCATCAGAACCCTGACCGTGTCTCCCACATCGATGGTCAGCCCACCAATGGTTCAAAGCACCTCGCCTAGTAGCAACTATGAGGAAATCACGTGGCTGAAGTCAATAAGGAACTAATTCTACAGTCCGTAGGGCCGGTGCAAGCAATTTTGGACGCACATGATGGAATTGTCAATGTAGTCGACACTACAGATGGAATAATCATGATTTCACTAGAGGGTGGCTGCACTGGCTGCAGTTCAACTCCTATGACTGCAATGCAGATTTATTATTCATTGATGAAACTCGACGAAGTAAATGATGTAATCTTCGTCAATGGCGAGCTTCCTGCCTACATGCGGGCATTTATCGACGACAAATTAGGTGTTGAAAGAACCGAAGAATAGATTCAGTCTTCTTCCTTTTCTTGTTTCCTCATTCTCATTATTTCGTGAGGATTTATTTCACCTTGAACATCTTGTCCTTTGATATTTAGAGAGCCTGCGGCAGCTACGATTAGGGCGGTCAAAGCAAACGGTAATGCAACATTACGCGAACCCCATAGCTCTCCACCAAGATAGTGTAGAGAAAATAGCAAAAATGCGGAGGTAACACACAAAACAAAGATAGTTTTCTGAGCAAATGCTTCTCCCCAATCGGCACGAGTAAATGTGCCTATACTCATCCATAGTAACATAGCGATGCCACAGAGAGACATAGAGGCGGTTTCCAGAGTTGCAAGTAACTCCACATCTTTCCGATTGGGTGTGCATTTGTGAGTCTTGGGTTCAATGCTGCTGATGGACATCCTCAAGGGCTGAGGACTCCCGTTAGGTACATGGTGAATGTCAAGGGTTGGAGTTTACCCAAGCCTCGTAGCACTGGTCCTCCTTTCCAAACCAAGTCTTCTGTAGTTGCAGTGATGGAACAAGTAGGGGTGCTACTGGAACTAGATGGTGCCAATGTGTTCAGGGTTAGGGCATACCAAAATGCCAGCCGTGCATTGGCTTCGATGGAAGAAGACCTGCTAAGTGTTGTACAAGATGGAAGGCTGGTTGAGGTCAAGGGAATAGGTAAAGGAATCAGTGGCTTAGTAACAGAGGCTGTGATGGAAGGTACTTGGGGTGATTTACCTCAATTATATGAAAAAATTCCGCCCGGATTAATCGAAATTGTAGGGATACCCGGATTGGGGCCAAAACGCGCCCGAGTTATGTATGAGGAACTTGGAGTAGATTCAGTTGAATCTTTGAAGATAGCATGTGAAATGGGCCATGTAGCTCCCCTTTCCGGTTTTGGAGAGAAGAGCCAACAAAAATATCTCGAAGGAATTGAATTATTGCGCCGCTACCAAGGTCGTTCCCGAATGGACGTAGGCCTGATGTTTGGGCGCGCACTAGAGTCGAGGGTTGCCGCTATCCCCGGCGTTACTCGGGCGCAACTCGCAGGCAGTGCACGGCGTCGCAGAGAAACTATTGGAGACCTAGATATCGTAGTCGCAGCAGAACCCGCAAATCATGATAGAGTCGTCAAGGCTATTCTATCTCTTCCTGGAATTGCTGAGGTGAAGGGCTCTGGTGAGTCAAAGGTTAGCCTGATTTTGGAACAAGATATGCTATCTGGTGCTGAATCAGTAGGAAGTCTTGATGCCCAACTTGCGGAATCTATGATGGAGCGAAGCGGGGATGCGACAATCGATGCTCAAGTCAGAATAGTTCCCCCAGAAACGTTCCCATTCACTTTGGCCTACTTTACAGGTTCTAAAGAACACAATATCCGAATGCGTCAATTGGCAATAGATCGAGGGCTTAGATTGAATGAATTTGGCCTATTCTCTGAGAAAGAGGCAGGCGATGCAATAGGCATGGAGGCGGCCAAATATACTCTAGAATGCGCAGATGAGAAGGATATCTATCGTCATCTAGGACTTGAGTGGGTGCCTCCTGAAATGCGTGAAGATACAGGTGAAATTGAAGCCGCTCAATCTTCTTCTTTACCTAATCTGATTCAACCAGAACAAATTCGTGGAGCACTTCATAATCACACAGTCGCTTCCGACGGAGTAAACACACTGGAAGAAATGGCGGCAGCGGCACAGGTATTAGGTTGGGAATATCTTGGTATTGCTGACCACTCTGAAATTCTCAATATCGGTGGTCGACAAATTGGTATTCCTGCGGATGGAATACCCGTACAAGCTGAAATGATTCGAGCACTCAATGAAGGCTGGGCTGACGCAGGTCTGGATTTCCGAATATTCCATGGTTCAGAGTGTGATATCTTAGTAGATGGTGGCTTAGATTATCCAGATGAAACGCGTCAATCGATGAGCCATATAGTGGGCTCAGTACACGCTTTGGGTAGTTGGAGAAATCGAGACGAAATTGAAAACACCGAAGCACTAATTCGGGCTGTAGAAAACCCTACTTTTACCATCTTAGGACACCCGACTGGAAGAATATTACAGGGCAGAGAAGGATTCCCTGTGGACATGCATGCCGTTTTACGAAGAATGGGGGAACTAAACTCAGAAGGTCAATTGAAGGCTGTTGAAATTAACGCATCTCCATATAGATTAGACCTTGATTGGAGGCTCTGTAATTATGCCAAACAGCAAGGCGTACCGGTTTGCATCAACCCTGATGCGCATGGAACTGAGGGTTTAGCTGATGTTTGGTATGGCGTTCAAATCGCTCGAAAGGGTTGGTTAGAGGCAGCGGATGTGCTGAACACAAAGACGGGTTCAGAGATGGAACAACTACTGGGCCTCTGACGAAGGTTGATGACCATTGTATTCTAGCCACGTCCATGCGCCCAATGCGAGGACTAGTGTTTGTAACCGTGTCATTGTTACCTGCATTATTTGCTGGAATAGCTGCATACTTCGTTTTAGGGGGTACTGCCGGAGATGAATGGGAGACTTGGATGTACGGCCCTTGTTACTTAGTTCCTGGATTAATTGTGGGTGGTTCACTTTACCTCGGACTTCGGGATGAGGGGGAAATTAAGCAATGAATAGAGCCGATAAGGCTAACAAAATCGGGGCGCAGCTAGACGGATTATACCCTGAAACTCCAATTCCTTTGGACCATACTGACCCCTACACTTTGTTGGTCGCGGTTATGCTTTCCGCACAGACAACTGACAAGAAGGTAAACGAGGTGACCCCGGCTTTGTTTGCGAGAGCAGACAATCCAGAAAAGATGGCCTCTCTGGAAGTTGAAGAAATTCAGAGTTTAATTCGAGAAATCGGACTCGCGCCAACCAAAGCTAAGAATCTTAAATTAATGGCAGAACAAATACTGCAAGAGGGAGGAGAAATTATCCCGGATTGGGCATTCTTAGAATCACTTGCCGGTGTTGGGCACAAGACTGCTAGCGTGGTTATGGCACAAGCATTCGGAGTGCCGGCGTTCCCGGTAGATACACACATTCACCGTTTAGCAAGTCGATGGGGTTTGTCCAAGGCGCGAAATGTAGAGCAAACTGAAAGGGATCTGAAGTCTGTTTTTCCAATCGATACTTGGAATCGTCGTCATCTGCAAATCATTTTCTTCGGACGGGAATATTGCCCAGCACGCAATCACAATCTCTCTGACTGCCCAATTTGTGGCTGGGCGGCCAGTAAAAAACGAATTCGAGAAGAATCGAAGCGATAGGAAATCAATGTCTAACTAACATCCAGACACCAGCGATACATAGTGCCGCTCCACCAAGTTGCAATGAATATTGTAGTGAAGAAAGAAGGTCCCGTGAATCTCTTCCATCCTGACACTGTCCCTCATCCCAGCCGGTAAATTGTCCAATTTGGCCAGTCGTGCTATCGCAATTTTCCTCCAACTGATTATCGATGTAATCAACCGCCACACCTGCTCCAAACCAACCAATCAGAAATAACACTCCGAGAATTAGCGAAATGGCCCCTGAAATCTTTCCTGCTTTACCCATATCTCTGAACTGACAGCCTTGTTTTTTCAATGCTACCAATACGAGCATTCATCACCCCCGTTTATTTGGGAAAATTATGAGCAACGAGTTGGTGAATTTTGAGGTTGGCCAAAACGCCCCAGATTTTGAAGCTGAATTGACAGACGGAACCATGATTAGGCTAAGTAAAATCCTTGATGGAGGCGAAAAAGTAATTCTATACTTTTATCCAAAAGATTCAACGCCTGGATGTACTAAGCAAGCCTGTGATTTTAGGGATAATTTTGGCCGATTAAAAGCAGTGGGATACCGAGTTATCGGCGTTTCCAAGGATTCCTCAAAATCCCACTCCAACTTCATACAGAAGCATGACCTGAATTTCGAATTAATTGTCGACCAGGACATCGAATTACACAAGAAGTACGGTGTATGGAGAGAGAAGATGAATTACGGAAAGACATACTTAGGCGTCTCACGTTCTACTTTTGTTATTGGATTAGACGGAAATTTCGAATTTGTTGGCTATAATGTAAGAGCGACCGGTCATGTTGAGAGGCTGATGAAGGAACTCGGAGTTGAGAGTTAATGGATATCGACGAACGACGAAAAGTGGTATCTAGATACCTTCGTCGTTGCGTCACATACTCCGATGCATCAATCGCTCGAAAAGTATCGAGAAAAGAAGACCCCACGGAGATTGCCCGGTGGCAAGCATTCCGTGAATTCACAGCGTATTCTGCTACTGAGATGGAATCAGGCGCCCTAGATACTTGGCTAACCGACGAAGAGGGGGATCCACCACCCCCTCCAAAGATAGGAGACGGCTCATACAAAATCGATGTTGACGCCTTAGGATTCAGAGAAAGGAGAGCATGGCTTGCCTCTCTACTAATGCCAAAGCCTGTGGTTCTTGTCGGCACTAAATCAAAATCAGGAGTTGAAAACATAGCACCGATGTCTTCAATCAGTATTGTCTCAAATCACCCTCCCCTTCTTGCCCTGTCATTATCAACCAATAGAGAGGGTAGGCCTAGAGATACTCTGGCAAACCTACAGGAAGAAGGAATAGGTTCCAAAGTCTCGATATTTATCTTGAATGCGGATTTAGAATCTGCAAGCGCTGTAAATAAAACGGTCAAACCTGTACCAAGAGAACAGTCAGAATGGGACTTCTTACCGGAATCAGCGCCAAATTATGATTCAGCGTTATGTGCAATTAAATGCAGAGTGGTAGATTTCTACTCTCTTCCAGAAGATGCTGTTGGAACTTTAGTAATCCTTAGAGTGGAGGAAATCGAGGCACCAGAAGGAGTAGATTCCGAATCAATACCCGTGAAACTATTCCAGATAGGTTTCGACAAACTTGGGCCTGGGCCAAGCGATTCGGATTGGCGCAGTAAAATTGACTATGCCTAATCATCAGATAATTGGCTCCATTGAGCCATACCTAGCTTGTGTTTTTCAGTATCAACTCGCATATTCCGACCAGCAATCATCAGCAGGGTGTCCGATTCGTTTAGAGCAAACACTGGAAGACCTGTTTGTTGACCTAGAGTCTCGATACGTCGTCGACAAACATCCTGTTGGCTAGGCATATGGGTAAGTGAGCCGAGGTCTACAATCACAAGATTCCCCTGAGCTAAATTATGAGACATACCATCTAGATTCAATCGATGCAAATCATCGGGTTTAATGTAGTGAACAAAACGTTCAGCCTCGCCGATTAATTTGTGCGTTCTCTCGGCCCAAATGTCCTTCCCCAAATCATGGAATGAATCGTTATTCTGTGGCCCTGGGTCGGCTGATCGAGGAGGCCTCTTTACCTGTTCTGCCGACTTCGAAGGGTCGGGTAGTCCAAGTAATCTGAATAGATTAACCACAGTTACTGGAGAAACTCTTCCGCAATGAGTGCTTCGCTAAAGTTCGGCAGTAAAGAACGGTTATTGACAGTCCTGCTGATAGCCGTCACTCTTCTTCGTTGAGTGAATCGAAGTCTTCCAATAAATCATTGAGTACATCGTCATTAACTACTTCGGATAATCTTGCTTGTTCGTACTCTTCATCGAGTTCACTCATCTGTAAAACTGGTGTTTCCTCCGGTACAATTGATTCAGTTTCTTGTGTCGTTGGCTTTTCTTTTGTTTCCAGCAATTTACCTTCGTCGTTTCTTTTTTGTTCTTGTACACGCCTCTTGGTTTTATCCTGACTGAACGGATCAAATTCAGGGTCATCAAAAGCATCATCCACGGATACTTTACGTCCCCGCTTTGCTTCTGCAGGGGCTTTAACCAAATCGTCCGGCTGGCGTATTTTGACATATGCAAAACCTCCGCCACCGGCCAGGATGATTAAAATTAGAACTATCATGATTGGTGAGGTGAGTAAATTCCCAAAGCTAAACGGCGCCTCCTCTACATTTAAGGTAATTATCATTGAATCAGATAATTCCTCATCCATCACTGTTAGTTTCACAGTTAGGGTGCCGGATGTATCAGTTTTCCATTCAAACCACTGCCCCACGTAATCTTCATCATCTGAAGGGTTACCATTTCCATCGCTATCGGTTGTTACATCCAAATCCCAGACATACCTCAATGTTTCAAGGTCATGACTCGAATCGGTTGTAAGATTCGCACTCAAAACAATGATGTCTCCTATTGTTGGATTTTGATTACTCACCGTTGCATATGCTTCCGGTTTGACGTTATTTACAGCGATTGGAATCTCTACTGATGCGGACTCGCCATCATCGTCTGTAGTGTGGAAAATTATTGCTGATGGTGCCTGTTGGGCATCTGGCCAGGAACCAATAAATTGATTTCCTTCGAAATCACAATCATCGTCTGAATCACCTATTTCATCGCTATTAACTTCCGGGTTAAGATCGAAACAACTGACTAGATTTTCTAGATCCCCAACAGTGTCCCAAACACTAGCAGAGATGATCATTTCGTCGTCTTCTTTAACAGGTAGCGGGTTACTGATTGGGTCTATCTCTGGAGCGACATTCACTACTTCAATTGCCACCACTAAAGTCTCAGAACTAGCATCGTCATCGTCGGTCACTACGAGTGTTGCAAGGTGTAATCCGGATGTTTTGTAGGTATATTCGATAATCGAATTTTGGCCGACGCTTTCTAGCATTATCTCAGGATGATCTTCCGCATCTGGTGACCATAGATGGACTAGATTGTCAATGTCATTTTGGGAGTCCTCGGCAGAGCCCCTAATCTCAATAAAGTCACCTTCATTGATTGTGTAGACTCCTCTAGAGTCTGGAGTTAATCTAGTGTTTGAAAACCATATTTCTGCCTCCAATCCAGATGGGGCGATATTTGTCACTTCAACCGTCACTTCTTCCGTAGTAGTTGTTCCATCATCATCTATCGCAATTACCTCAATAGTGTAGTTTCCTTCTTGAGTAGGGGTTACTGTGCATCTCGCGCTGACGGTACTCCCTTCCTCACAAGAGGCCTGCCAGGATATATCGACAGGTGAAGTTGGATTGTTCGTATCTATATCTTCACGATGGGTGACTTCAAATGTCAAGGAAGAAAGTACTGGGACAGAATATGAAGATGCGACAACAACAATTTCAGGAGGGCGATTTAGTACTATGAAGGTCTCTTCGATTGTATCTGTATCGCTCTCGCCATCTGTAGTTATCAATCGGACTAGATATTCTCCATCATCTTCCCATACTAGGTCATGGACACAATCATCATCCTCTATGGTTTCTATAATGCCGGATGTGGATTCAATCTCAAACACACATTCTACGCCTCCACCATCTGGATCAATTGATAATGATGCATCAAGAGTCGCAGTCTCATATGTTAGAAGAGGAGAATTCGTCGTCAATTCTGCAACTGGCAATCTTCCGATGTAGATGCTAAACAAACCTAGGTTATTGCTTCGATTTCCATCATTTGTTATTACTTCTGCTTCATCGACAATGAATTCCAACACCGCATTACCAATGGGTTGGCCTGCGGGTACTTCCCAATCCAATTCTACTCGCTGTTCTTCCAAACTTGCCAATGCGGGAACGTAGCTTGTAGAAGATACACCGTTGGGGCCAGTTACTCTTAGGTCGGTTTCTGGAGAAGTCAGTATGCCCCTGTTTACGACTGGCACACTGAATGTTAGGATATCTCCGGGAACTGCGTTAAATCCGATTGCTGGATTCAGGCTGACTGTTCGGTCCCCCCTAGTTCTCTCTATGCTAACTCCAGCTGCATTTGCTACCAAATCGACTGGGTGAACATTCTGGTCAATTATCAGAGTTGTAGTCCCAACTTGGGGGAAGTTTCCATCAATCCATGCAATCACTCCGTGTGATCCATGTTCAGTTCCTCCATCTGATTGGTCTGGATCATTTCCTGTATTGAAATCTACAACGAACTGACCATAGGAATCAGTAGTGAAAGTTCTGATGTCTTCATCAATTTCGAAGCGGAATTCCACATTTTGATTTGACACTGGGTTCCCTGTGGTGTCAGTCAGCGAAACCGTCGCATCCATCTGCATGTCTAGAGGTGACAACTGGAATTCGACATCAACATCTATTTCGTTAATCCTAGAGGATTTTTGGTACCAACTTAACTCATGGGTTGCGATGAACCCAATACTTTCAGTTGTTGAACTTTTAATGTCCTTACTTATCGCTGGACAATACCATTTGTATCCAGTTTCATCACCATTTGAGTCCTGTGTTGTGATATTATAAGATTGAGCACATCCACTGTATGTTACTCCTGAACTTCCTCGTGAAACTACTTCCCAAGATGTGCTGTTGGTAGTGCTTGTGTCGGATGGAATGCTGACGTAATCACTGCTTCCTGAATATGTTGTATCCTGAGAGTAAGTAGTCTCCCAAGTTTCTCCAACACTGATTGGGAAATCATATCCTTCCAAAGCAGGATCGTATTCGTTAGTTACAACTAAATCTGCTACGTTTATAGTGTACGTCCACCACCAAATTTGATAGTCAAAATCGATGTCTATTGTAGCCTCTTGTTCAATTGATGCCAAATCAGAGGCTCGGATTATTTCGACTGTATCTATTTCTATAATCAAGTCTCCATCATTGCCAGATAATTCGATGTTTTGAGCCTCATACTGACCCTCTGATTCAACTTTGTAAACCAAGGTCGAAACTCCTTCGACAGTTGTGGTATAGATGTCTGTCACTTGGGTGTCTAGATTTCCGCTTAAGGTCTCGACATTGGTAGCAACTCCACTGTCTGCGACAAATTCTCTTACGTCCAGAAAGCCACTGTAATACCAACGATCGCCTATCCGCCAATCGGGAACATCAACAATGTTCAGAGAGTTCCGATTTACGTCTCTTTCTTCAATTTCTTCGGCTAATTCTCGATTTTGATTGGAATCACCAATAAAACTCATTGCAGGCGCAAAAATTAGCATCAATATGACAGCAAATCCGTGGAATTTGTTGCCTGACACAGAACTTCCGACACTTGGTCGACTCATCAACTTCACTCCGACGCGGACTTGCCGGGTCTAGATGATAAATCTCTGTTTTCAGAGTAAATCGGCTAACTCATCCTGGATGAATTGTACTGCTTCAAGAATTTCTGACTTGTCACGAGCACCTGTAATTACCATCTTTCCGGAACCGAAAATCAGGCAAACTACCCGAGGATAATCGAGTCTGTAAATTAGGCCTGGGAACTGCTCTGGTTCGTATTCAACCTTGTCGAAAGGTAGGTGGAAGGTCAAGTTATTAAGATTCAATCTGCGAGGCATTGTTGCTAGTGGTTCCCCTTCTCTGATTCCTCGGATTCGTGGGTCCTCTGCTTCTACTTCTTCGTCCGTTGCGGCACGAATTCCGCCTTCCACATCGATAACTCTTGTATGGTTATCATCCATTCTAGCGGTTCCGAAGTAATCCTCAGGGTAGTGTAAAGCATAGGTTGCAACCATATTTTGCACCTCAATTTCTACATCATCTAATTCCCATGTCTCGATACCAGCGGCTCTCAGGTCGCCGATCATTCTCTCGATTCCAGTGTGGATGTTATCCTTGTTCTTTCCTCCGGTACAAACAGCTCGTCCTGAGCGGAACATTAGAATTGCGAGTTTAGGATCTACAACACGGTATACTACACCAGGAAATTGTTCTGGTTCATACTCGCAGTTCAGTTGGATGGCAATGTCGGGTAGGTCGAGTTCCTCCGCCACTCGGGTGGAGGCGACCACGTTAACGACGGTTAGTCTTTCTTCGTCACTCTTCATAAGACCTCGCACTTATGAACTCCTTATAAAGAATCGTCGTGATTCAGGAGACTTACAATATCGGTTTACTATATTCACTACGTCGATTTATGGCAAAATACGAACACCATCTGCTCCGAGCCGTGAAATCAATGGTGTTCCACCAGCAACTTCGATGGCTTCTGCAACTCTCTGTGGGTGTTGAGTAAGGGCTACCATACACCCTCCTCCTCCCGCTCCGGTTAATTTGGCTCCGATTGAGTGAGGGCGAACCGCCTCAACTAATGCATCAAGTTCTGGACTACTGACCCCGATGTTTTGCAATTTCTCATGGCACGCATCCATCGCTATACCAACCGCCTCTAGATTTCCAGAACCTAAAGCGGTTAATCCTGCTTGAGTAATCATCGCAATAGAATCCATTTCTTTGTGTTTACTCGGGTCTTCTTCTAGCAATTTTGCGACTCCGGCCACCATCTCTCCAGTTGGTGATCCAATGCCTGTGAATCCAAGCACTAACCAAGCATCCAAATCGTCAGGTAACTCGACCTGACAAACGGACCATTTCCTTTCACCTTCAGGGGTGACCATTGATGTATCGAATACGTGCTCAGTGCCTGTGACTTGTCTTCCAGCTACAACAACACATCCGCCAAGGGCGCTGGTTGCCGTATCCGTTGGGCTTGCTCGTCCGAACTGGGCCTTTGCCTCGGCAGCATGTCCAATTCTGGCTAATTTGATTGAGTCTAATTCTGCATTAGCATCCATCATCCGAAGTACAGCCGCTCCCATCGCATTGGAAAGAGCTGCAGAAGAGCCCAGACCTGCGGCTGAAAACAACCCACTTTGGATTGAGATTTTCAGAGGTCTTCCGCCATATTCGAAAACATCATTCAGGATATGAGAAATATGAGGATGTTTTTCACTGTTAAACGGCATTCCTTCAATTGTCCATGAGTCGGATTCGGTCAATTCTACCTCGACCCCTGAATCGATAGCAACAGCGACTGCGGGGTGGCCGTAGACCACTGCATGCTCCCCGAAAAGGATACACTTTCCTGGTGCGAAGGCCTTGACCATGTCAATCCCTAAGGCGTCGAGGAAATGAGGGTTGGGGAGATGTCTCGTGTTGTAATATGAAAGCGGTTGATTGAAGGTCCGGCCACACTTGCGGACACTATACAGGCCCTAGGCCTGCAGGTGATTGATGATGGAGCACCCACTTCTTCAAACCTATGGCCCATTAGACGGGTGGATGATTCTATTGCTTATCGGAGGGTTATCCATTGGCTTCTTCCTCTATCAAGTTCAATTAGCAATTCGGCTTGTAATGCTTGGTTCTAGTGATGACCGTTTTGACTCGTGGGGGAAGAGAGTTTGGGAAGTCATAACTGGTTGGTTAGGCCAGAAAAGAGTCCTCGAAGACAGAGTCGTCGGAATTATGCACGTTCTGATGTTTTGGGGCTTCTTGATGCTCTCAACAGACATGTTTGACTTAGCCACTGCAAATTGGTTTTCTGGTGAACTATTGCCAAGCGCCTTAGTTGGTCCTTGGAATGGAATCGTGGAACTTGGGTATACAATAGCACTAATCGGATGCGTTGCAGCACTAACCCGGAGAGTAGTTTTCACACCTGAGAAGTTGAAAGGTAAATCACAATTGGAAGGAAACTTCATTCTCTTTCTAATTATGACTATCACAACCACTTCATTCATAGTAGAATCCGGCGAATCACCTTCTTCAACTTGGGAACCCCTTGGCTATTGGTTCGCCGAACAAGGAGTCACAGAAGGGCAAGTAATTGCGGCCTATTGGGCTCACATGTTGGCGATATGTACCTTCTTCGTCCTGATTCCAATGTCTAAGCACATGCATCTAGTCATGGCATTCCCGAATGTTTTCTTTTACGATACCGAGCCAATGGCAAAGATGCGGCCTCTAGCGGTGAATGATAGTGGCCAAGCAATTCCTTTGGAAGAATTGGACATCGAGGCATTTGGAGTTGCGAGTTATGAACAATTTTCATGGAGGCAACTGATTGATGGCTGGGCTTGTACGACCTGTGCAAGATGTCAGGATGTTTGTCCTGCCTATGAATCGGGTAAGGCATTGAATCCAATGCAAATCGTACACGACGTTCGAGATTATGCTAATGACCACGCGCCAATTCTACTCAAGGGTGAAACACCCGATGAGAGTATTCTAGACCGAATGAGTGCGGATGCAGTTTGGGCTTGTACTACATGCCACGCATGTGTCGATGCTTGCCCGGTATACATCGAGCACGTACCTAAACTTACAGATCTACGTCGGAACGCTATGATGGAGACAATGGAATATCCAGAAGAATTGAATGTCGCAATGGGTAACCTAGAATCCGCTTCAAACCCATACGGATTCGGTATGCATGAGCGTGGTAACTGGGCTGAAGGACTCGATATCAAGATCGGTGAACCAGCAGAATACATCTACTTCGTTGGCTGTGCTGCAAGTTTTGATGAGAGGAATCAGAAAGTTGCGCGAGCGACTATTGGTCTGCTAAATGAAGCCGGATTAGATGTTGGTATTCTAGGAATGCAAGAAGGTTGTTCTGGAGATCCAGCCCGAAGAGCAGGAAATGAGTACCTTTTCCAAATGCTTGCAGAAACAAATATGATGACTTTCCAAGAATTAGGAGTAAAGAGAATAGTTGCATCTTGTCCACATTGCTTCCATACTCTAGGAAAGGAATACGCAGATTATGGCGGTGCAGAGTTAGAGGTATTCCATCACTCTGAAATACTCGCGAAATTGCAAGAGGAAGGAAAACTTCCAGATGTTTCAACTGAGGAATCCGTCACCTTCCATGACCCATGTTATCTTGGTCGAATAGGAGGCATCGTAGACGAACCTCGAAACATTATTGGCGGGGTAGATAAGGAAGTTGAGAGACATGGTACCGATTCATTCTGTTGCGGAGCCGGTGGGGCTCAAATGTGGATGGAAGAAGATGCCGATAAGCGTGTCAACCAAATTCGAGCGAAGGAAATAGCCGAGACAGGATGCGACACAGTTGCAGTCGGCTGTCCCTTCTGTTCAATCATGGTCAAAGACGGATTAGATGCAGTCGGTGCTGAAATGGACGTCAAAGACGTAGCCGAGATTCTGTGGGAGCAAATAGTCGCCAGAGACGAAGAGATTCAAGCTGCCGCTGCCGCAAATACTCATGAGTGATGCATAAATAGCGCAGTATACACGAGTAACCATGAGTGACGAGTTCACAGTCTCAGGTTTGACAATTCCGAGAATCGCAATTTACGAAGGAGCAATACTTGTTTTGTGGGGTATCGCGGCTTACATCATTTCGGACCAATCTTCGATTACAGCAATGATCCCCTCATTCATGGGCGCTCCCCTGCTGGTTTTGGGAATACTATCCGAAAGGATGCCAAACATGCGTCATCACCTTATGCATGCATCCATGGTTTTGGCACTGTTGATGGTACTTGGAGGGGCAAGAGTTTTTGCAGACTTTTCAGATATGTCTAATCTCGCAATTTCATCTCACATTATCTTGATTGTAGTAGGAATCACATTCATGGTTTGTGGAATTATGTCATTCCGCGCTGCTAGACTTGCTAGAGAAGCGGAGTGATAGTTTGCCATCTCCTGTAATCGGGGTTACCACCTCGATTAACTTACGAGATTATGAAACTCCTGAGCAAGCAGTTGTCATGTTGCCTGCAAATTATCCAACAGCGATTAGAAAAGCGGGTGGGATTCCCGTTTTGCTTACTGAAGGTGATGATGTTGAAACATTGCTCGACCGGCTGGATGGGATAATTATCGCTGGTGGCCGAGATATCGATCCAGCACGTTATGGACAGGAACCCCATGAAAGAACCACCGACCTACGACCACAGCAGGATCGTTGGGAATCATTACTAATCGCTTCTGCAATTGAAAGAGATTTACCAATGCTTTGTGTTTGTAGAGGGCATCAATTATTGTCTGTGGAGAGGGGAGGCAGGCTCCATCAACATCTACCCGAAACTCCAGGTCACGAAGATCATGGTGCAACTGCTGGCGATTGGTCTAATCATCTAGTACAAATAGAGGAAGACTCTCTATTGGCATCTGTTATTGGAACTGAAGCCATGGCTAATTCTGGACACCATCAAGGGGTTGCAGATGCTGGAGATTTAACAGTGGTTGCGAGAACTGAAGATGGACTTATCGAAGCGGTTGAACTGCCAGGAGCTAGTTTCTTACTTTCGATGCAATGGCATCCAGAGATGTTAGACCAAAAGAAAGTTTTCGATGCATTAATCGAAGCAGCAAAGATATAATTTGCTGAAATCCACACCATCGGATTGAATTAGTCTACTAGTAAGTGCCAAACGTATGAGTAAGCAGGGCCGGGCTCCGGTAATTGGCGTTACCGCCTGTAAACGAGACTCAACTTTTGGCCCTTGGAATATAGAAGCCGTAATTCTTCCATCAACCTACACTGACATTATCACAGAAGCAGGTGGACAGCCAATTCTCTTACCACCAGGTTGTTGTCCTTCAAACTTAGATTTCCTTGATGGCTTAGTTGTGGCAGGTGGTCCAGATATCCATCCTTCATTGTATGGCCAGGAACCTAGCGAACACATCTACCTAGCCCACCCAGACCAGGATGACTCTGAGGCCTCGTTAATCAAAGCCGCAATCGAGAGAGATATTCCACTTCTGGGAATTTGTAGAGGGATGCAGTTGATGTGTGTAGTTCACGGAGGGTCAATGCACCAACATCTACCCGAAACTCCTGGATTTGAAGAACACGGAGGGTGGGATGGAGTGGTTACCGAACATGGTGTATCAATTATTGAAGGCTGTCATCTAAATGCAATAATGGGCGACGAGGTGATTGCCAATTCAACTCATCACCAAGGAATATCTGATCCTGGAAGTTTGCAAATCAGTGCATATTCTATACATGATAATCTGATTGAGGGTGTTGAGCGAACCGACAAGAGATTTTGCATTGGAGTTCAATGGCACCCAGAGCGTATCGGACATATTGGATTGTATCGCGCGCTTGTGGAAGCGGCGCGGGGTTCTTGACAGAAAGCCTCGCAGCACAATCAGAATGACTCTCAGGGTCTACGACACACGGTCTCGTGAGAAGCGAGAATTCTCACCTCTAAACGAGGGTAGAGTTAGTATGTATGTCTGTGGAATCACTCCTTATTCTCCTAGTCATTTAGGGCACGCTCGTTGCTACCTAGCCTTCGATGTTGTACACCGTTGGCTAGAAGCTAGTGGCTACCAGGTTGATTATGTCCAGAACTTTACCGATATCGATGATAAGATACTCAATATTTCTGAATCTGAAGGTGTCGATTACTCTGTTGTTTCCAATAGAAATATCGAGGACTACTTCGAAGTAATGGACGCGATGAACGTCCGTAGGGCTGACCACTATCCTAGAGTGACCGAAACCATCTCTGAAATCATTGATATGATTTCTAATTTACAAGAAAAAGGGCACGCCTATGTTGGGGGGGATGGAGTTTACTTTGAGATAGACACAGCGCCAGAAAAATATGGGCAATTAACTGGTCAAACGCTACAGATGGTTAGAGCTGGCGCGGGTGGTAGAGTAGCAGATACCGGCTCAGGAAAACGAGATCATCGCGATTTTGCGCTATGGAAATTGGCAAAGCCTGGTGAACCATTCTGGGAGAGTCCATGGGGTGATGGTAGGCCAGGATGGCACATTGAGTGTTCAGCCATGTCTCTCAATCACTTTGGAGAACAATTTGACATTCATGGTGGCGGACATGATCTTAGGTTCCCTCACCACGAGGCTGAGATTTTCCAATCTGAGTGTTGTACCGGATGCGAGCCTGTTGTAGGGTACTGGATGCACAACGGCTTTGTGAATGTCGATGGTGAAAAGATGAGCAAGAGTCTTGGAAATTTCTGGACCGTTAGAGAAGCATTCCAGAACTACGCCCCACTTGCTCTTCGATATGCACTACTTAGTGTCCCATATCGTAATCCAATTGACTTGACTCCTGAATTCTTGCAAGAAGCAGCAACGCATTATGAGAGGTTGATAGAGGCATATGGCGCGTCTCTATCTTCTGACTTAGATTTAGGAATCGACCTATCTGATTACAGCCAACGCTTCATTGATGCAATGAATGATGACTTCAATACAAGAGCTGCAATTATTGAGATTCAATCGGTTGTATCTCAAAACCCAGGCAAAGACCTTGGTTCTTGGTTTGAGAAGTATGCAGGGGATGTTTTGGGGCTTCTTCCAAGTTCAGCCGAGGTTTTAGCAGGGCGTGCTGAGGCTGAATCGGCTAGGGCAGATATTGCCGATAGAGTTGAAGGCCTGCTGAAAGAACGCGAAACTTCCAGGAAAACAAAGAACTGGAATCGTGCGGATGAAATTAGAGACGAACTCAATTCGATTGGTGTTATTGTCGAAGATGGTCCAGATGGGCCGACTTGGAGATTAGCCTAATCATTCATCTTCATCTGATGAACGAAGGTTCTGATTGATCGTTACAATTGAAGCGACTAGTAGTCCAACCAATGAAATCACCGCTACCCAATACAATGGCCCTTCCAATAATGCCTCATCTTCGTTTTCTGGCAATTCAGGTTCTGGTTCGGGCTCTTGTTCGATATCCAAGTATGACCAGGCGTCTCTACAAGTCACATCGGTGGGCAAAGACCCAGTGTCTTCACAGAGTTTACTAGGTATTGCAAAGGCATCACCCACCTCTAATTGACAATACCATCCTTCCAATTCAATACAATCGTCGGTAGGTTGCATAACTATCAATATGGAGCCACAGAGTAATTCTTTGTCTTCAGGAATCGTTTGTCCATTATCTGAATTACATGCTTCTAGATGTATTCCTTCTTCTATAGTCGTAGAATGGGAGAGTGTTGCCCCTCTTGGGCCATATGTTGTGAACACGTTTGGTAATTCAGGTTCAGGAACTGTCGAACCTCCGTTATTTCCATTTCCTCCGTTATTCGGGTCGATTGTTGTGGTTATCGGATCAGCACCTCCTACAGTACCTCCTACTCTGTGACCATTTTCGTCTAATTCAACATCATAATAATCAGACCAGAGGTCAATCGTTCTTCCATTTTGGAATGTCTGTGAACGGTTTAGGACGTCGAAATATCTCTCATCTCCCAAGGTGAATAGATACTCAAGAGGAACTTGTGCACCTTGGTTACAATTTTCCAAGAAAGTCATTAGTTCGTCAACCGTTAATGTTGCTTCAGGAACTCCATCGTAGGTTATGTCAGTAGCCTTGGTAAATCCTTCTCCTTGGATAATCTGAATTTCATCATCCATCGCTTGCATTATATCAACATCTCCGAAGACTGCTAGCCCACCTACTACAACGAGACGTACATCTGGATCGATGGCCTCTACAACGTTACGATATGGGTCGGCATGGAAGGTGTCTAGGACAACCAAATCAGCAGCCAAACCTGCTTTGATTCGACCCGTGTGCTCAGACCATCCAATCGCATCAACAATATTGGTCGTAATTGCTTGAACCAATTCATAATCTGTGAAAATGTCTCCGAGGACATTTTCATCCCACCAGTCTGCAGTCTTCAATTCGTGCATAGAACTCTTTGAACCAGAAGGAGCCCAATCTGGTCCAATCATTATGTTGACTCCCTCTGCTTTGGCTGTTGCAATATCGGTAGTTTCTCCGTAAAGGATTAGGTTAGAAGTTGGCGACCAAGCAAGACTTCCTCCTACATTACCGAGTGCATCGAATTCTGCTTGTGTTAATCCTGTTCCATGGATTATTACCAACTCACCTACGAGCAAGTCATTTTGCACCAAGATGTCGAATTCTGCTCTGCTAGATTCGTCAACACCCTCTGCTAAGTGTAAGAACCAAGCATCTAATTCACCTGAGGCATTTCCGTCTTTGATGTGATTTCCTTGGTAACCAGATTCTAATTCTGAAACTTTAGTATGTATGTAATCTCTACCGAAATTGTAGAGTTCTATGTTTCTTGCTAGCATAGTCTCGAATGTGTCAGTGTAGGATGTTGAACTTCCTTGTAATGCAGTATTTCCACCAGCAATTGCCCTTAATTCTGCAAATCTTTGGGCTGTAGGGTCGGTTAATGAGCAACCGACATCTTTTGCATCGCGGTAGGAGTCTTCGGCCTGCCATTGATAGCGGTTATCCCAGCCATTAGTTCCGTGATCCCATAGTGGAATGATGTTGTATTTGGCATGATTGTGAGCATCAATGAATCCGGGGTATATTGTGCCACTTGTTGGTATCGACACAACACCCTCTGCAGCCGCTGGCGCAGAGTCGGAAGCGCTCCAAACAGCCTCGATCATTCCATCGACTACAAGAATACGTCCATCATCAATAATTGAATCATAAGATTCCATGGTTACAACTCGTCCTTCTAGGATATATTCGCCTCGGTGGATATGATCTTGAGGCGGGTAGCAGTTACCTTGCACTACGTTTGCTACACCTACCCATTGCTGATCATTAGCTCCTCCTGGAGTTGGAGATCCATCGACAAGTTTTGCCCAATTACCACTTGAATCGTATCCATATGGAATATCCCAATCAGAGTCCTCTCCGGGGTAATTGACTGAATCAATTTCATTCATATTTCCATCAAGGATTCTTATGGTATCTCCATCCCAATAATCGAATTCAATTTGAGTCCAAGCACGGAAGAATGTGATGTACTCGCCTGGTTGAAGAATAGTGTTCCACTCAATGCTACAAGCGGGTGATCCACCATCGGCGATATCATCTAGATACCATCCGCCAATGTCAATAGGCTCACTTGTAGGGTTATACAATTCCACATATTGGTCATTGTAATTACCCATCGAGCCATCTCCATTCCAATCAGTACCTCCATAATTTGCATTATTTGCGGAAACTAGGATTTCATTGACTATAATCGAATTTCCCGTGCCTTGTGCAGAAGTTGGCATCGGTGTAATCGTCATCATTAACATCAGCAGGGCCAAGGTAAGGGCTCTACGCATAATAGAGACACGGGTCAATACACCCCTTCAAACCAACCCCGATTAGTTTAGCATTTGATTAGTATATTTTAATCACTAATTGGTCATATCGAGAAAGTGATGGAGCGAAATATTGACTCAGTGCGAAGCACTCGGATTATCTATGCAGCGTAGTGGAAGGATGGTCTGCGCGGTCCTGATGGTCATCACCATGTATTTCGCAGGATGTCTTTCAGGGGGCTCATCTTCTGGCACAATCGATTCGATTGTTGATTGGGACAAAGATATGGTATACCTCGATGATCCAATGGGTCATGAGGATGCAAGGTATTTCGAAGTAGCCTCTCCTTTTTCCAACCAATCATGGGGTAATTCTAGCTGGGCAGTCTTTGGAAATGAAGAAGGAGGAAATTGTTGTGAACACTATCTTGCAGCAACTAAAGAAGGCTGGATACTTAATTTCGGAGGAGAATATCCTACTTGGTCTGAAGACAGAGGACATACTTGGCAAGAATATCGGCCAAGTATTTTTTCTCAAATTGGTTGCAGGGAACCTAAGCCAACTGTTCCTGGTCAAGAAGGTCTTGGGGAGGGAAGTATCGTCCAAGCCACTAATGGTGACCTAATTTCCATGGGTTGGTTCCCATATCCAAGTAGTAGTGGAGCGGACCAATTCTACGCCTTCCTTTACGACGCCGAGGATGAGGAATGGATGTGGTGCTTCAATCGTACCCCTGAACCATTCTACGACCGCTCTTGGCAAGTAGAAATCGTAGGCCCAATTAATGGTGGTTTGTATGGCAATGGTGAATATGCCACTTTGGTAATTTCTAATTTCTGGCACCAAGTTGCAAATCTTGGTGGCCAGATATCCACTGATGGTTTAAATTACGATTACTTTGATTTCCCTGACAGAGATGCTAACCTCGATTCGATCGAGGTTGATTTGACAGCGGAAGGTTTGGGTCCTGAGTGGGATTTTACAAAACCGCATAAAGAGATGCGTGCATTTCCTGTGCCATCAGGGGGTCTATACTTTCCTGACTACTTCACAGATGGAACCGATGCATTCGTCGACACTTCGCTCAATTGGTGGTCCGCAACAACATTGAATGGTTCATCCCTCCCTACTCAGTATTGTGCTTTTGACTCATCATCTGCCTTACATTGCTTTGGTGGAATGTCTGGTGGTGTTGGTATTACACACTACATGTCTTGGGATGGAGGAGAAACTTGGGATTTACAGAATTACAACATCACGGGAAGTGCGACTGAGATTGAAGAATGGGAATGGCATTCTAGTGGAGTTCATGACCTGATGGTTGTCAACATCAGATACCAAAGTGCTGAAGGTCCTGATGTTGATGTTGCCTGGCATGTCCGAGGATACTCGGAATCCCTCGAACCTGACACCTTGACCTATCTTGGGCAAGGAGACCTGGATTCGACTTCGGGTGCTGGGAATGACATTCGGTTTGACTTTGCGAGTATGGGTATTCTGCCGGACGGAGGCTCATTCATCGCCTATCATGATTCAACAGACCCAGACCCGTTATTCGGATTAGAGTTACTTTTACCAACTGAATATGGCCCGTCAATTGCGATTTGAGTCTACGCTTCAACAGCGAAGGTTACGGAGACTCCATCAACTTCGAAATGGTCTCCCTCAGTTTCACCTTGGTTCAATTGGGCAGTCCCTGCTCTGACCTCAGATTGAACGTGACCCCAATCGGAGTCCTCTAAATCAAGTCCTTCAACCCAAACCGAGAGACTAATGGTTGCTTCGACATCAAGGTCGAGTTCCTTACGCTTTGCTTGTACTCTGCGAATTATGTCACGAGCTAGACCTTTGGATAGCAAGTCTTCGTCCAAAACCATGTCCAATACTAAGGATACATCTCCTACGTCTTCGTCAGAGATTGTTGCAGCTGCATAACCCTCTTGTTCCACTCTGCGGATTTCTATATCTTCCATTGTTATGTCATATCCTTCTAGAATACATATTCCTGCATCAATCTCAAGAAGTAGATTATCAGGGTCAGCCTCTGCCAGCAACGCTAGAACCGAGGGTAAATCTTGACGGCACTTTGCACCTAGTGACTTCCTATTCGGTTCGATAACAATTCTTTGGAAGCGCTCGAGGTCATCTTCAGTAGTCAACAATTCAACATTCAACTCTTCAGACAATAGTTCATGGAATTGTGAAATGTCTGGGCCACCAACTATCCATCCTGACTTGCATGGTAGTCTTTGTCTGCGATCGGCTTCAACTCGAATTCGACGACCGGTTTCTGCTAATGTCCGTACCAGAGCCATCTCTTGCTCCAATGCCCAATCCTGTGGAGGTAGACTTGAGTCTACTAATTTCGAGCCAACAGGCCAATCAGCGAGGTGTACGGAGACACCAGTCAAATCTCGGTGAATTTGATCAGGCATGAATGGAGCCACAGGGGCCATTAGACGGCAGACTGTGAGAAGTACCTCGTGAAGGGTGTGTTGACAGGCACGCTTATCGCTTGAATCAGCCTCATCCCAAAGTCTTCGTCGACTTCTGCGAACATACCAATTCGACAAGTCGTTGACAACGAATGATTCCAAATCTCTACCTGCTTTATGGAAATCCCAAGCAACGAATTGGTCGTGATAAGCATTGGCGACCGTATGTAATCTTGAGAGAATCCAACGGTCGAGAGGGCTTCTCTCGGATACTGCAACAAAGCCCTCGTCATCATCCGGGTCAAAGCCATCAAGTGCAGCGTAGTCTGCATGGAATCGATGAACATTCCAAAGAGTCAGGAACATCTTTGCATATGACTCACGAACTCCGTTAGGGTCGAAGTTAGTCGGTGACCAAGGAGCACTTTGTGTCATCATATACCAGCGGATTGAATCCGAACCTTCCTTGTTGAAATGGTCCCATGGATTGACAACATTACCTCTTGACTTCGACATTTTCTTGCCATCTTTATCCAGAATATGACCCAGGGAGAGACATCTTTTGTAGCATATACTGTCGAATACTGTGGTTGATACTGCCATCAGTGAATAGAACCAACCACGAGTTTGATCGACAGCCTCACAAATGTAGTCCACTGGGAATGAACCGTCGAATTTGTCATGATTTTCGAATGGATAATGCCACTGAGCAAAAGAGGCACATCCTGAATCGAACCAACAATCCATGACATAGGGTTCTCGAATCATTTCTCCTGAACAGCCCTCCGATGGGCAGTGTAATTTTACATCGTCGACATAGGGTCTGTGTAATTCAGGAGGCATTGAGGAATCAGCAGTTTTCATTTCCTCCATTTCAGCGATGCTTCCTATACAGTGTTCCTTACCACAGTCGGGGCAAATCCAAACTGGTATTGGAGTCCCCCAATATCGTTCTCTACTAATCGCCCAATCTTTGATGTTGGAAAGCCATTCACCCATGCGCTTTTCACCTGTCCAAGAAGGAGCCCATTCTACCTCGGAATTGTATTGTAGAATTTGTTCTTTGACTGCGGTCATTCGAACGAACCAACTGTCCATTGCGTAGTATAACAGAGGGTGGTCGGTTCGCCAACAATGTGGGTAATCGTGAGTATATGTGTGCTCTCTGTAGAGTGAATTTTGCTCTGCGAGAAGGTCGATAACATCGGAATCACAATCCTTGACATATCGTCCGTCAAGTAGAATATGAGTTCCTTCAACAAATCTTCCATCCATTCCAACAGTATGTTGTGCTGGGAAACCTTCCTTCATTCCAAGATTGTAATCGTCTTCACCATACATTACCGCTGTATGCACAACACCTGTTCCGTCAGTGGTGGTGACGAAATCAGCACCTACGATTGTCCAAGCAGTGGGATGATTGGATCCATCGATTGCACCTTCAAACAGCGGTTGGTATGACATGCCAACTAAATCTGAGCCCGGAAATTCCTCAACAACTTCCACTTGATGTCTCAAAACTGTACCCATTAAATCCTTGGCAAGAATCAATTCTTCCTCTAATGGAGCACCTCCACGCCCTTCCCATGAGTCTGATGGAGGAGCAGTAATCTTGACTCGAACATAAGTCACATCTGGTCCAACTGCGAGTCCAACATTTCCAGGGAGCGTCCAAGGAGTGGTAGTCCAAGCCAGTACCGAAGCATCATCATCTGACAATTTGAACTTAACAAAAACTGCTGGTTCTGAAACTTCTTTGTAACCAAGAGCAACTTCATGGCTGGAATAGCTGGTTCCTGTCTGAGGGCAATAAGGCAGGACCTTATGGCCTCTGAATAGCAGTCCTTTGTCGAACATTTGCTTCAAAGACCACCAAGCGGATTCAATGAAATCATCGTGTAAAGTAACGTACGGGTCATCTAAGTCAACCCAGAAACCCATTCTTTCGGTCATCTCTCGCCATGCTTGCTCGTAAGTCCAGACACTCTCCTTACATTTCTGATTGAATGCTTTCATTCCGTAAGCCTCAATCGCTTCATTACTCATCAGGTCCAATTGTTTCTGAACTTCAATTTCGACAGGAAGTCCGTGAGTGTCCCAACCTGCTTTTCTTTCCACGATGTGCCCTTCCATAGTCTTCCATCGGCAAACTAAGTCCTTGAATAGGCGAGAAATAACGTGATGAATTCCTGGTTTTCCGTTAGCGGTTGGCGGCCCTTCTAGGAAGGTGAACGGAGATGCACCGTCACGGCGCTCCTCAATGCTCTGGGCGAATGTATTCTCATCGCTCCAGGTTTGCATCAAGGCTGTCTCGAGGGCGACCGGATCAAGGTCACCTGCTTGTGTCGGCACTACCATCGGAGCACCCGAACTGAGATGTCGTCTTGAACTTGAGGGGCGAGTCACACACATCTGATTATCAGATACAATTAACCGATTGCAATATTTATTGTAGTCAATAAATAGGTTTATATTGACTACAATAATCGCCAGATTAATGCCCCGCATCCATGCTAGTGTCTGCGAATGTAATTGCAAAATGAAGCGAATTTATGCTCGTTCAGAAGGAGGTAAGGGCTGGGATCCAGTCGGCTGGATATGCACTTGTGGATGTGGATGTGTAACTCTCGATGAGGGTAACTGGCAGTTGATGGATTGTTGTACAAATCGAGATGATTGAAATGACTGAAGAAACTCTCTCCTTGAGCGTAAGCGGAATGACTTGTGCTGCTTGTGCTGCTTCTGTGGAACGCGTTTTGAGTAAGTTGGATTTTGTAGAAAACGCATCGGTAAACCTTCCGATGGAAAAAGTGAATATTCTATTTTCACGTGAGATAACAGAGTTTGATTCAGATACATGCGTCAAGCAGATAGAAGGTGCGGGATTTGGAGCAAAAGAATTGGCATCTCCTCTGAGTGTACGCGAAGAAAATGAAAAAAGTGTAAAAAAACAGTTAAATCGAGTGATTACCGCTTTTTCTTTGAGTATTCCGGTATTCTTCCTCACAATGGTTATCGAAGACTTCGGGACAATTGGTTCCCTTAATCTTCGTCTAACCCTCGCGATGATACCTTCTCTTGTGATTTATTCATACTCAGGGGCAGAGTTTCATCGACGAGCCTGGAAATCTATTCTAAGGGGGACAGCAAATATGGATGTTTTAGTGCACTTAGGGACATCCGTCGCGATGATATGGTCTTGCGCTGTTACTCTCTCTCCGCTAATTTCTCCTAGTAGTGTCTTTTTCGAAAACTCCAGTCATGTGTTTTTCGATGGTGCATCTTTCATTATTTCATTCGTTTTACTTGGAAATTATCTTGAATCTAACGCTAAACTGAAGGCAACAGATGCGGTACATGGTTTGATGAGATTACAACCAAAACAAGCCAGCATCATTCAAGAAGATGGAACTATTTTGCTTATGCCCGTTAGCGATATTCCAAGGGGCTCGGTTTTGAGAGTTCTCGCTGGAGACACTATACCTCTGGACGGGGTAGTCGAAAAGGGGTCAGCTTTGCTTGACGAATCAATGATGACCGGCGAATCCTATCCTGTAATGAAAACCTATGGTGATACAGTGGTAGCAGGTACAATTGTCATGGATAGCACCTTGGTCATTAGGACAAATTCACTTGTTCAAGAAACCATGCTGGCAAAGGTGATTACGCTAGTTGATGAGGCACAGAATGGAAAAGCCCCGATCCAGAGGCTAGTGGATAGAATATCTGCAATTTTTGTCCCGGTAGTTGTTTTATTGGCAATTTTGGCTTCTGTTTTTTGGCTAATATTTGCAGAAGAATTAGCAACCAAGTCTTCTATGTCTTCGGCAGAGATTTCAGTTATGGTTTTGGTGAGTAGCCTAGTCATAGCTTGCCCCTGCGCTTTGGGGCTAGCAACCCCAACAGCGCTTGTTGTAGGAACCGGTCAAGGTGCTAAGTTCGGTCTATTGATTAAAGGAATTGAAGCATTGGAAAAGTCCCACTCCACTACGGTAGTAGTATTGGATAAAACTGGAACCATAACTGAAGGCAGCCCTGTTGTCAAGGGTGTGAACGTTTTGAATGGAGATAGGGAGGAAATTCTCTCAATATCTTCAGGTCTTGAATTTGAATCGACACATCCAATCGCTAGCGCAATTCATCATGAATGTGACAAAAGTGACTATTCTCGATTAAAAATTGATGATATCGAAACACAACCAGGGTTAGGGCTGTCAGGTAAATTAGGTTCGCATCAAGTAAGAATAGGAAATGTGGACTTGATGCGTAGTTCAGGTATTGATATCTCAGATAAATTGGATGAGAAACTTGCCACCAGAGCCGAGAATGGCATTACTATAGTGTTGGTCGCTAAGGATGATGTTATTCTTGGATGGATAGAAATTTTCGATAAGATAAGAGACACCTCAAAATCGTCAATAGACGAACTGAGAAAGAATGGAATCGATGTAGTAATGTTGACAGGTGATCGAATCGAGGTAGCTAAAAGCGTGGCTAGTTCAGTTGGTATAGAGAACATAATTGCAGGAGTCAAGCCCGATCAGAAGGCAGAATACATTCGGGACTTGCAGCAGAATGGAACAGTTGCCATGATAGGAGATGGAATCAACGATGCAGCGGCATTGGCGATAGCCGATGTTGGTATCGCTATGGGTTCTGGGAGTGAGATCGCCCTAGAAAGTGCAGACATAGTTCTTGTACGAAACGATCTATCCGATGCGGTTGCAGCCTTAGATCTGGGTCGCTCGACAATGAAAAAAATCAGAGAAAATCTCGTTTGGGCGTTCATGTATAACGTTCTAGGAATCCCATTAGCAATGGGAGTTTTATTTCCGAGTACCGGAGTTCTTCTGCCACCAGCCTTTGCTGCTGCAGCGATGTCCATGTCTTCAGTTAGCGTCTTAGGAAACTCATTACGGCTAAAGAGATGGAAACCAGGTGTCTGATTCTATAAATGCGACACTTCAAATCACAAGGCTCTTGTGGCGGACCATGAGTCAAATTACACACCATGTGGCAATTTTAGGAATGACTTGTGGCGGCTGTTCAGGAAGAGTATCTAATGTGTTAGAAAATACTCCTGGTGTAATTCAGGCAGAGATATCACACGAGTCTAACTCCGGAGTCGTAGTATCCACAGATGAAGTATCAATCCAAGAAATAATTGAGATTGTTAAAAATACCGGTTTTGAAGCAAGCGAATATTGAGGATGGTGATTATATTACCCAATACCAAGAATTAGCCAATGACATCACTCATTGGATTAAGTATTATGCAGAAAGTAACTGCATATCCACTTTGGTAATCGGAGTATCCGGTGGTATCGATTCTGCTGTGAGTTCAACTCTTTCGGCTAGAACAGGTCTACCCACAATCGTCGTAAATATGCCAATCCACCAAGATCCTAAGCAATATGAGTTATCGAACAAACATATTTCATGGCTAGAATCTAATTTTGATAATGTCGAAAGCAGATTGGTAGATTTGACAGGCACCTATGACAAATTCAATCAGGAAATGAAAGAACAGGATTTATCCTCCCTTGCACTAGCTAATTCCCGTGCCCGTTTACGAATGACCACTCTCTATGCGATTGCGAGTTCTACTGGAGGTATTGTTATAGGAACTGGAAACAAAGTAGAGGACTTTGGAGTTGGCTTTTTCACAAAATACGGCGATGGCGGAGTCGATATTTCACCCATCGCCGACCTAATGAAATCAGAAGTCTATGAGGTTGCTAAGGCTCTGGACATAATTGAGGAAATTCAACAGGCAGCCCCTACGGATGGATTGTGGGATGATGGCAGAACTGATGAGGAACAAATCGGGGCTTCATACGCTGAACTAGAATGGGCAATGAGGTATGAAGAAAATCCATCAGAGGATTTGACCGAACGACAACACGAGGTTCTAGAAATTTATCGCGGATTCAACAAAGCCAATTCCCACAAGATGAATCCAATCCCAATTTTTGAGATGAAGAATCGTCAATGAGTGATGCAAATGTCAATGCAACTCTGTGGAGCCGAAGATGTTCGAGATGCTATTGAGAAAGGAGAATCCATATCATTGATTTTAGCAAAAAGAGATCATGATAATCAAGCGGTCGATGAAATTATTTCGATGGCTGAAAAATCTGAAATTCGTGTGATTGAAGGCTCAGAGAATGATTTGTGGAGAATGGCAAGGGATAATTCAGATGGTGCCCCCGACATTCTTGCCTTAGTAGGCAGAAATCCTTCCGCCACCTTCGAAGAAGTTCTCCAATCAGGTGGTTTAATTTGGATGCTTGACGGAGCAAAATATCCAGTCAACATTGGCTTTTGTATACGGACTGCGGAAGTCTCCGGCGCAGATGCCGTAATCATAGACGGGCAGTTGAATAATCAAGAAAGAAGTGCGGCAAAACGTGCTTCGATGAAAGCACATCGCTTCATTCCAGTCTTCTGGCGTAAAGCCATTGAGTCGATTCAGTTGGCTAAACAGGCGGGGTTTCGAATAATTGCTATTGAAGATGTTGGGGAAAAGACGCCGTGGGAAGTAGACTTGAGTGGCAATGTAATTCTAATCGTTGGAGGTGAAAGAGAAGGCATCGCAGATGAGGTGTTGTCTTCAGCTGACGAAGTCATCAAGATTCCAATGACGGGTTTCGTTCCATCTTTCAATCTACAGGCACCGTTATCAGCGGTGGCGATTGAGGCGCAGAGACAGCGCTCATATCAATGACCGTGGTCCAACCAGCCCATCTGAGTTGCCATAATCAGAAGTAAACCAACTATCGCCACTCCGATCAACATTGGAATGACAGTTGCACGACCATCCACAGGATTGTGTATGTCAGGCAAGGTATCTACAGTAGCTACGTATAGGAATGAACCCGCAGAAAATAACATTAGCAAACCAAGCGTTGTTGATTCAATATCAGTCAGAAGTAGGTAAGATAGAATCAGAGTAATTGGCGTTGCTACTGCAAATAAAGCAATATCCCTTATGGCATCTCGTTCACTATCCCTTTCGTGTGAGGAGAAGACTCCTAAACTGAATGCTGCTGGTGCTTTATGAATCAACACTGCAGCAACAACTGCAGTGGTCAAGGCCGATTCTCCTGAAGCAATTGCAGCTCCTATTGCAAGTCCATCAACAGCCGCATGAAGGGATAAGCCGATAACTAAGGTCCACCCTATTTTATGGTGATAAATGTGCGAATGACCGTGATCTTCGCTGTGGTCGTGATGTTCTTCATGGACGGCATGCCCTGCCCCGCTTGCCTCAAGTAGTAACATCACAAGGAATCCCATAAGAATGGCAAGACCGAAAACTGCGATTGCCATTTCCTCTTCTTCATGCTCGATATCATTATGGGTTTCACCATGGTTGTGTGAGGTGATTAACTCTTCAATTTCCTCAACACCCGTACTAGCATTGATTTCACCTGCCTCAAATTCCTCAATTACGTGTTCAATGCTGCTGGATAATGAATCTCCAAGTTCTTCTTCATGCTCGCCATCTTCCTCTTCTTCATGTTCACCGTCATTGTGCGAGTCATGGCCTCCTAACAATTCTTCAATTTCTTCGATTGCTGTAGAAGCATTGATGTCACCATGCTGCATTTCTAAGATGACAAGCGCCACAGAACCAGCTAACTCACCATCCTCACTATGACTTTCATCTCCGTGGTCATCATGATTTTCACTAGCTAATTCAAACCCTTCAGGAACAACTACCAACAGCGCCGACGCGATAATTATCCCCGAAGCAATTGCTGTAATATTTTTCAATCGTTTTTGGTCATTGAATGGAGACCCTTTAATCGGTATTATTCCAAAGGCTAAGCCGATTACAAGTGTGATGGCGGCCATCGTCAATGCTGTTTGCATGGGAACACCGGCAATATATTAGATATTTAATTAAAACTAATAATTACCGATTTGGGAATTATTATTAAACATTGTCAAATCCGCTAAAACATGAGCCAAATCATCACCTTCAGTGTTGACAAAGAGTTTGCTAGTAGGCTTGACGATTTCATTAAACAAACAGGATACAAGAATCGAAGTATGTTCCTCCGTGATGCAAGCCTTCATTTTGCAGATGCATCACTAAGAGGTGATCTTGACTCGATGGATGCTGAACAGGAAATCGAAGGCACCGCTGTAGTATATTTCCAACACCATGTTGAGAATAAGTTAGCAGAATTGAGACACTCAAAAGACTTCAATATCACATCATACTCTCACAATTGCCTAAGTCAAAGTCACACATGCGTAGATACAATGCAAGTTAATGGGAAAGCAAGCGCAGTACGAGATATGGTGAATAGTCTGAAGAATACAAAAGATGTTGATAGAGTTGAATTCATTACTGCACCTTTCAGAGAATCTGGTTGTTGTTGAATAAATCTTTGACCGCTCACGATTGCATAACCTCAGGATAATTTCCCCAACGGATTGAAGGAGTGTCGCTGTCGCGGCTTAAGTGTGGAGATACCTCCAGAACTACAATCAATGCTTGACGCGGAGCATGGCCCAACTAAGCAAAAGGCTGCAAGATTGGTTGTTGATTTGGCCGCATCCGCGGGTGCTTCTGAATTCACACGTTGCGCCCATGCTCACGTATCAGGAGTCAGCGTAATTACTGGTGGGCACGGTTTGAGGCGCTTCCTTTCTGACCTCTCCGGAGACCCAGAAGGCACGGTATCCATTCCAACCACATTGAATTCAGCAGGTTGCGATAGAGAACAGATTAAAGAAATGGGAATCGATCATGAAAATTTCTTAGAATATCAATTCGAAATTATCCACGCTTACTCAGAATTAGGAATAGATGCCACCCTTTCTTGTACCCCGTATGATCGCGGAGTCGAAATGGAATCCGGTATCGGTTCTTGGGCTGAATCAAATGCTGTCTGTTACTCTAACTCCTATACTTCTCTAATGACGAACCGCGAATCTGGGCTATCTGCTCTAGCAACTGCTCTAACTGGTTGGGCTCCGTTATGGGGGCTCCATATCGAATCGAATCGAATTCCGAATATTCTAGTCACAGTCGAAGCTTCGATGGACAATCTTGCTGATTGGTCAGTACTAGGTGACTGGATTGGAATGCAAATTAAACCGGAATGGAATCTTCCTTGGGGATTCATGCCTAGAATAGTCGGCTTACCAAGTAACGCAGGATTTGAGGAGCGCAAGGCATTGACTGCAGCAGCCGCGAACTATGGTTGTCCAATGCTATGGGCTGATGGACTAACTGTAGATGCCCCTGAAGTGCCTCAATTCGAAGGCGAACTTATCTTTGCTGAAAATAACCTAGCAGAAAGATATGCTGAGTTGGCTCCAACCGGCACGGTTGACCTCGTAGTAATTGGTTGTCCTCAAGCAAGTGTCGGTGAGGCAAGAGCAACTGCAGCCGCAGTTCGCTCGCACATGGAATTAGGTCAGAAGATCCAAGATAGTCGTCTTTGGGTTTTCACAAGTGGGTATAATTACGAGTTACTTCAAGCCGATGGAACTGTGGATTTGTTAGAGGAAGCAGGCGCCTTAGTTCTGAAAGACACCTGCCCTGAGGTTACTCCTTACAATCGTACTAAATACAATCACATACTTACAAATTCACTGAAAGCAGAACATTACCTCAAGAGTGGTTTGAATCGTTTACCAACAAGTGTCGCACCAATCCAGGAATGTGTTGCTCATGCCTTCACCCCCTCATTGTCTGAAGGTCCACGCCCTGTATTGGATGGAAAGAAAGCAAAACCTCTGGCATCAAATAAAACTCATCAAACTAGTCCGGTAACTCTCTATGGAAATGGCCTTCCTAGCCAAACAAACTGGAAAATTATCGGGAAAGCAATGGTTACTGATGTCCCTATTACCTACCTCGGATATGTCAATAGGGATTCTGGTGTAATCGAAGAACCAGGACACCCTCTGGATGGCGTGCCAATTGAAGATACGATCCTAATCTATCCGAAAGGCTCTGGCTCCACAGTTGCCCCATTCGTTCTCATGGGTTTGATTTACACTGGTAAAGGTCCGAAGGGAATTATCAATCGAGACGTTTGCCCACTTACTCTTCCAGCCGCGAGCCTCTTGGCCCTTCCTTATGCCCATGGATTTGATGATGATCCGACTCTAGCAATCAATGATGGCGACTCGGTTGAAATGAGTCTCGAGAATGGTCAAGTGCAACTTTCGGTTCTCTCTCGCGCGAGCGAGGATTGATGACCGAAGCGCTTCGCAGCAGGGTTGTGAGTAAGCGGCCAGATCCAGAACCCTGTCGCGATCAGGACCTCGGTAAGTTCGAGGTTACTGTAAGGGATGGTGCGGCTAGGCTCGGTAAGTTATTCACAAGACACGGAGTTTTAGAAACTCCAATGTTATTACCTGTAATCAACCCCAATATTCGTACCATTGAACCCCGAGTGATGTGGGAAAAATATCGAGTGAACGGCCTAATTACGAACTCCTACGTTACTTGGAAACACGACAAGTTACGTGAACCAGCACTTGAAAATGGCATACATTCTCTGCTAGATTTCCCAGGAGTGATTGTAACAGATTCTGGAACTTTCCAATCCTATGTTTATGGTGATGTAGAGGTAGGTGTGGAGGAAATAGTCGATTTTCAGAAGAAAATCGGAGTAGATATCGGCACTATGCTAGATGTATTTGGCCGACCCGATATGTCACGAGAAGAACTTGAGCATGCGGTAGAAGAAACAGCAAATCGCGCATTGATTTCACTGAATGCCGCTGGGGAAGAGACGCTCCTGAATGGCCCTGTTCAAGGGGGTCTTCACGATGACCTAAGGGCTCAAGCCGGCGCTTTGATGGGAGAAGTTTCAGGAGAGCATAGAGGCTTCGCAGTACACCCAATTGGGGGTATAGTGCCTCTCATGGAAAAACAAAGGTATCTTGAATTATTTCGAATCCTTCTTTCTGCTCGGTCAACAATTCCGCCGAATCGACCAATTCACATGTTTGGTTGCGGTCATCCAATTCTCTTCCCTATGTGCATTGCCCTAGGTGTAGACCTCTTCGATTCAGCAGCCTACGCTTTATTTGCCAGGGATGACCGATTATTGACTCCAAATGGAACAGTCAAGTTAGGAGATTTGACTGAATGGCCTCATAGTTCTTCAGCACTATTCCAATACACTCCAAATGAAGTTCGTGAGATGGAAAGGGATGAGCGGTCAACCCTCTTGGCTCACCACAACCTAGAGGTGACTCAAGCAGAACTAGCGAGATGTAGAGAGGCTGTAAGAAACGGAACAATTTGGCAATTGGCAGAACAACGAAGTCATGCAAATGCTAGACTTCGAGAGGCCTTCGAATGGGTCCTAGAACAATTGCAAGAAACAGAAGAAGGGCCTGTTGCTGAAAGCGCTCTTAGAACGATAGCTTCTACTAACCCGGTCAGAGGTTCTGCTGAGCAATTTTCTGACGATATTGATAGCCGTCCACACCTACTTCATTTGAATGCCTTATTGGCTATGAGATGGAGACGCCCAGGTTCTTGGTGGGATGGCTCAAATGATAATGCTGAAAGAGTAGTAATTCTATCCGGCGCAGCGCCGCCGTGGCGCGATACCGCATTAGGTTCAGCGATTTCAGCACTAGCGGAAGAACCTCGTTCAATCGTACTAATTTCGACTCCCGTTGGCCTAATCCCATTCTCTCTTGAAGATGTATCACCATGGTGTCATATCGAGTGTCCGGAAGATATCTGGAACATGATCCTTGATGAGGATGAAATCGACGCTTGGCTGGAAGACCTTGGTGTTGTGGATTTACCTCTTGATATCCATGTTTGTCAACCTGATCCGGAGGAAGAGGCAGGAGGGGAAAACCGAGCAAAAATCCGTGACTGGATTGACCAGTGTACAATCGTCGATAAATTATCATTATTTTGTGGGGTGTCTCCCTCATATTCATGTGATTTTACTAAGAACATGACCGTTCGTCGCTCTCGAACTGACCGTATGGTAAATATCAACTTTGAAGGGATGCATTGCTTATCTCCTCGCTTGCAAGATGGTGCTCTATCGCTTACTTTGGCTGGCGCAGAAAAATTACATCAATTGAATCCAAATTCGCCGCCTAGATTTGACGAGGGTGATACATCGACCGGGTTGGACCATCCGGGTGTACCCCGAGTTTTGTTGATGGATGATGCGATTCCATTTGTTGAAAAAGGACGCAACGTGATTCATGGTTTTGTTCTCGGTGCTGATTCCCACCTAATCGTAGGGCAACCATGTTTGGTTGTTAGTGCTAAAGGTGAACTGGTAGCACATGGCGTGGCTAATGCAACTGCAGATGATATGGCGTTCTTCGACAAGGGCATTGCAGTAAAGGTTCGCGATGGGGCATTGAAGTAATCCTACGATGAAATTGCAATTGCGACGGGGATTCATTCAAGTGATTCAGCCGTTTACATCCAGCCGACTCCCTTAGGGAGTCGTCAGCAGGAGTTGATTTGTTGAGTGAGGGATTCATCATCGAAACGCGTGATTTACGCAAGATGTACGGACCGCACCTTGCCCTAGAAGATGTAGATGTCCAGATTCCTCAAGGAGCGATTGGAATCCTAGGCCCAAACGGGGCGGGTAAGTCGACTTTCTTCAAGTGCATTCTAGGATTGATTACGACCACATCTGGAGAAGGTAGTGTTCTTGGCTATGACATCAAAACCCAAGGGGATATTATTCGATCAAGGATTGGCTATATGCCCGAGTATGACTCATTAGATCCTGACTTGAACGCAATTGATCAGGTACGATACGC
Organism: Candidatus Thalassarchaeaceae archaeon; assembly: GCA_023268715.1. Lineage (GTDB taxonomy): Archaea > Thermoplasmatota > Poseidoniia > Poseidoniales > Thalassarchaeaceae > MGIIb-O1. The sequence continues at coordinate 122,949 of JALRLV010000001.1, forward strand.
TGGCGAACTTTTGGGAATGAATCCAGCTGCAGCAATGCAGAGAGCCCATGAAGTGTTGGAATACGTCGGGCTCAGAGATCAAAGATACAGGAAGATTGAATCGTTTAGTACCGGAATGAAACAAGCGACCAAACTTGCTTGTGCAATTGTTCACGACCCAGAGATTCTAATCTGTGATGAACCGACCAATGGACTTGATCAACGGTCTAGGGAATTCATGCTAAAGACACTCAGAAGGACCGTTGATGAGGGAGGCGGTACCGTCCTGATGTCCAGCCACGTGATGGATGATGTTCAGGAAGTATGTGACCGTGTTGTAATGATTCACAAGGGTCAAATTGTAGTCAATAGGCCGATTGCAGACCTTGCAAATCAGATTGAGAAAGAGGTCGAGGCAGTAATTTGGGGCGGAGCCTCAAAAATGGAACAAGCCTTGATTTCAAATGGCCTGAAAGTTAGACGAATGGGTAGGGTAATGAGAGTAACCATAGAAGATGAGAATACAATTGAGAGAATCATTTCAATTGCTGCGAAATCTGAAGTCCAAATTCGAGAGTTGCGGGAATATGAGCCAGATTTGGAAGACATTTTCCTGTTGATAATGGATAAATTAGGTGCCAGGGTGAAAGGTACTTCAGAATTGATGACTTCCGAACATGTTGGAGGTGAATGAGATGTCTGAAGAAGATTCCAACATAGATAATTTGGCTGAAGAGTTGCCATTACAAAACCAATCTGCGAATTCAACTGAGGCCGAATTGGGTCAGACTCGTATGGAAGTTGCTTACGGTTCTGGTGATGGTGATGATGATGCGCAGGCAATTGTAGCTCGTAAAGCCTCGATGGGCGTGCTATATGAGCAAATTTACCGGCCTTGGAATGGCGAATTAGGTCCTCGTTGGGTTCGCAATTATGCTATTTTTAGACACCATGTGTATGGTTTATTCAGCGGAAAAGGCCATCGCCACTACAATCCATTTGTTCGACTTTCCATCCTAGTAATATTCCTAACATCACTCACTCCAATTGCCATGATTTTCCTTTCTGTGACAATTTCTGGAGGTGAGGGTTCAGATTGGCTAAATCGTATGTGGGGTGTGAATCGATACAACCTTTGGGGGCAAGTACTCGGTTACTTCCCAAGAAATCTCTGTATGTGGCCCCTTCTAACGGCATTGGTAGTCGGTGGAATGATTTCTGATGATAGGAAGAATGGAACTAGTGCGATTTACTTCTCACGCCCAGTTACTAGAATCGATTACACCGCAATGAAATACCTTTCATCTGCAGTAGTTCTTGGATTTGTAATTGTATTCTCATACATGCTCTATTACACTTCTGCAATCGTTTTCAACGGAGAAGGATGGGCTTACCTAATCGATACACTTCCAATATTTCTAGGGGGTTTACTTGCGGGTATTCTATTGGTAATTACCTATACTTCAATTGGCATGGCTCTATCAAGTGTTAGTCAAAGTCGCTTCTTTGCTGCAATAGGTTTCCTTGCGATTATTTTTGGAACCAAACTAGTCGCACTAATGATTGAACTAATCTTTGATACTACAGTGTTTTACATACTAAGTCCGTATGATTCCCTTGCCCACCTTGGTCAATGGCTTGTGGGGATACCTGCAAATTATGAGCACTCCTTGGCTCTATCAATAATTTCGATTTTACTCTACAACGCAGCCTCAATCGGTTTGCTTGTCACTAGAGTTCGTTCACTGGAGGTGACTCGTGAATGAGTACAAAAGCCACTCCAGCTGTTGTAATTGACAAATGCTCAAAATGGTATGGGCAGGTAATAGGACTCAACGAAGTATCATTGGCAATAGATGGCGGAGTTACCGGAATTCTAGGGCCAAACGGTGCTGGAAAATCCACTCTCTTCAAATTGCTAATGGGGCGGTTGAAGCCAAGCAGTGGTAATGTTCGATTATTCGGCATTGATCCCTGGGAAAGCACTGCTCCCTATCGTAGAGTTGGTTATGTTGCTGAGACTGAGAAATTGTATGATTGGATGACCGGACATGACTTTGTTTCTACCTTAGCACGTCTCCATGGGATGACCAGAGAAGAGGCAAGCGATAGGGCATCACACGTACTTGATTTCGTAGGTCTCGCAGACGTTCAAAATAAGGAAATTGGCAAGTATAGTAAAGGTATGAGGCAGAGAGTCAAAATTGCTCATGCCTTGGTCCATGACCCTGATTTGATAATCCTAGATGAACCGTTACACGGTTGCGACCCAATAGCTAGAACTAGCATAATGAGCGTTATCAGAGATTTGGGGACTCAAGGAAAAACCGTCTTGGTATCGAGTCATATTTTGGATGAAATTGAAAGAATCACAGAGCAAATCGTTATTCTCCATAATGGCAGATTACTAGCCTTGGGGAACCTACACGCAATTCGTGATTTGCTCGATAAGCATCCACATAGAATACTGATTCGAACTGAAAATCCTAGAAAGCTTGCGGAATACTTTGTTCCTGAAGACCCCGTTTATGGGGTTAGGTTCGCAGAAGAAGGTGCTCTAGAGGTATTGACCAATGACCTCTCTGCAGCACATGATGTATTGCCTAGAGTAATAGTTGAGTCCGGATTGAAAGTCACCTCGATTGAGAATCCTGATGATAATCTTGAGGCTTTGCTCGGCTATCTTGTAGGTGGTGCTTAATGATGGATAGACAAGGTAGAGGTCTTGCTGAGACTGTATGGACAAGGCTTGATAGAAAGGCGGGAGCAATTACAGAACTCACCATACGTCAATTGAGAAATCGCCTTTCTACCTGGGTGGTCTTGGCCGTTAGCTTCCTACTGCTAATTTGCTTACTTGCATTATTTGTTGGAGGAGTAAGGGATGGTTGGGAACCGATTGATAACGATAACGATTCTCACGATTGGGATAACGATGGCTATCCTGCGGGTCAAGAATACAAGTACGGCAGTGACGCAAACGATCCATTTTCCTTCCCGGGTTCCGGAGATTTTGTCCAAGAGGGTTACTTCGAGTGGGGGGGTGTGGGGCAACATTCGGGAAACCACACCTGGAGATATGTAACTGGGACATTTACTTACAATTGGATAGAAAATAGTGGAATTGGAGGGGATAGAGATACATTCCTTGATATTTCAAATCTGGATGATTGTCCAGAAGGGGAAATGTTCGAAGATTTTTGGCTAGATTGGGGGAGTGGCTGCTCGTTGGCAGAAAATTCCATACTTGTCCATGAAGCATCTTTCGCGGGTAATGGAACATTAAGGACCCAAGAAGGATGGGGAGGTGTCTGGGGTTACATGGAGGATGTATTCTATGTTGAACCGGAACCAGCATCGAATTATATCGATGAAGATGACATAGATTGGACTGGAGATTCTAATAAAATAAATGGATTCGATGATGATGGAGACTGTTTACGAATTGGTTGGCCAGGAGATCCAGAACCTCAGTGGTGGTGGGAAGGTAGACATGACCCCGATGGTAATGGAAATGGTATTGACTGCGATGTTGAATGGATTACCGATGTAGATGGAAATATTATAGCAATAAATCCTGACAATAATGTCGATGAGGATCCAAGCGAAGAAAATCTAGCTTACGAAGATGCTCATCGTGCATTTATTATCGGGACAGGCAAAATCGCATTTGTTATGATTTTAGGAATTTTCTTGCCACTCTTCCTAGCCTTAGGATTGGTTAGAGATGAAACGGAAAATGGTACTTTGCACTATCTTCTTTCTAAACCGATCCATCGTGGAGAATTCATCACTTACAGAATTCTGGGTTATCTTATCGTAGCGGGTGGATTCGTGCTAATTATGTCAATATTGATGGGTTTGGTTACAGCCTCTCTAGGACCTGGTGATTCAATATTTAGGTTGAAGGATGTAGTTGTTTGGTTAGGAATAGCCTTCGCCACAATATTAGCACTCGCAGCCTACGGAGCGATTTTCAATACACTCGGACTTATCTCCTCAAGATATGGTGTTTACATTGCATTGGTAATTGGAGTGTATGAATTTGTCATGGCAGTACTTACCCTTGGTGGTGCTGAACTCATTCCTGTTCTTTCTGTCTCTCATTGGACGTTACAATTAATCGATTCAATTGTGCTCATCGTATGGCCAAATACCATAGAAATGCATCTTATTGCAACCGCTTTCGAACTTCCTTCAGGAATAACGGCATTCTGGAATCCTCCTGTGCATACACTTGGAACTGAAAGCCCATTTGTTTCTGGATTGATATCGGTAATTGTATTGATATTGATTACTTCATTGATGATTCTATTTGGTCAGCGTCAATTCAAGCGCAGAGAGATAATGTGAACCAGGATGTGGCCTTCTGCATGGATAAAATAGAAGGTGACTTCGATAAATTCTGGCGTTTTGATATATTGCCTCCTATCAATCGCCTTTCTTGGTGGTGGTGGTGGGTATTGGTTCTGGTTCCAGACCCAATCCATCCTGAACGTTCGAGGCAATTGATGGTGCTTTGGTCATCAAAGGAAACTCCTGCAATTAGAGTCAGCGGTCATTGGTGGATACCAAAAGCAAGAATGTATGTTGATCAAGAGGGAGGGTCTGTAATGTCCGGCATGGTTTGTGCATGGTGGTATGACGGCAAAAAAATGTTTGAGCCACTACTAATGAAAGAATGTAGAATGGCCTCTGTAGACGATAATCACCCACTTTGGCCGGACGAGGTACAAGAGACAGGAATGGGTGCTGGAGCAGTAGTTCCTCTGACATCTGAGGATCTATCTTTTGGATTGCGCCCAGGCCGCCGTTCATTTTGGCTAAATCTAACTAGTGACCCTGAAAAAGTCAGAGAAGGTTCTCCGAAAGATTTCAGCGTAGAAATGACTCCCTGGTGGGAGCGACCAAGTACTGCGAAATACAAGAATAATGTATTCGGTTTGAATATGGGTTATGATATCCAAAGAGTGCATGGGATGAAAGCGAAATTGAATATTGATGGGGAAGAAGTCGAGGGTTCAGCATATATCCAGAAGGTTGGTGTACAGGCACCGAGTTTACCTTGGTTTTGGGGGATGTTGCATTTTGATGATGGCTCATATCTAGATTGGTTCATGCCTCACGTTTCTCCATCATTTACAATGAAAGATGACACACCTTGGTCAATGCGTGATTTCTTCCGAACACCAAATGCCGGCTCGGGATTATTTCATGATGCAAATAGAAATAGAACTGAGAATTTCAAGCGATGTACTGTTGAATTAGAACGACAAGAAGGAGAAAACGCACTTAGAGATGAACAGGGGAATTTACTTCCTAGATTCAAGATAAAGGTCTGGAATGGGCGAACTCAAGTTTCTATTCATGTTCGGGCAACATCCCGTGCAAGATGGGTTTTCGATCAACCTACTCGAGCTGGTTTTGTTAGTCATTTAACCTACAACGAATATCCGCTTGAAATAGAGAAAATTGCAATTCTAGATGAGAAAGGTTTGCGCTCGATTGATGATTATGAGTGGATTAGGGGCAATGCAGAACATGCCTGGGGTATACTGAATTAATCGCCGATGATTTGGGGCGGTTTACGCCGCACCGTTCATAACAGGTACTGCAGTGAGAGTTACCGAGAGATAGAGATGAGTGCAGACGAGGTAGTTACACAGGCGGCTCAACTGATTACCAGTGGAGACTATGCAGGCGCTATGGCGGTATTCGATGGTTATATCGATTCTAACCCCGATGACCCTGCTGGTTACCACGGATGGGCGGAAGCCGCTTTATTTGACATTCAAGAAAATGGCAACTTAGATGACAAAGGAAATGACCGAATTAACGAGGGGCAAATCAATGCATATTTCCGAAGAGCAGCGAGTATGGCTCCTGAAAATGCAGACTACAATGCTGCATATGCTAACGCTTTAGTGGAATTCGATCGTATTCCTATGGCAGTTAGGCAATTACACAAGTTGGTTGAAATCGGAAAAGCCTCAGATGAAACCGATGTTTCTTTCCATCTCTATGAGGCTGCAAGAGGATTAATCGAGGCAATAGATCTCAAAACTAACTTCGATAGAAGTGCACCGATTGCAAGGCAATATATCTCAGAGGCAGTGACCTTCGCACTTCTAGGGCTAGGCTTTTCATCTGCTGAAGAGGCTATTGAGTACCTTGGACTTGAAGAGTGAGAGGGGTAGGCGTGCATAGCGACCTAATCATGGTCGCCTTTGGTTACCATGGCGCAAAATTTCATGGTTCACAAATTCAACCAGATGTTCGAACTGTTCAAGGTGAACTAAAACAAGCCATCGAAAGATTAGGGTGGTGGTCTGAATCCTGTCTTGAGATGTCTAGTCGAACGGACTCAGGGGTCAGCGTAAGGATGAATTTGGCTACAATATCTCTTCCGACGGATATTGCTAATGTTGTCGACGAGTCATCTCTTGTATCTGCATTAAATGACCATTTACCCGAAGACCTAGTGGTTTGGAAAGCTTGTAGAGTCCCAGAAGGTACGAGGTCGAGACTCGCTGAGAAAAGACTCTATATCTATCGTTTAGAAATGATTCCAAGTTTACCTTCCGACATAGAATATGAGAAATTCAGGAAAGCATGCAACCTCTTTGTTGGTGAGCATAATTTCACTAATTTCTGTAGGCTCGATCCCGTCAGAAGCCCTATTCGCACCATTGAATCATGCCAACCTTGGCTGGATAATTCAGGCCGAATTGTTGGATTTACAGTAGTTGCAGAATCATTCTTGTGGAATCAAATTCGTCGTATTGCATCTTCACTTCATAGAGTTGCAAAGAATGATATTGGATTAAATGAAATAGCATTAGCTTTGGAAAACCCCGAGGAATCAATCGATTTTGGTCTAGCCCCAGCAGACGGTCTTATTCTATGGTCTCTAGAGCATCCTGAATTCGCTCATAATTTCGAGGTTCCAAAAATCATTGATGGAATCAGTATACCCCCAGAAGAAAAAAGGGCTCACAAACAATGGTTGAACCTAGCTAGAATGGAAAATAGCTCTATTCTAGAGAGAGAATGGTTGAGACTTATCCAAGACGTAAGGTAACCAAGTCTCCATCAGAACAAGGTAATCTTTCTCTAAGGAAAGAACTCGAAATCACTTCGGCTGTTTCTGTATGTCTTGTTAAATCAGGGATTAAAATTGCACAACTTATCCAATGCTCTCCGTCTGATGAAATACTTGCAGGGAAAGCGGTTGCGCCACCAAAAGACCGACCTTCCCGTTCAAATCCTGCGATTCTAATCGATTCTATGTCTGCAGAAATTTCACCTTGCTCCAAACCTGCTATGATTCTCAGTTCTTGATAGGTGTTTATCCCATCTTCTAGAATATCTACATTGAGAGTACCCGGCCATGCACCAGATCCTAGGACCGTTTTGAACTGCTCTTGATAGTGACTCTGAGCCATGAAAACATGAGCCCGTCCAAGTCCACTTGTGACTTTCCCTGCCAGTTCCATGATATTGCGTCAAACCCATTACAAATAAGCATCAGTATTTTGCCTTACAATTCTATGGTCCAGCCTCTCTGACCAATACTATAGCCAGCGTCTTCAATTAGACGAGATTGAGGGCTATTCGGATTATTCAGTGGATTGGTATGATTAAGGTGAATCAAAATGATTTCAGGGTCACCTAAACCACCTTCCTGCAGTCTTTCAAGAGAGTCTTCAACGGTGGGATGAGGTACATCGTTCATGTCTCGACCAGGTAGTTCTTTTCCATTCCAAAAGGTTGCATCTAGTAACACATGAGTTGCTCCCAAAGAGTGAAACCAATCATTTGGATTTGTATATCCTACAGATTTCAAGGTCTGCTCCCAATCATCATGATCTGGAAGAAATAACACTCGTCTATTTTCTCCTGAAATTAAAATCGCGTGGGTATCAGACGTATCGTCTCTGTGAGGGACGGGTATGAAATCAAACACCACACCTCCTTGTTGAAATTTAGGGAGATTCTCTGAGGTCAATTCAGCTCTAACAAATGGGGTGATTAGCTTCTTCTCCTGAAGAATTGAAGCCACAGATTCACTAGCCACAAGCGTAAGATTTCGGCAATCCATCGCTTCTTTACCGAATTGACCGATCCCTTCAATATGACCTAGATGGGCATGGGTTAGCAATACTGAGTTAGGCCTTATCGGGTTTTCAAATCCACAGGCATCGGCCCATATTTTCAACTGTTCTGGTAAAGCCCTAGTTGCTTCGATTAGGTGCATCCCACCATGGTTATCGATAACTCCTAGAGATACTGGGAATCGAAGTCTTTCCTGGTTTTCAAATGCCGCATTGCAATTCGAGCACCCACATCCTGCTTGAGGGACACCTCCGTCTTGGGCAGTTCCAAGAATTGTCACAGTGGGGACTGTGCTCTCCATACACGGTGAAGCCCGCTAGTGCTGAAAGAGTCGTCGACGAGGTTAGTCTTCCGTTCCGATGAAATCATCAAGGCAGTCGACATGTCAGGTGCGTGAGCGGCGACACCTCATGGATGAAGAAGCGCTTCGAGGCGCTAAAAGAACAGGGTTTGGAATGGAACCCCCCAACGCTCCAATCCGCTAATCAGCCAAGAGTTACAATGAATGGTAAATCAACCATAATGCTCTCGGCAAACAATTATCTCAATCTTACAAACCATCCAAAAATAGTTCAGGCAATGATTGATGCCACCATAAAATATGGTGCAGGAAGCGGCTCTGTTCGAGCTATAGCAGGGACCATGGATATTCATTTAGAAGCCGAAAAAAAGGTGGCAGAATTCAAGGGTGTTGAAGCATCCTTAATTTACTCAGCAGGATACACAGCCAATGTTGGATTAATTCCAACACTAGTACAGGGGAAACAGGACGTTATAATTAGTGACGAACTAAACCACGGATCAATCATAGATGGAGTTCGATTAACAAAGGCCCAACGGGCGGTTTACTCTCACAATGATATGGGAGCATTGGAGGCTGTTCTAAATGAGCATTCCTCCGCTGACAGAAAATTGATTATTACCGATGGAGTATTCTCCATGGACGGAGATATTGCACCATTAGATGAGATATCTTCTCTCGCCGAAGAACACGGTGCAATGGTATTCGTTGATGACTGTCATGGAGAGGGAGTTCTTGGAGAAGGCGGAGCTGGTATTGTCGACCACTTCAAATTACAAGGTAAGGTTGATTTTGAGGTTGGCTCATTTTCCAAAGCCCTTGGAGTTCAGGGAGGAATAGTTGCAGGTTCTCAGGATGTTCGAACACATGCGCTGAATCATTCTCGCTCTTGGCTACTCTCCGGTAGTCAACCACCTGGCGTTGCAGCTGCTCAGAAGGCGGCTGTTGAGGTTTTGATGGCAGAACCAGAACATCATGCAAGGCTTTGGGAAAATACAAATTATTTCAGAGATGAATTGCAATCATTAGGTTTTGATACAGGTCTATCTGAAACTCCCATTATTCCAGTAATGTGTGGAGAATCCGCAAATGCGAAGTCTCTGTCTCAATCTCTAGCAAAAGAAGGTGTAATGGCTGGGGCAATCACATTCCCTATGGTAGCTAGGGACAAGGCTAGAGTGAGAACTCAAATGTCTGCAGGTTTGACTAGAGAAGACCTAGATCAGGTTCTGAGGATCTTCGAGCGTGTAGGAAAAAATCTCGGTCTAATCTGAGGTGGTCAGATGGTTGAAACGTCTAGTTTGTCAGAAAATCAAATCGATGCGATGATGAAGAGAATACATTCAGTACCGATTATTGAAACGTTAGAGATGGAAATACTTCGACTCGATAAGGGTGAATGCGAAGGCCATGTTCCTCGGGCCAGGAAGTGGGATGGAATTTACCAGACATTCCACGGGGGATTACTAGGAACAATTGCCGACACCGTGACTTGTTGGGCAATTCTCACAGTAATCGGCTCGGAAGCAAAAGTCGCTACGACTGATTTCAACATAAGATTCCTAAGGCCTTGCAATACTGATGTCAGGTGTATTGCAAGGGTGATTAAGGCGGGGAGAACCATTAGCCTCTCAGAAGCGGAACTCTACGATTCAGAAAATAACCTCGTAGCGGTCGCTCAAGTGAATTACATCAAACTTGACTAAACTGTCATCAAGGTCTATGCTTCTGAGACGACTTCGTCGAGGTCTTCGTCATCTAATTCATCAGGCTCTGAGGATTTATCCGGAGCGATTGTTATTTTCATTCCCTCAAATGGATCTAAACCACGGTCTATTCGGTCTAGCATTCTCCATCTTGGAGCATAAGAGAGGTGAATGTACAGAGGGCCCGGTAAAATTGCGAGGAACCATCCAATATTACTTACAAATTCAGGTGCATCTCCAATCATGGCCCACGTCAATAGTAGTAGCCCGATGAAAGGTACTGGAAAGAGATACCGTCTGCGATTTTCAAGCCTAACAGGAGGCCGTTTGAACAAATTTGAAATTAGTAAAGAGAAGCCTCCCAAACTGGCGGTCATCGCACAAAAGATTAGACTGATTGTTCCCCACTCAATTACCATATCTTGCAAATCCATAGAATCTTGCCAACCGGCGTAAGCAAATGGGACAATTAGAGTCATACTAGCTAGAATTCCATACACCATTCCAACAAAAATAGGGTGGCAAATAGTCAATGGATACCTTAGGAATAACTGACTAAGTGAACCACCTTCTAACATGAGCCTGTGGTCTTGGTCGAGACCCTCCAGTACCTCACGCCACCCAACCATCGTGCGCCGGTAAGAATTGGATTGTAATACCGTTCCGATGAAAAAACGAGTAATCAGAGCAGATATTGATTATTTTTCTAAACCGATTTGTACAGAAGTAGTTTCTAGATTCCATTTGGGACTATTTTCAGATGCATCTCGGATGAAGGGGATTAATGACATACGTAAACCAGCCACATCTACGCCCCAAATCCCATGTTCAACACCAGATAATCGTGTGAGTAATTTAGAGGCCATGTTTACCACTCCCCTTATTTTCTTTCTTTCATAATTATACAACAATGCTGCAATTTGGATAATACCCTGAACCGCATCTGTTTCTATTGGTTTACCTAAAGGTTTGAGCGATTTCCATAGGTCTTCCCAGGATTCATGAGCATGCCAAAATTTTCCTTCATCAAATAACTCGCAGCCTTCAATAAACAGATACTTTTGTTCTTCATCTAGTTCATCCCAAGCCATTAATTTTGAATCATGAGGCATTGGTTGTTGACCATTCATCGCCTCTCACTCGCTTACTCCTATGGACGCAGACATTATGACGGGTTCCCCGCCGAGTGCAATCGATAGGAGCGGTATGGGATGACCGAAGACGATTCGTTATTCACGATTACAGAGGGGCATCTAGATAGTGGAATGCGTGGGATACCAGTAGGTACTTGCAAAACCTCATTCGTAGATCCAATAGAAGGAGTTCATTACGTAGGTTATCCAGTTGAGGATCTTGCAAATCTGGAAGAAGAAGATGTAATTTATCTTCTAATTAACAAAAGACTACCTACCGAAGAGGAATCTGAAGCATTCCGAACAGAACTCGCCCACAGAGCCATGGAAATGCCAACTGGCGCTCTACGTGTATTAGAGTCATTAACTCCTGGTAGCGGTCACCCGATGGATTGGCTATCAATGGGGATAATGGCTTTGGGAGCAGCAGACACTACCGGTGATGTACGTACAGATTCCATGAACCTCATCGCTCGAATGCCAGAATTGATGGCTCGTATTTTCCTCCTTAGGGGTGGCAAGAAAGAAAACCTTCAGCCAAGTAAACCTGAACTCGGTTTAGTTGAGAATTTCACCCACATGTTGGGAATGACTGGTGAAGAAGCCGAGAGGATGAATAGAGTTTTGAGATTCTTCTTCATTCTCCATCTTGATCATGGTGGAGGTAACCTCTCTACATTTACAGGTAAGGCAGTTGCTAGCGGTCGTGCTACAGTATACGCATCTATTGCATCTGCAATGAATGCCCTATCTGGGCCACTTCATGGTCGTGCAAACCAATCATGTCTAGAGTTCGTACAAAGAATTGGAACTGATGACCCCGATGAAATCGAGGCATTCGTTAGGGCAGAATTAGCCGCAAAGCGACCTATATTCGGGTTCGGACACGGTGTTTTAAGGGCTGAAGATCCAAGAGCAAGATTGCTAATCGGACTTGGTGCAGAAGTTTGCCCCGAAGACGAAAATTATCGTATTGTCAAAACACTTAGGGAGGTAGTCCCACCTATTCTGAAAGAATATCCTAAAATCAAAAATCCATATCCGAATGTAGATTTGGGTAGTGGTTCTCTATTGTATGCTATTGGATTCCGTAAACCCGATTATTATACCACATTCTTTGGATGGGCAAGGGTAGCTGGAATATGTGCACAAATTATGGATGAGCGTAATGCAAGAGACGGCCGGGGGATTCCGATTTACAGGCCGAAATATATTCCAATAAATCAGCCTCATAGAAGACTCGAATAAATAATTCAGTGATTTTCACCTGAACCTCTATGGCCAATTATTCTGGCACAACCCCAAGGCCGCCCCTCGTGTAAATCATTAGTCCAATACTCAGGTAGACCGGACCAATTCCATTTTTCTGCATCAGAAATAATTGCATTTTTTCGAACATTTTCATTTATTTCATGCCACATTGGAAGAGAGTTTGTAGCCTCTAATATAAGATCAAGCCTTTCCGACTCATCCGCATTATTTAGTAGAACTCGCCACTCTTCATCTAGGGGTTGACTAGCTGGTCTTGGCCAACGTACATCGCCATTAGGTAAACTATGGATTGTTGGATCTATGAAATCTGAAATCAATGTTATTCCAGCCTCCAACATAATAGTCTCAAGTTTTAACGGAGCGGGCCAAACGTGCAGCCCCATCTCCTGACTAACTCTGAATAAACGGTTGAGTCCTTTGCCTGTTAGCGATACAGGCGCACCCGGGTGAATGAATCTCTCCCAACCATGCAGGTAATGAAGAGCCATACCTGCTACAGGCATACCCTTTCGTCTGCGATCTCTAATTAATCCAGAAACTGTATTTGAAACGAAGTTTGGTGAACCAATCAATCGCTTAATCTTGGATTTACCCCATGATCTCAAATGTGGTGATAACTGGGTATTTGGAATTGACACTCCACTTATTTTTATTGCTTCGGCTATTTTTGGAGAGAACCCGTAAATCATAGTAGACCGTTTGGGTAAATCTAGATCATTCAGAGATTCCTCAATCTTAGTCATCATCTTAGCAAGATGATTTGCATGATCCGAGATTTTGGATACGGGATGGGGGACTTTCAATTCGATATTGACCGTCTTAGACGAAGTCTGCCAAAGTTCTGTAAAATCGGAGCTGTCGAGCAAATCATCGAATTTGTTTACTCCTTTAGCCGAGAATTCTTCACTTTGCATTAGTTCAGGACATCTTTCATTCTTCGGTAATGCCCCTTCGAATAGGTCATCATGCCACAGCATCAATTCTCCATCTGCACTGAGCCTCAAGTCGAGTTCAACACCATCTACATGGCTCATACCATGTTCCAAGGCTTCAACTGAATTTTCATTTGGTCGAACCCATGTCAAGTCTGCTGCCACATGTTGTCGAGTGCTGCGAGGGTATTGAATAAGCCGTCTTTCCGACTAGTTATGCCGCCCCAATGCTCATACCCCTATACTTCGCCCCGGAAGTAGGTGAAGATATGTCAGAGACAGTAGAATTGGATAAACAATCAGACCCACAGGCAGTGAAAGGATACGCCTTCTACGATTGGGGTAAGTCTGCTTTTGAGACTTCAGTCACAGTTGCAGTATTGCCAGCATGGTATGCTTATCTTTTCTTAGAAGCAAATGGTTTGACAACTGAAATCGGTTCAATAGAAATGACAGGTGACGCCATATGGTCATTTTCAGTAGCAATAGGTACACTGATGGTTGCAATAGTTAGTCCGTCGTTAGGGGTAATTGCCGACCGTCGTCGAATCAAAATGTGGTGGTTAAGAATACTCACTTACGTTGGTGCAGGAGGTACCTTTTTGCTCGCCTTTGCACCAGTTTTACCCATTGACACTCAATGGCTTTGGCTGATGGTCTGTTTCATGATTGCAAATATTGGTCTCAATGGTGCTGGAGTGTTTTACAATGCTTTGCTGCCCCACATGGGTGCAGATGATGAAATGGATAGCATTTCCAATCTCGCATTTGCTGCTGGATATGCGGGAGGTGGTATACTTTTGATTGTCCACCTCGTAATGGTGATATTTTTGTCTGGTGATTGGGTAATTCCCTTTGTTATGGCTTCCTCTGCCGCTTGGTGGTATGGTTTTGCCTTGCTGACATTCAGATGGGTGCCCGAACCTCCAATCAAGGATGAAATGGATGCCCTTGGCTTTAGGGAGTCAGCTGGCTTGGCATTGAAAGAAATACGAAAGACGATTTCAGAGGTACATAAGTTCCGTACTTTGTTCATTTATATGCTTGCGTACTTCTTCTTTATTGATGGAATCAACAGTGTAACTGCACTAGGTGGAATCTTCGGAACAACAGTACTAGGAGTGAGTACTCTTGGACTGATTGGTACAATAGTTTTGATTCAAGTAGTCGGTGCTCCATCTGCTATTGGATTTACTGTACTCGCAAAGAAGCTAGGGACGAAATCAGCACTAAATGTGGCTTTGATAGGCTGGGTTGTGTTATGCTTCGCAGCACTTTCTTTTGCTCCCTTGGAGTATTCAAAACATTCAGAATACCAAGTGCAAATTGAGGAAATCGATGGGGAATGGCATTACACACCACACTCTGGCCTCACCGGAACTCCTATCGCTGTTGATGAAGGAGGTGTTGAGCAATTATGGGCTGCAGAGATACTATCCACTTATGGTATAGCAATCATAGACGATAATTACAAAGATTCTGTAATTTACAAATGGGCTGGTTTTGATGAAAATGATGAATCAGTTACTTTGAACCTAGGAACTATTGACGCTGTCTCTCTTGAATCTCTAATGGCTTCCTTCGAGGACACAAGGTTCTCAATAAGTCAAAAAGGAGGGGCAAGCATTGTTGGTATCGATCATCCGACTAACCTTGGTGATGGAAAATTAGACTTCATCCCTAAGACTGTCAGGAGCAATCTTTGGGAGCCTTTGGGTCTAAATGTCACCATTCAATTTGCAATCCTTGGTGGGGCAATGGGTACTCTCCTAGGGGGTTCCCAAGGTCTTGCTAGGAGTCTCTTTGGTCAGATGGTACCAGAATCTAGAAGCGCAGAATTCTTCGGTTTCTTCGGCTTCTTTGGAAAGGTAGCTGCATTCATCGGTCCTTTGCTATACGGACTTATGACCGTGATGTTTGACAGCAGAGTGGGAATACTTTCCATTGCGATGCTTATCCTAATTGGGGCTATCATGATGCGATGGGTAGATGTGGAAGAGGGCCGAAAAGACGCAATGGAAGAAGATGCGCGGAATCGTGGAATCGACCTCTGAGTTAATTGCGACCGGTGATTCGCTCTAGCAATAGAGCAATCTCTAGAATAACTAGCATAGGCCCTCCGATAAGAAACATGGAGAGTGGGTCTGGAGGGGAAACGAAGGCTCCGAAGACAGCCGCTACAAACCACAGAAATGAACGGTTATCCGTCAAGGTATTCCTATCCATTAATCCGGCTCTAATCAGAATAACCAGAACCAATGGAATCTGAAAACTTACTATCGAACCGATGTATAGCCCCATGATGAAGCCTATCCATGAGCGTAGTTGCCAGGTCGAATCTAAACCGGCAGTGCCTGCGTCTGTTGCTAGGTAATCTAACAGGAATGGAATTAGTATTTCGTGTGCGTAAACAAAACCGAGTAATCCAAGAAATATTATACAAAAAATTGCGAAGAGAAGTCTCGAATATCCCCCTGCGCTAGATTCTATTGATACACGTTTTCCATCAGCAATGATTTTTCTTCCATTCATTGCAAGATCACAGACAAGTGTGGTGATTAATGCTGCCAGAGCTATTTGGCTAGCGATTCTAAGTTTGAGGAGAATAATTTCCATTGGTTGTAGCACAATTATCTCAACACCAACCGGCCTATATCCATCAGCGTCTAGTAGAATTTCAATCATCCATTCAGCCATTGGATACCCGACTATAAACGACAAGAAGAATACTGAAATTAGAATTACAGCCCTACTTCTCAAGTGGGTAAATATTGCTCGCAACTCCGCGCGAGGGAGGAGGTCAGCGGACTCTTCCACGATTGGCGGTAGCGACTCATGTAGGTGAATGATTCGCAAGGCAAGAAGTGATGTATTATGCCAAAAATTACTTCCTAACAATAATTGTCAACAAATCTTCATCCATCAATAAATGGTCTAATCCAACCCTTTGCCAGTCAAACTTCGCACTTGGCCCTTTGACTCTAGCATAACGGAATTTCCTCTCAAAATCCCTATGTAATTTTACGCATACATCCCTCACAGTTGAGGTATTTTTGACGATTAGGGGTTCTATAAGATCTGCTTCTTGACCTTGGGGCTTGAGGTAAATTGACATGAAGTTTA
>JALRLV010000001.1:139596-187348 GCA_023268715.1 Candidatus Thalassarchaeaceae archaeon
TCGATCTCGCTTTTTTCAAGTCTTTTTCACTAGCCAAATCCACCTTATTGAGAACGACAACTGCTTCTGAGTAGATTCTATTTCCGGCAAGAGTGTCAACTATGTGGTCATCAGTGACGTCAGTTCGAAGTGTTACATTTGCTGATACCATTCCAAAGCTTCGAATAATCGATTGAATTTCTTCATCAGAAAGGTTAGTTTGTTCCAGTGTTGATCTTACTACGATACCTCCTCGGTCTGTTCTGGTGATGAAAACTTGGGGCTTAGCTTCATTCAGCCTCATTCCTGATTTCCATAATTCCATATCTAAAATATCGAAATGAGAATCTTGGAATGGGTCAACAACATACAGGACCATGTCGCAACTTCGGATTACGTTGAGAATTTCTCTACCTCTTCCTTTTCCTTCCGCTGCTCCTTTAATTAAACCTGGAAGGTCAAGAATTTGGATAGTAGCACCTCTGTGATGAAGTACTCCTGGTATGCAAGTTAGCGTTGTGAATGCAAAATTCCCAGTCTCAGATTCAACATCGGTTAACTGAGATATCAGACTTGATTTTCCGACACTTGGAAAACCAACCAAAGCAACCGAAGCATCTCCCGATTTCTTGACTTCGAATCCAGGCCCTCCGCCACTTGATTTTGCATGAGCCTGTGCCTTCTCTTTTCTTTCCCTAAGGGCGGCAATCTTTGCCTTCAATTTCCCAATATGTCCCTGGGTGGCTTTGTTGTATTTTGTTTTGGAAATCTCTTCCTCGAGGGACTTGATTTGCTCATCAATAGTTGCCAAGACGAACACTCCTACCCTCGTAGTGGGCGTTTCTATGCGCTAGCGCTGAGTTCTTCAATTCGATGTAAAGATTAGCAGTAAATGGTGTGATGCGAGGATTGATGATGGGCGACGCACAGGGATGGTTGAGGGGAGCGAATGGTTGATGTGATTCTTCGATTAATTGACTCCAATGCTCTAAAGCGATTACACTCAATGAGTATAGAGCAACTAGTACTGGCATTTGAGAGCGGACGGCTTGGTGATGAGAGGCCAGCGGGAGATCCTCGCTTTCACCGGAGTTTTTCGGTTGACATCGAAGGTGATTTTTTGGAATGGGCGGACAAATCTAACGGCCAACTAGACGCAGCAGCATCTTTGATTCTTTGCGATTGGTCCAGTGTTGCTGAATGGCGATGCTGGGATGGTAGATTATTCCTCTACGTTGAACCAATTCTCGGGGAGAGTTTTGATGACGCAGACGAATTCCTAAATGCAGATATTTGGACCAGACTAACCACTGAGTTATCTACCAAAGATAGGCAATCATACTCCGAGTCAGTAATCTTAGATTGGATGCAAAGGAGAGAACAACTTGGAGACACATTGAACCCTGACGAAGACCCCCGTATTCTACCCACAATGGAATCTCACAAGTCGTTGACAGAGAGCCTATTCGATTTCATTGAGTTGTCTCAAGAAGGAAGTCTGAATTTGTTAATCGGACGAGAATATTTGGAACCAGAAGAATGGATATTAAATGGGGAAAGATTGCTGGAGGCTCTAACATGACAGATTTGCCTATGAAACCTAATCCTCCTCCAATAGCGCCCGATTCAGGGGTTGTTGTACTAGGTAGATTTCAGCCATTTCATCTCGGTCATGAGTATATGCTAGAATCAGCATCGAAGTGGAGAAATGAAAACAACCCAAATGCAGCTCTAATCATAGCTATCGGTTCTTCTAATCGACCTCAAAATTTGCAAAACCCTTGGACGCATGAAGAAAGAAGTCAGATGATTGAAACTTGGAGTAAATCAGCCCATATTGTAAATTTTCAGATTTGTTCAATTCCAGACATTGAAGACCCACCAAATTGGGTTACTCATGCTAGCCAATATCACGGTCAAGCGGGTGTATTGGTGACTACTGACATGGGGACTGCAGAGTTGTATACAGCATCTGGATGGGATGTGATACTACTTCCATTAGAACAGCGCGACCGCTTCGAGGGATGGAGAGTCAGGGAAACGGCGAGAATGCTCAGCACTATCGGCGATCAAGATGCAATTCGAGAAGTCCTTGGGACATTAATTCCCATGCCGGTTCTAGACCATCTTATCGAAACCAATGGTTTGCATCGACTAGCCTTCATGGGGGAAGGTGGCGAGCCAGTTGGTTGATTAGAATTAACAATCCTGGCAAAGCACATTTTCGATTGGTTCTTCATTTATCCATGATGTGAACCAATCAGCAAAAATTACTCCATTTACCTCTAGGGAGTAAAATCGACTATCTAACAAAATAGTGTGACCGTTTCCTGGGGCCATGTATAGATATTGATCGACTCCATATTCAGAGGTCTTATTCATCGAATACATTATTTTGTCCTTGTATGGAATGCTCATATCATTACCAAGTAAAGCGCTAAACATTCGCATTGTCTCATCGTTTGAATCTGAGAATCTAGCAAATCTGATGTCATTGTTGACATCATGACTGGCGATTGCTAGGTCGCCGGAGTCCATTTGATTGAAATTTAGATTTGAGGACATTGGGAAGTCTAAAACAGTCTCCTGTAAATTCCAAATTTCATAGAAATCATAGGTGTCATTGGTGTATAATCCACCACTGCCATCGTTGAATACCATAATCTTAGCATTCGGATAATCGATTGAAGTTTGTGCCCCATAAAATGATGCAGGGATTGAACCAGCACTAGAACCAGTTACTAGGATAGTTTCCGCATTTGGATAGTTTTCCAACATGTGAGAATAAGCAAATTGGGCATTTGCGTGACCATGGTGGCTGACATTGTTATCGGAGTAGATCCCCTGACTATACCCTAGGTGGACATCTCCAGTGCAATATGGTACATAAATCCAAGACCAATCCGCTATAGGGTTTGCAGAGTTTCTGAAATTACCAATACCATAATCATTGGAATGGAATATGGAAGCGATGTTCGGGTCATCGTCATGCACATTAGTCTTGTATGTGCCACCGGGATTTTTGCAACTGTGGTCTTCCCAGCAAGCACCTCCGCCTTGGAAGTAAAGAATCACCTTCTCCGGGTCGGCATCTCTGGTCCAGAATGTCCATTCCGAACCATCTGAACATTCACAATCTTCGCCACCCGGTCTTTCTACCCAATTGACTCCATATTGAGATTCCCAAGGTATCAAACAAGACCCATCCTCATCCGTGGCGTTTTCATCATAATTATCTGCTAAAGAGTCTGTACATCCTACAATTTCATTGATATCGAAAATTCCATCTCCATCTGAGTCGGCATATTCACAAGAGTCATCTTCAACGTCTGCATTGATGTCGAAATTAGTTGCTAACTCATCCATACAACCTTCTACCGGCTTAGGTTCAGACTCTGCTGTGCATCCAGATAACAGCAATGAAATTACGATTAATCCAATGCTGATTTTTTCCATTCTAAGATTCACGCTTTAATTCCAAAAGCATTGCCGATATAAATTAGTGTGATTAAGCACACCTAGTGATTTACGATTTACCTATTCGCTGGTAACAATCACTTTTGCAGGTCTTAGTACTCTATCATGTAACAAATAACCAGATTCTAGTTCTTCCAAAACAAGACCCGATTCCTGTCCTTCTTTTACAGGAACAGTCGCAATTGCCTCCATTTGAGTAGGGTCAAATATCTGGCCGGTGGTCTTCAGAATAGTAATGCCTTCAGATTCAAGAGCATTTTTGAGAGAGTTAAGAGTCATCTCTACACCATCTGAAATAGCCTGATTTTCACCATTTTGATTGGTTAATGCCTTCTCCAAAGCATCTATTGCAGGAATAATTCTAGATGCCAAACCGGCGGCCCCGAATTTTATTGCTTCAGTCCGATCTCTCTGCCCCCTTTGGCGAGCATTTGCGGTCTCGGCCTTAGCGTATTGCAATTCGTTCTGGAGTTCTTCGATCTTCGCTTCAAGTGCAGCCGTCTCATCCTCAGGTTCTTCCGACTGTTCCTCAGCCTCCGACTCCTCATCTGGCATGGCCACTCGGTTCACAGCGACGTTCAAGAATCCAATGGTTGTCAATGATGCGACAATCTTCATTCAAGGTAGAAATATTCACCGCTGACTTTCTGCTCTCGGTCCTTTCTACTCCCTGGCTTGTTTATCCTTGGTCTGAAAGACTCATGGTCTCTCCTGAAGGTTACATCGACATCACTGAGGAAGCTATTCATTCCTTTTCTCAAAGACATCGGACCCTGTGCGTTACCATACGAGCCACCCTTTCCATCGAAAACTAACAAGGAATCAGAAACGATGTCGATGAAATAGATATCGTGGTCAATTACCATTGCGGCTTTCTCATTGCTTTCCATTGTTCTTCGAATCGCCTTTGCTGCTTCCATTCTAGCGTTCGCATCTAGATGGGCACTTGGTTCATCGAGCAAGTATAGGTCTGCTTCCTTCCCCAAGCAAATAGCAATACTAACTGCTTGTAATTCTCCGCCAGAGAGCTTTTTTGCCCTCAATTCTAGTAATTGGTCGACCTGTAATGGGCGAATAACTTGGGTATTGAATTCACCACTTCTCCATTTTCCACCTAGTTCAGTATCTAGCCAATCTTGTACTGTTCCCTCAAAATCTGTACTGACGTGTTGCGGTTTGTAAGATATCTCAGCATCCATTGTGCACCATCCTTGATCTGGTTCTATTTCACCAGCAATCATTCTGACCATTGTTGTCTTTCCTGTTGCATTGGGACCAACAACACCTACTACCTCAGCGCTGCGAACTTGACCTTCACCAGTTTTCAGTTTGAAGTCACCCAGAGTCTTCTCCATATCACCCCAAGACAGAATTGTCTGACCTACTTCTTCACCCCTCACTCTGCCACGTAAGAATTGGATAGGTTTGTCTCGAATTCTAACATTTTCTTCAGGAAGAAAGCCGTCAAGATAGGCATTGATTGCGGTTCTAGTCGACCTTGCTGGGGTAAAGATACCAAACGCGGCTCTTTCTCCATACACTACGTGTAGAAGGTCACAAAGCACGTCTAGAATAGCTAGGTCGTGCTCGACAACGAGAATTCTCTTTCCACGCTCAACCATGTCCTGAATTATTCTAACCACTCTCATTCTTTCGTGAATATCTAGGTAAGACGAGGGTTCATCGAAGAAGTAAACATCAGCCTCCTTGAGTAATGTAGCTGCCATAGCAACTCTCTGTAATTCTCCACCAGATAATTGGCCTAGAGTCCTATCTAGAATATGGTCGATTGCTAACAACTCTGCATAATGATCTAGTTCTCCTCTATCGTCAACTCTCGCAAGTAATTCCATAGCCTTTCCATCGAAAATTTTCGGTAACTTATCGATGTACTGAGGCTTAACTGCAATCTTTACCCCTTCTTCGGCAACCATGCTTAGATAGTCTCTTAATTCTCCTCTTGGGAATGATTCGATTATTTCATGCCAATCTCGAGAATCAATAGTCCAATCGCCAAGATTCGGACGAAGAGAACCAGATAGCAAATTTATCGCAGTAGATTTACCCATTCCATTCGGCCCTAGGATACCGACTACCTGCTCCTCACGAGGAGCAGGTAAACGGAACAATCGGAATCCATTCTCACCATATCGATGGGTCATTTCACCATCTAATTCTTCAGGTAGATTCGTGATGATTAAAGCATCAAAGGGACACTTGTTTACACAAATTCCACAGCCGATACAAAGAGGTTCGGAAACTAATGGTTTACCGCTTGAATCGTCTAGAACGATACATTCGATTCCATTACGAACCGGCGGGCAAAAAGCCCAACATTCTGCATTACATTTCTTTGGCTGGCAACGGTCCTCAAGTAACACTGCCACCCGCATGAATATCTCTCCGAATTGCTATGCTCGATAATCTTCCCTTTTATCTTAGCCTTTCAAAGCCACTTCTTGTTCAGAGAGCAAGGAAACGGTATCTACCGTATACGTATGCGGCCAGAGAGATTTTCTCGGCCTTTGATAATTGCACTCGTTCTGTGAACACATCACCATCCTTCTTGTCGATTTTCTTCAAGATGGATTCGTAAAACGCCATCATGGCTGCTGGAGAATATCGAGACTGTCTATCTAATAACGGAAGTAGTTTGAATGCCTTATCTCGGTAAGTTTCAGCCCTTTCTATGTATTCTTGAACGAATGGCTTCCAACCTGGGTGATTAAGCAATTCTGCACCACTCTTTACATCCGATTCACTGATACCATATCTACGCAAATCTTCCATTGGTAGGTAAATTCGGTCTCGTTCTGCATCTTCTGCAACATCTCGAATAATATTTGTTAATTGCATGAAAATTCCCCAGGCTTCAGAAAATTCCCTAGCTTCCAATTCTGAATATCCGTAAATTTCGATACAAACTAAACCTACTGTAGATGCTACTCGGTAACAATACGAATAGAGGTCCTCGAAAGTCTCGTAGCGATTGCGATGGAAGTCGTCTTCCATTCCACTAATCATATCGTCGAGTAATTGACGTGGTATATTGTAACGGCGAATGGTATCTTTCAGTGCAATAAAAATTGGATCCGTTGAGGTGACCTGACCGTAAGCACTGGATAATTTCTTTCTGTAGTAAAATAATTGTGACATTCTGTCATCGTAGTGGTCTCTGGCAACTACGGGGCTACTTCCCGATAATCTCTCGATATGTGCCCTATATTCCACTGACTCTGGGTTGTCGGAGGAACCTCCTGGGAATGAATCGACATAGTCTCCATCTGCTATATCGTCTGCCCTTCGACAGAATGCATAGTATGCGCAAATGGCTTGCCGTGCCTCATTTGGCAGGTATTTAAACGAGTGATAGAAGTTACCAGCCTCTATACGCGTTAATTCTTCACAGTATTCGTAAGCAGTTTCAATCATGTATTTTGGAACGTCTGATTCGGACCAAATGGCAGCATCAATGTGCCCGAATGGATTCAGTAATTCCCCTCGGGCCCCAAGAACACCCATGAATCGAGCACCTTCTCGGATTGTTTCCAGCGCTGTAATCGAAATTGCTCGAGCCGCTTCTCGGGTTATGCTTACTGTTGATCTTACGCCCTCAATCCCTGGGTTTTCTATATCGGCCTCGACGATTGAAATGCTACGCTTAGCATCGTACCGTAAATCGCCTACGGAATCGTTGCTCGTGCCTTGAGACATGGTAGCGCCGAACGTAAGCCCTCATCATTCGCTCTTGAACCTCACCCTCGCGCGCATGCGGGCCGCTTCAGCGACCTGTGAAGTTTTCAGATTCCGTTTTTCGCTTGATTGGAAGCCTTGCTAAGGATTCTATTCTCAATTGCCTTGGACCTAGTAGAAATAACGCAAGATAATGCTATCTTACGGATTTTTGCTCTTTTTACCTTAATTCTATCAGCGGCATTTAGGACGTTGCCATTTCGAAGTAGTGCGATGGTCTCTAAGCCAATAACAACAGGAAGCAAACAAGCCATGCGAAGACTACGATACTTTCTTGGAATCATTCGAATGTAATTTATTGCTGAATCATAATGATCACAGGTTAAGTCAAGATAGGAATCGTATAGAGGTCTGAATTTATCGATTGAATCAGGGTTGTTTAAATCTTGATGATTAAGTCCAATTTCGAGCAATCTATCACTTGGAATATAACATCGTCCTAACGCTAAATCAGCAGGAATATCTCTTAGAATATTCGTCATTTGTAGCGCTTTACCAAAGCGAATACCTAGTGTATCGAAAGTTTGGGTGTCCTTGATATCTCCGGATAATTCATTTTGCAGGGTGATCGCGGTCCAAAATTCACCAACACTTCCAGCAACCTTGTATGCATAATCATCCAATTGGGCATCGTTTTCCAAGCAGGTTAGTTCTGATCCAAGGGCGCCAAAACGAACCAAATCAAGTCGTTGTCCGGAGATAATCACATCGAGACAATGTTGCATTAATCGAGAATCTTTAATGTCCATTTTTCGATATGCACTTACTACAGATTCTAGGTTTTCAAGAAGTCTTTTTTCATCTGCATCCTCTTGTAGCAGGGCAATATTGGATAAATCTATTTTTTCGTCATTTAGCAAGTGATTTTGATATCCATCGAGAGCTTCTATCAAGGCTTCAACATCTTCGGTTTTTGAATCTGCAATTGTGTCTGCTAAGCGGGCTAAGAGATACAGTAGTCCTACTTGATCCCTGACACTATTAGGTAGGCTTGTTAGGGTCAAATGAAACGAGCGAGAAGTCGCCTTGAGCAAACCATCGATGTGCTCATCAATAATCTCAGCCATCTTATTATCACCTCGCCCAGAATCGCTTATGTGTTGATTGCTTCGTTGCTTACTTTATTGCCATATTCTCCAATCTACGTCTTCTTTGTTGTCTGAATTTGGCCAATCCGGCCATTTTTCTCCGTGATTCCATTCAGCAAAATCTCTAACTCCAAGTTCTCTAAGGTATGTTGCAGCCGCTACTAGCCCAGCTCTCGTGGAAGCCTCTAGACTTGAGGGCCAATCGATATCGATCCAGTCTCCACCCAAAATTACTCCTTGGCCAACATCAAGAGGACTTGGACGGAGACGTTGTGAACCTGTAATCATGGATGTGGAGGACCGATTCTTCCTTACTACATGGAATTCTATCAAAGCAGGAGAATTAGGAAATGCAGTATCAATTACTCTCTCATATTCCGTCTGAATGAATTCATCATCCCAATGCAGATAATCGTCTGCATGGGAAACAGGGCTGCAAATCCAGTGACCGGGAAGACCGTCTCTATTTCCATCATCAAGTTCGCCAGAGCGATCGAATAACATCTGTATCAGAGGTTCATCACAACAACTGACAAAAGGGATTCCTTCTGGTAAAATAGGACCTTCATGGAACGCATGAATTCCAATTTGAGATGTGTTGCCTAATTTTGCAAGATTTTCTGCGACTTCATGAGATTTCATGCTAGCAGAAGAACCGGTAAGGAGCCTTGCAGTGTCCGATATTGGAGTGCAAATTACCACTCTGTCTGCTGCATGAACTCCCTCTTTTGTATTGACTCCCGTGACTACGCCTTCTTCACGAAAAAGGCTAGTAACAGGCGACGAAAGAAGTACATCCACTCCAGAAGCAGATAGTGTCCTTCGTAAACTAGAGGATACTGCATTTGTGAAGTCGTTCGTAAAGCAACCAAAATCTAATGCATCGGCATTACCGATAAGGGCTTTCTTGAACACGAATATTGCAGATGCTGCACTAGCTTGAGAGCAATCTAAATTCAATGCCAATTTACTTATTGGATTCCAAAAACGTGAGATTGCTCGTTTAGTCTGTCCATTATTTTCTAACCATTCGAGGAAACTTAATTCGTCGAGTTCGCGTCTTTGCTCTTCATCTATATTTTTCAGAGCTTGGACAGCCTTTTGCATTGAGAATTTATCACCTAGTCCTAGGAAATTAGCATTAACAAAGGACGTCGATAGATGATTCGGAGGAGGAAGGGTTCCCGATTGAATTTTCGATATTCTTCTTTGCTCAACTTCGAGGAATGCAAGCAAAGTGGAGGTTTGCAACTTTACCGAACCTTTCGCCTCACATGTCGCGAGTAATTGCAAAAAGCGTTCAAAATTTCTGAAAAATACATTTTGAGTCCCGTCAATTTGTCGTTCTATTCCCCCAATATCTACACTACAATAACGGCCACCTAATCTTGGCGATGCCTCTAGCAGGGTAACACCGACACCTCTTCCTGCAAGAGCGAGTGCACAGGAACAACCGGCTATTCCTCCACCAATTACAACCACTCGCGATTGCGAACTCACGAATGCCTCGTCGCATTATTTGGATTAAGTCTGACCGTGAATACTAAGCCAAAACCATCGGTCTTCACAGAAGACTGGATTCTTCCAGAGCCACCTTCAACACTGCACCAATTTCAGAAGGGTCTCGTGCAATGTGAATGCCTGCGGCCTCAAATGCAGCGAATTTCTCCGCGGCTGTTCCCTTTCCACCAGAGATGATTGCACCTGCATGCCCCATCCTTTTTCCGGGTGGAGCGGTAGAACCAGCAACGAAGCCGACAATTGGTTTACTCATGTTCGCGGCTGCCCATTCAGAAGCATCTTCCTCAGCAGTGCCTCCGATTTCACCAATCATTACTACTGCAACGGTTTGAGGGTCGGCTTCGAAGGCCGACAAACAATCAATGAATCCGGTTCCATTTACTGGATCTCCTCCTATTCCAATGCAGGTGGACTGTCCTTCTCCAATACTCATGGTCTGTGCTACTGCTTCATAGGTCAATGTTCCTGATTTCGATACTACTCCAATCCTACCCTTGGCGTGGATATGGCCAGGCATGATTCCGATTTTACAACCGCCATTATCTCCGGGTGTAATTATCCCAGGACAGTTTGGCCCAATGAGTCTGATTCCTTCTCTTTCTTTTACGTAAGCGACTGCCTTTACCATATCCAGAGTTGGTATTCCTTCGGTGATACATACAATGACTCCCTCTCCTTTGATTTGGTGGAACGCATCGGCCGCTTCCATGATTGCCGCAGCAGCAAATGGTGGTGGGACATAGATCACTGAAGCATCCGCATCAGTTTGGTTGATGGCTTCCATCATGGTGTTGAATACCGGGAATTCATTACCTGCCAATTCTATACTTTGGCCACCCTTTCCAGGAGTTACACCTCCGACCAAATTGGTACCATATTCAACCATCTTTTCTCCATGGAACCTGCCTTGTGAACCGGTAATTCCTTGGATTAGTAATTTCGAATCTTCTTGAACCCAAATCGCCATCACTGACCACCTCCTATTAGTCCAACAATTGCTTCAGCACCTTCAGCCAATGTTTCCACAGATGTACAATCAAGGTCCGAGGCATCGATTATTGCTCGTCCCTCTTCGAACATCGTTCCAGATAAACGGATTACCAGTGGCACTTGTAATCCCATCTTTTCAGAGGCTGCAAGTACAGCTTTTGCAACAATATCGCATCGTTGGATTCCTCCAAAGATATTGACTAATATCCCCTTGACGTTGGGGTCTTCGAGGATAATCTCGAAGGCTTCCTGAACCTTGGCTTCATTCGCCCCCCCTCCAATATCAAGGAAATTGGCGGGTTCGCCGCCATAGAGTTTGATTACATCCATAGTTGCCATCGCTAGTCCTGCTCCATTGACTAAGCAACCAATGTCTCCATCAAGTTTGACGTAGGAGAGGCCGGCTTCGTTAGCTCGAGTTTCAGTAGGTTCTTCCTCCGAATAATCTCTCAAATCTTCCCATTCTTTGTGTCTGAATGCGGCGTTTTCATCAAATCCAACCTTTGCGTCAAGAGCCACTATTTCGTCAGATTTTGTTCGAACCAATGGATTGATTTCTACCATTGAACAATCGTTCGACACGAATAGATCGTAAAGACTTCCAATCATGCCTACAAAGTCCTCTAATGCTGCACCATCGAGTTCGAGGGAAATGCCGAGGTCTTCCTTTTGCGAGTCTAGTAAACCAGTTGATGGATTCACCCAAATTTTGTGAATAGCTTCAGGAGTCTCTTCGGCAACTTCTTCAATATCCATTCCACCTTCAGTCGAGGCCATGATTAGTACCTGTTTTGCTTCTCTATCTACCAACAAGGCGAGATAGTATTCATGCGCAATTTCGCACCCAGCCTCGACGTAGATATTACTGACTAATTTTCCTGTGGGGCCTGTTTGCTTCGTTACAAGTATGTGGCCGAGGATATTTTCTGAATAGGTTTCAACCTCATCTCGGGAGAATGCAATCTTGACGCCACCCTCCATTAGAAGGTCTCCAGAATTAGGACAATACAGGTTTCCTTTCCCTCGCCCACCCGCATGGATCTGGCTCTTAACAGCAACAACTTTTGAGCCAAGGGAATCGTAAGCCGCAAGTGCATCTTCAACGGTTTTACAATGCACTCCTTCCTGTACCTTTACTCCTGCATAACGAAACAATTCCTTCCCTTGATACTCGTGAATGTTCATGTCGACGCTCCGGCGACTCAACAACCGTCTTTCAACGATGCGCCTAACGAGTATGCACGCGGCGTCGGGGACACGAAGTGCTGAAAGTGGTAATTGCGCCCGCCCAACCATGGACGTAGTGGTTCTGGCGGGCGGATTTGGCACCCGACTCAGGCCTTTGACAGAAGGTAGAGTCAAGCCGCTACTGAGAATTCTCGACAAAACTCTGCTGGAGAGAGTCGTTGAGGTCGTACCCGAGGAGATGGTCGATAGAGTGGTAGTGGCGGCAGGTTATGGGATAGAGGAAATGCGTAACTGGGCCGAGAACACTAATCTTCCATATGATATTGTATTGTCTGTAGAAGAAGAAGCACTCGGCACAGGTGGTGCTATCGCACTTGCACGTGAGCATTTAACCGGAGAAGGCCCTGTTTTGATTTTGAATGGAGATTTAGTTTCAAGCGTGGACGTAGTAGCGTTAACTCAGCACCACGAGCAAACTCAGGCAAAAGCGACACTTTCACTTTGGCAAGTTGAAGATCCTAGCCGTTTCGGAGTTTGTGATTTGGATGATTTTGGAATGATTCGTCGCTTTCAGGAAAAACCGGCACCTGGGACTGAGTTTTCCAATTTAATCAACGCAGGTTGCTATCTAATCGAGCGTGAAGTGCTTGATGACATGGGTGTTCATAAACACTCGATGGAAAGAGAGATATTCCCTGATATTGCAAAATCGGGAGATATGGCCGGGCTTACATTTGAGGGTTACTTTGTAGATGCTGGAACTCCTTCTTCATTCATCGATGCAACTCAGGTTTGTATCAACTCAAGCCGTTTTGATAGCGGGTCCTCATGCTGCGAATCTTGGTTTTCTGATGCTGTCTGCAAAACAGGAGTTACTGGCTCATCAATTGGAATAGGAACCAAATTAGGTGAAGATGTGAAAATTATGGATTCTGTCGTAATGGATGGTGCTAAAATTGGCTCAGGAGTGCGATTGGCTAGATGTATAGTAGGCGAGGAGGCTAGCATTTCAGCCGGAACCGAGTTGAGTGATGCAGTAATTGGTCATGGTTCGGCTATTTGAGTCGAATCTAATCCGTCAGCGTCAAAGAGTGTATTCATCTCGCCGATACGTGACTCAACCAATCGTCGTGGTCAATCTGAAGACATACGAGACTGCACATGGCGCTAGTGCGGAGGCTTTAGCTAGAGCAATTTCAAGCGTAGAGACAAGTGCTCGTATGGTTGTCGCAGTATCCGCTTTCGACCTTAGCTCTGTAGTTGCTGCAGCACCTAATTTAGAGGTCTGGTGCCAACATCTAGACCCAGTCGGATTCGGTTCATTTACTGGTTGGTTACATCCTGCAACCGCAGTTGAAAGAGGCGCTACTGGAACACTAATCAATCACGCAGAGCACAAAGTGGAAATCGAGCATGTAGCCATGTTACTCGACCAAGTCCCGGAAGGATTCACTGTATGCGCCTGTGCAGCAGACATCGAAGAGGCCCGTGCATTGACTGCATTAGGCCCGGATTTTGTCGCGGTCGAACCTCCGGAATTGATCGGCGGAGGCATTTCAGTTACAACCGCAGATCCTACAATAGTAAGTGGAACAGCCGCAGCAGTAAAGGAAATTTCACAGCAGGTTGGAATCCTATGTGGCGCCGGAGTAAAGAATGGTGCTGATGTTGCAGCGGCGATTGAACTCGGGACAACCGGAGTTCTTCTTGCTAGTGGAGTCACGAAGGCAGAGGATCCGGCATCAGTAATTGCGGACCTTGTTTCTTCTCTTTGAGTTCGACTCCGGGGCATTCATCATTGAATGAGCAATTCAAACACCTCCAAGCACTCTTTGACCGAGGTAATCTCTCTAAATCTCCATCATAAATCATCAATCTGGCCATTTGTTCAATATCCATCGAAATCATCGAACGGGATTGCTGTGCCCAATCTGGGTTTGCAGGTTTCATCCATTTCACCCATCTTGTACCTAACCAACCTATCCTCACAACATCGATATCATCAATATCATGTTCAATCATAGGATTTCTTTCAGCCCACAATAGCATCGAACCTAATTCTAGTTCAGAGGCTCTATTCGGTGCCCTAGAGCCCATTTCCATTGCTAAGCGAATCAAGCATATTCTGCTACCATTCCGAACGACTAAATCTGGAGCGCCATATTGCCGCGCACCATCCAACAAAAGAGGTTGAAGTCGATCTACTATCATGATTTCATTCATAGATTTTCTATTGAATCCAATCAGAGGTGCTGAGTAGAATAAACTGATTCTGTGCATCATCATTTCGACGGATTGGTTTATTCTTCTATTCGGTTCATCTTCTAATACCTCACCAGCAACTATAGCGCGAATTAAATTTCGATGGATTATTGTTCGCAACTCATTTATTGATGTTTCATTTTCTTCCAATCGATGAATTATCGCTTCTCGTAGACCACATCGTGCATGATCAACAATCCTTTTTTTTCGAGATTTCCTCTTTACAAACTCATTGTTTGTTGCAATTACGTGCTCTAGCACGTATCTTCTCGAACAATAATCGAGAAGTCTTCCACGGGTAGGGCTCCAAGCTATTCTAGTATTCGTAAACATAGCCAAGTATGGCAGAATTCAGAGTCTATGACTTTACCGCTGGGTAATGCCCATTGTGAAAATGAAACAAAATAGTATCATTGGCGAGCCTGCTTACGAGCCGCCTTTCGCCTTCGTAGCTTCTTCTTTCGCCACTTCCAGCGCTGCTTCCCAGCCTTCTTCCACGCACGGGAACCTCGCTTCATGCGTCGGGCCGACCTGCTGGGTGTATTTGATGTAAACGGTAAATCCCTACGGGATTATTCGGCAGAGAATGGTGGTGGGCGCGCCAGGATTCGAACCCGGGTCACCGGCTTAGAAGGCCAGCATGATATCCAGACTACACCACGCACCCATGCCATGCGCGGCACTTCCCCTTTGTGAAACCTGCACCTTGTCATCTAGAGTAAGATCCTGCTCAAATAGGAAAATTAACCCTACTCGTTGACATCTTCGCCAGTGCTTTTATTGAGTATTCCATCATCTAGCATATCTTCACGAATATCAGACTTTGAGCGACCCGTTTCCTTGGCCATTTTCTTCAATTTCTTATTCACTCTACGTTGACTAATGATTAACTCCTTCAGGCCATGAAATATTCGCAAAACAGTCTCTAAGATCGATAATAAGATGAGGCTATTCAAGTAAGACCTAGCCAATTCATTTCGATTTTCGATCAATTCTTCGAATTCACTGAACTCTACGGAAATTGAACTGACTAAGAATACACCAAGAACCGCAAATGGCAACATCTTTGCAACATCCCGAGACAAATCTTCAGTCCAATAAGACAGTATTCGCACCGATCCTACAACCGCTGTGGCAAGCAACGCATTCCTTGCATGATCATCTCCATCAGCTAGGAGGGTTAGAATCACTGCCATAACAACGGTCCAGAAGCCGATGAGAATAGGTATCGCCAGAGCGTATTGGATTAACCAAACAGCGGTCCTAAAGAAAGCACGAATCTTCCCGCCCATTGTTTGGTCATATTTGCTTAAGTCTAGATTCAGAATATCTCTTTTAGCTAGAAGCCTGTAGAACATGAAGACGAACCCAGAGTAGGCCGCGATAGCAATAATCGCCATCATTGTTGGAAAAGACTCAGCGATAAAATCGTCAACCAAATTATAGATATCATCTGCTGTTGGAGGGAATTCCATTGGCTCATCTTACCGGCTAGGAGTTCATGGTGATTTTGCCGGAATGACCTCTGATAAAACAGATTATCGACTACTAAATGGACGAGCGCATTTTGGACATCTCTGAGGTAAAGAGACTCTTCTTCTCTGCCATGTATGGCCACATTCTCCACAAATCCACGACTGTTCAGGAAGTTCCGCCAGAACTTCTTCACGCATGCTTCTCAAAACAGGAGATTCAGATAACTTTGGAGCCGGTGCTATTTCATTGACTAGTTCACTATGACGATTTCCATGGTCGACTAACCCTGCAGCATGGAGTAATTCATGAACTAGTGTGTGTAAGTATAATTTCTCATCATCTCTCAATCTTGGATGTAGGGCAATCGTAATCGGACCCGGTGACCCTCTCAGTCTACGTCTGCGAAACAGTTCATGGTGGTCAAATTCAAACCTAGTGTAACCTAAGCGATTATCCGAAGCATCAGCCCATCGCAAGGAAAGTTGCTTTGGTAGATGTCGAAGAAAAGGTGCATCATCACGAGATAATCTAGATGATAACTCATCCATGATACCCTCTGGTAAATCTGGGGCTCCCTTTGGACCGGACGAGACAGGCCCCTCACTCATGCCATTGCCGGCTCAGTTCTCCTTAAATGGCCGTCGCAAGTCGTAATCTCAATGGGCGTGTGGCGCAGCTTGGAAGCGCGCTTCCTTGGCATGGAAGAGGCCCCGAGTTCAAATCTCGGCACGTCCACCACTTTTGCTCCTGATTTCCTCCTTTAGGAATTGTTTTTTAGAATAAATTCTGGATTTCGATTAATAATTCTACACAGGTAAATTATCAAACAGTCGGTGTTATATTCAACACCGAGTAGTCAAAACCCGAATTCGATGAGCAATAAAGGGATATTCTATATATGAACCAAAGACTCGCTCGCGAAGATGGACTCTAAAATGAGAGCCTTATTGATGTGTACGCTGATGATTGCATCAGCTCTTGCCGGGTGTCTCGGCGGAGATGATGATGATGGTGACGACGTCGTAGAAGTATTGGGTTGCACTTATGCAGACGCCAATAACTACAACGCCGAAGCCACAAAGGACGATGGATCTTGTGAATATGATCCGGGCTTCGAGCCTGTAGATGGTTGCACTAACCCTGCTGCAACAAACTACAACTCGGCTGCGACCCGTGATGATGGATCCTGTACCATGCCTGAAACTGTAATGGGCTGTATGGACGAGGCTGCGAATAACTACAATTCCGCAGCTGAAGCAGACGACGGCTCTTGCGATTATGGTATGGCGCAGGGAGACATTATGGCCGCATACGCCAGTGGAGAAATGGCATTCTCTGATGCATGGTACAACCTATCTGTATCACGAAAGTGCCGTGACTTGGGTACGAACAACCCGTGTGAAATGACACAAATGACGATTGGTGAGGCAGATACTCACGATCCAGCAGATGCTTACGATTCAGCATCTGGTGACGTTATTTCCAACGTATACGACACCCTATACCGATACGAGGGAGACGGTGATGGTGGTTCGATTATCGTACCACGATTGGCTACCGGACACTCTGTTAGTGAAGACGGTCTAACCTACACCTTTACTCTACGTGACGATGTTTACTTCAGCAATGGAGATCACATGACCTCCACTGACGCAGTGTACTCATGGTGCCGTGTTATTGGAATGGGTGCTCCATCCTCTGGAGTCAACTGGATTCTAACTCAGTCATTCGACTGTAACGATGCAGATGGCAACCACGATGATTGGGGTGGCGAAAGACTGAACGTCATCGATGACTACAGTTTCTCCGTTGAAATCTACGATCCATCTGCTGCTTTCGTAGCGACAATAGCCTACACAGTTGGTTCAGTTATCAACTCACAGCTTTGTGAGGACAACAGAGTAATCGAGACTGACGAAAATGGCACAGTAACTTCCGATGACTTCTGTCACGAATTCATGGACGAGGCGAAAGTAGGTGCTGGAACCAACGCTTACATGGTAGCACAGTGGGCTCGCGGAACTCGCTTGGTTATGGAGCCTAACTGGATGTATTGGGAACATGCAGACTTCAACCTGAACAGAGTTGTTGTTGACCTGGTCGAAGAAACCCAGACCCGTGTACTTGCTCTACAAGACGGCGAAGTTGACCGAGCATACATCCCGTCTGCTCAGAAGACCGAATTCTGCAATAACATGGAAGATCTACCTAACGCAGAAGGTAAGGAAGGATTCCGCTGCACATACCGCCAGACATACAGTGTTGTGAATGTACCATACAACTTCAAGCCAAAGGCAGACATGGCTGATGGTACCGCAGACTACGTCATCAATCACGACTGTGACGGAGATGGAACAAACGACTGTAACGTACTAAGTCAGTCCGCTGTAAGAGAAGCACTTAGCTACACCCTGGATTATGATACTATCCACACTGAAGCATACAAGGGCGAATTGATGCCAATCTATGGGCCAATCCCTACTGGATTCCCATATGATGACACACAGTACGAAGTATTCACCTATGATCTTGCATATGCTGAATCTGTACTGGACGCTGCTGGATTCATCCGTCAGTATGATTGCGCTTCGCTCACCCTAACTGGCGAGCCTACAGTAGTTCCTGAAGCAGACAGAGATGGTACAGAATGCAGACTGCCAAATGAGCTAAGAATTCTGACAAACACTGGTAATGACCAGAGAATTGCAGTAGCACAGCTTTGGGGCCCTGCGCTAGAATCAATCGGAATCGCTAATGACAACGCTGACCAGCCTTGGGCTACAGTGATTGACAACTACATCTATGGAAAGTGGGACCTTTGGGTTATTGGCTGGGGACCAGACTACCTGGACCCAGACAACTACTGGTCACCATTCGCAGGCAGTGCTGACATCGGTGGAGATGCTTACCACGGGTACTTCAACAACACCGCACTTGATCAAATCCTGCTAGATGCAAGGACAGAACAAGATTCTGAGGCTCGAGAAGATCTGTATGCTCAGGCATACGATCTTTGGGTGACCTCGCCAACAATGGCCCTATTGGGTCAATATGCTGGCGTAGGGGTCGGTTCCGACCACATGTGCCCACCAGCATATGATGCAATTGGAGGAGACTATTTCTTCAACTGGGATAAGTTGGCGAAGGTCTCCGGTTCATACATCGGCGAATGCTGATAATTGAAACCAGAATTAATTTCTGATTTACGAAAACCCCCGCGTCGGGAACCCACCCGGCGCGGGGTAAATATTCCACAAAATCGCAGGCGGAAGCGTTGAGAAAATAACCGAAGGATTCATTGATCTAAGTGTCTGATTTTTCCCATAAACTAGAGATTGCCGGTTGTGAATTTACATGAAAACAAGTGAATTCATTATTCGACGATTCATACTTCTAATCCCAGTAATGGTTGGGGTCACGGTATTTACATTCGCAATTGCCCAAATCATTCCGGCTGATCCTGCGGCTATTTTATGTGGGGAAAGATGTGGTTTGGTAGATCCTGTAACTGGAAAGACAATGCTTGAATTGCAAAGAGAAAGATTGGGGTTGAATGAACCTGTTATAGTACAATTTAGGTTGTACATAGAAAACTTACTCGCCGGAGATTGGGGAGAATCTACAACCTACAACAGACCTACTTCAGAAGTTGTTCGCGACGCCGCTCCTGTAACGCTAGAAATGGCACTTTTCGCACTATTGATGGCTTACCCTATAGGAATAACACTAGGTATCCTTAGTGCGGTTTGGCAAGACCAGGTGTTCGACCACATATCTCGATTCTTAGCCATAGCATTTGTCTCTCTACCTATTTTCTGGTTGGCTATGATGTTACAACTAGTTTTTGGAACAGGGCCGGAAGTAGGTGGGATATGTGATCCTATTTTTGGAACTGAAGGCGGCTGTTTTCCGATTTATGGAAGGCATGATTCGGCTTTGACTTATCCAGATAGAACATCTACTCTATGTGATACAATAAATTCCGGAATTGCGTGTTACCCCTCATGGTATCCATCAGGGGGTACTGGATTTCATCTAGTTGACAGCTGGTTTGTTACAGATGAAGCACTAGAAAACATCCACCCCGACTATGCCTCAAACTCAAAATTATTTGATGACACCCTTGTTCACCTAATCCTTCCTTCCTTTACGCTGGGAATTGCAAGCGCAGGCTCATTGTTGAGATACATGCGCGCAAGTTTGTTAGAGGTAATGAACGAAGATTACGTTCGGACTGCCAGAGCGAAGGGGCTTTCCGAATCTCGTGTAATTATCGTTCATGCTTGTAGAAACGCATTAGTTCCTATTCTGACAATTCTTGGTTTTTCGATAGGTGGAGCGATAGGTGGTGCTGTTCTTACTGAATCTATTTTCGCTTTCTACGGAATGGGTAACGTCGCAGTTGATGCCATAATTAATCTAGATTATTCTGTCCTAATGGGAGTTACTCTCATCACAGCCATTATCTTCCTAATGTCGAATTTAATTGTAGATATTCTGTATGGCGTTGTTGATCCAAGGGTGAGGCTAGAATGAGTTGGAAAGATGGCGCTGAGGAAAGGGCTGAAAGCCTTCGTCGAATTAGGGAGAGCGCCGCTCAAGCCAGTTATGATTTCAAACGTGGATGGAAAATTTACAGAAGGTCATTATTGGCAGTTGTCGGATTATTAATGGTCATTTCCATTTCGGTTGTATCAATCTTTGCCGACGATCTCGCTGTAGAACATCCTGGAAGAAATTTGCAGGATACCAGAGATGTCTGGCATATCGACTACGAACCGAGAAAGGCCGCCCCTTTCTCAGAAGAATGTGACACGCGCTATCAGAAGGTCTCCCTCACAACTCTCAGGCGTTGGGGGGACAATGGGACCAGCGCACTGAGTCCGACTAGAGTTGCAGATGACAACTCATTCTATCAGGACACACTTGTCGTCACGAAATTCATTGAAATGCAAGACCGTTATGGGGTTACCCTTGCAAGTGATTTAGTCACTCTTGAGCCTTCAAATAATACATATTTCTGGATTTCAGATGAGTTGATGGACAACAATTCTCTGACTCAAATCAAACTAATTTACACATTCGAGAACGATGCTATGCATCATTGGTGGTTGCCAGATGGTTATGATGTGTGTATCTTCGGCACGAATGACGAAGGTCAAGATTTATTCAGTAAAATTCTCTATGGTTCAAGAGTGTCCCTTACGATAGGATTCACCGTTGCGACCCTGACAGTGATTATTGGTACAGTTATAGGAAGTATAAGCGGATACTTTGGAGGTAGAACAGACGAGGTAATAATGAGAATTACAGATATCTTCTTCGCCGTCCCTGGGTTAATTTTAGCACTCGCTTTCGTCGCTGCATTGCAAGCCGTAGATAACTTCACAATTCCCCTTGCTTTGGCATTTTTAATTCCGATTATTGCCCTTGCATTATACGCTAGATCGAACATAATTGAGGTATTCATGCCAGGTTCAGAGGGTGTATCATTCCCAAAGATAAATCCAATTATTGGACTAACCCTGTTCATTGCTGCAACATTTTTCATAATTATTACTGAAGCACACCATGTATGGTACGACGCCTTCGAGTTAAGTGATAGTAGATTTTGGAGACTATTGCTGAGTTTCATTGCAATTTTCACAATTGCAGGGTTGTTGACTTTAGATAAACGACTAATTGAAAATTTTTCAACCGATGGTTTTTCCAATCGTGCTGTAAATGTATTTGATTGGAAAAACCCATACAGATATCTTTCGTTTAGGACGGTTGTGATTTTTGTAGCATCAATCGCTCTATTTTCATGGTCTGGAAACGGAGAAAATGAGATTGTGATTATAGATAATTTTGATCGTCTCTGGAAAATTCAAATTGCTCTAGTATTTACTGGATGGCCCGGCTATGCGAGATTGATTCGCGGTCAAGTATTGTACGTCAAAGAGATGACATTTGTCGAGGCCGCGAGAAGCGTCGGAGCACCTTCAGGCCGAATAATGTTCAGGCACATTTTACCAAATGCTTGGGCGCCATTACTAGTTGCTTTCACTTTGGATATCGGAGGTACTATACTTTCGGCATCAGGGCTTTCATTTATTGGGTTGGGGGCGGAGCCGGGTGCTGCAGAATGGGGGAAATTGGTATCAGATGGTAGAGCCCATTTCCCTCAAGATTACTGGTTAGTATTATTTCCTGGACTTGCCATCGCCTACACAACATTAGGATTCAACTTACTTGGTGATGGGTTAAGGGACGTAGTCGACCCGAAGAATAGGAGGTGATATTATGTCAGAGCTGTTGGAAATAGATGGCCTTAGAGTACATTTTGATACTCTTGATGGCCCTGTTGAAGCCTTGCATTCAGTATCACTTTCGGTGAAAGAAGGACAAATAATGGGGGTCGTCGGAGAATCTGGTTGTGGCAAGTCGGTTACATCTTTGGTTACAATTGGTTTGGCAACATGTGATGTTGATGAGGGCAGTATCAAATTCGAAGGAGACGAATTGATACAAAAAACACCAGAAAAAACACAAAAAATCCTTTCCGTCCTAAAGTATTCTAGTTCAGCTTTCACAATTGGATTGATCCTTTCTTTATTTTGGACCTTCTTGGAGCCAATACAAGGTTTACAAGGATCTGCAATAATGCTGACTGGATTTATCATTTGCTTTATCTCAGCGCGCATCCTAGACGCTCCGCGTAGTCGTCACGAGAAATTCATGCGATCAATTAGGGGCAACAAAATTTCAATGATTTTCCAAGAACCAATGACTGCGCTAAATCCTCTATACACGGTAGAGAAACAAGTCGCGGAAGTACTGAAGCAACATAATAGATTAGACCATGCTGAAATCAGCAGAGTCTTAAAATTCGGTAAATCAATAATCAGCCCGGCCGAAATGTTGGTCCGTTTCTTGAGAAATGATTGGAAAGGTGTTCTACCCCTAGTCTCAGTTTTCACGTTAATTCTTATTTTTCATCAAACGAATAACTCTTCTTTGATACTCGGATTGATAGCAAATAAATACGCTGCGATGATAATTGCCTCAGCGTTTGTTTGGCTAGTATTTTCGACTCTGTTTTTTGATAGGGATGATGAAGATAGGGATTTAATCAAACTTGATACAACGAGCACAGAGGAGATGCCTGGCAGCATTGGATTACTCGGAAATGTTAGGATAATTGATGATTTCACAAGAGCTAATTATGCATTAATCGTAGTGTCTTGGCTGGTGATTTCAATTCTTCTTTGGATACCATTCGGAGTATTGATGACTATTATTTTCAGCGTCGCAATTTTGGCGATACCTCCTATCCAAATTTCAAATTATTTTACTCTAGATACCGCTCACACAAGGCAAGTTGTTAGAATACTCAAAGACGTTAGAATTCCAAATCCTGAAGCAGTTGTGAAGATGTATCCACATGAACTTTCTGGTGGAATGCGACAACGAGTTATGATTGCAATGATGATGGCTTGTGAGCCTAAGTTACTAATCGCTGACGAGCCGACCACTGCACTTGATGTGACTATACAGGCTCAAATCCTCAACTTAATGAAAGATCTTAGAGATAGAGAAGGAACTGCAATTATGATGATAACTCACGATTTAGGTGTAATTGCAGAAACCTGTGATGCAGTAACCGTCATGTACGCTGGGTCAGTAGTTGAGACTGGCTCACTGAAACAAGTTTTGGGCTCTCCAAGAATGCCCTACACAATCGGCCTTCTTCATAGTATTCCAAGAATCAAAGAAGCCGGTGAGGAGAGAGTTGACCTTCCAATTATCCCAGGTCAAGTTCCCGATCCCAATGAGAAGTTCGATGGTTGCAGATTCCATCCAAGATGCCCATTTGCGGATGACTTGTGTAGAACTAAACCTCCACAAATGCATGAAGTCGCACCCGGTCATTTCGCTGCCTGTCATCATACTGAAGTAACTGATAATCTAGTTGTGGCTCAGGAAGCATTTTCTTCAGAGGGGTTCCTTCAATCGGGGGTGAATGTTCAATGAGTGAAGAAGATCCCAAGGAGGTTGTAAACAATAAGCCTTCAGAAGACCTCCCTCCTCTGATTAAAATTCGGAATGCA
Source organism: Candidatus Thalassarchaeaceae archaeon (assembly GCA_023268715.1). Classification (GTDB taxonomy): domain Archaea; phylum Thermoplasmatota; class Poseidoniia; order Poseidoniales; family Thalassarchaeaceae; genus MGIIb-O1. Next base: position 163,424 of record JALRLV010000001.1, read on the forward strand.
AAAAAGTGGTTTCCAATTAAAGCAGGAATGTTCTCTCCTGTCACCGCCCATGTTCGCGCAGTCGATGGAGTTGACTTAGATATCCAAAAGGGGGAGACTGTCGGAGTAGTAGGTGAATCAGGTTGCGGAAAAACAACTCTTGGCCGCTTGGTTATGGGTCTTATTCCGAGAACCGAGGGTTCGATCGAATTCGACGGAATGGATATTTCTAGCATGAAGCGTAAGGAACTTAGACGCCGTTTACAGATTGTATTCCAGGACCCTGGAGGCTCCATGAATCCTAGAATGTCAGTACGTTCAATTATCGCTGAACCCCTAATTGTAAATGGATTGGCCGACGGAGCGGAATTAACCAAGAAAGTCTCAGAGTTGCTAACAATTGTGGGTTTGAAGCCAAATCACATGACCCGCTTCCCCCACGAGTTTTCAGGAGGACAAAAACAGAGGATTGCTCTGGCCAGAGCCTTATCTTTAGATCCAGAATTTATTCTCTTAGACGAACCTACATCCGCACTAGATGTTTCAGTTCAAGCTCAGGTCCTCAACTTACTCGACTCGATCCAAAAGGAGAGAGGTCTTACGTTCATCTTCATAACTCACTCACTAAATGTCGTCAACCATATCAGTGACAGAGTTGCCGTCATGTATCTTGGAAAGATTGTAGAAATAGCAGAGACTGACGAACTTTTTGCTAATCCGGCCCATCCATACACGCATGCTCTACTGTCAGCAATCCCTCAACCATCCGTAGAAGAAAATCAGAAGCAAAGAATCGTACTTTCAGGTGACGTCCCTAGTCCAGCAAATCCTCCTAGTGGATGCAGCTTCCACACTCGTTGCCCTGTGGCGGTTGAAGGTAAGTGTGATGTCGATGAACCAGAACTAGAGGCGATAATCGGCGGACACAAGGTAGCTTGCCATTTCCCAGTAGAAGCTGGTGGAAGTCTACCTATGCTGAACGATTGACATACCGGAGGCTTTCTCAGTCTGAACGAGTTAGCAGCTTAGAGGGATTTGATGTCTGACGATTCGTTATCAACTTCTAAACTTGAAATCGAACCTCCTGAATTCATCGATAAGAAAGAGGAGGCAGAAGCGGCATTCTGGAGACTAAAGAGAGCAGCGGATTTGTGGAGAGAAAATCGAGTAAAGCGAGTCTTGGCCCAAGAGGGAGAGAGTATATTCCGCACACTAGGTCGTTTTCTGTACGTCATAATCTGTATTCTTTTCGACGGATTAATCCTCATAGAATTGCCAATTTTCTTCGAGCGCACAGCCGTGGCTTGGACCCTATACATACTCATTCTGATCTTTGCTGTCAAAACCCAGCATGAATTCTACAAGAAATGGTTTGAAGTCGATATTAGTGAGATTGAGTTTGAGAATCATTGATTGGAAACAAGCCGGAATCGACTCTCTCAAATCTCCTGAAAGAAGGTACGATTAGACCCCCCATAGTTGTTAGAACCATTATAGAGACGGCCAGAGTGAACGTAGTCAAAACGTTCGTCGCCTCTATCATCCAACCTCCGATCAGCGGTGCAAATGGAATGAAAATCAAAGACCCAATCGCATCCAAAGAGTTGACTCTCCCCCTAAGGTGCTGGTCCACACTATCCGACATTGTAGTTCTCCAGATCACCCCAAGAGTCCCCCCTAAAAATCCCTCAATAAGAACGAATAACAAAATCAGTAGGAACGGTATGGGCATTGCCCACATTAGCATACACCATGCGATGCCACCGATCAGAACGTAGAAGACTAGACCTCTAGATTTCTTCGAGATAGGTCTGAATCCGGCAAACAAAGAACCAATCATCGCTCCCCCAGCGCCAACGGCGCCGAAGAGGCCGAATTCCTTAGCACCCAGACCTTTATTCTCGATTATGAATGGAATTCCTATTTCTATCGCCGAGTCGCCGATGTGCCAAATCATGAACATCACAATCCCAGCTAATAACCATGGTTGGGTTTTGACAAAAGCCCATGCCTCGGCTACTTCTTCCTTCAGACTCGCTACACCATCTTCCCTCTCAATTGGGATTTCTGAGATACTCCACAAAACCGCACCGCTAAAGAGGAAAGTCAAAACATCAAGAAAAAGGCATAATTCAATGCCCCACTGTTCTACTGTGAATCCTCCAATTAAAGGCCCCAGCATCCAAGCTGCGGTCATCGCTACCCCTCTAAGCGCGTTAGCTTGAGGTAGAATTTCCTCCTCTACTAAGTCAGGTACCAATGCCCCAATTGCAGGAATTGAGAAGGCACCCGCGCCTCCTGTTAGGAAGGTGATTACGAGTAGTGTATTGATGACATCAAAGCCAGCCATCAATGCAAACATTGCTAATGCAACTAGCACTGCCTGGGATAAATCCGAGATTAGCGCAACAGTTCTCCTCGGCATTCTGTCCACAACCATGCCTCCGTAAAATAGCAAGGGTAGATGTCCAAGAAAATAGGCGGTGAAAACCATACCGTATGCCGTCGGTCCACCTACCTCCGCTATTGTCCACCCCATGCCAATAATGAAGATCGAACTACCGAGCATGTTGACGCCGTTTCCAATCAACAAACGACGGAACTCTGGGATATTCCATGCTTCGGCCAAGCCCATGAGAAAAATGCACAATCACTTTCATTTCAACCTACTTACCATCTACCAAGCAGATTTACAATTCGACGAGAATTAATCGTTTGCTGAATTAAATAGATTATCAAGAACGTATATTAGTCATTTAAATTAATATTAGCGATTAATCTATTCATACGTTCAATGTATAGAAGATATGTTATAATATTTTGAACTTATCAATCGATTTATTGAACAAATGGTGAGTTATATTAACCGTACATTATTCGAGGTATTCTATGGACCCCAAAGCCAAACTTGAGTACATCTGGTTAGATGGATATGAACCGACACAGAACATGCGGAGCAAGACTTTGATTCGAAATAATTTCTCTGGGAAAGTGGAGGATTGCCCGATGTGGTCTTTCGATGGTTCATCTACAAAACAAGCTGATGGAGGAGATTCGGATTGCTTACTAAAACCTGTAAACATCTTTCCTGACCCTCAAAGAATAAATGGTTATCTCGTCATGTGTGAAGTCCTGAATGCCGATGGGACTCCTCATCCAAGTAATGGCCGTGCCACGATTGAAGAGGACGATGACGATTTTTGGTTCGGTTACGAGCAAGAATATTTCATTATGGACGTTGAAACACAACTTCCTTTGGGTTTCCCCGTGGGTGGATATCCTGGCCCTCAGGGTCTCTACTACTGCTCCGTCGGTGGGAAAAATACCCACGGAAGGGATCTCGTGGAAGAGCATGCGGACCTATGTCTGGAAGCAGGAATAAACTACGAGGGAATAAACCAAGAAGTTGCATGTGGTCAATGGGAATTCCAAATTTTCGCCAAGGGTGCTAAGCAAGCGGGGGATGAGCTTTGGGTTGCACGATATCTTTTGGATAGATGTACAGAAAAGTACGGTTACTACATCGAATACCACCCGAAGCCAATCAAGGGTGATTGGAATGGTTCCGGTATGCATGTAAATTTCAGCGATGGAAGAATGAGAGATGAGGGAGGGGAGCAATTATTCACAGATATTTGCGAGGCTTTCGGCAGAAATATCGATGCTCACATGTCTGTTTACGGGGCTCATAATGAGCAAAGGCTCACTGGCTTGCACGAAACACAAGCGATTGACCAGTTTTCATACGGTGTCTCAGATAGAGGTGCATCAATCAGGATTCCTATTGGTACAATCGAAGATGGTTGGAAGGGTCGTTTAGAAGATCGTCGCCCAGCCTCAAATGGTGACCCCTACAAGATTGGAGCGGTAGTGATTACAACCACTAAATCAGCGTATTAGAATCAGAGTCTGGATTTTTCATTAATTTACTCCATATTAATGAGAAAGCTGGTGAAAAAACCGATGAATCGTGTAGATTAGAATCATCTAAAGTTTCTATTGAGAACCACTTAATTTCAGAAATTTCATCCACATTGGGTGAGAATGGGCCTTCAGAGATATGTCGGTAAACCCAAGAGAACTCATTGTCAGTTTCCTTACAAGCATTCACTTTGAAAATCTTCTCAGGAACTCCTTCGAATTTGACGCCTAATTCTTCCCAGGATTCTCTAATTACGGCTTTGTCATAATCCTCTCCAGAATCAACATGTCCTGATACAGAAGAGTCCCAAACACCAGGAAATGTATCCTTTTCCATGGACCTCTTTTGCAATAGGACTGCCCCTCGTTTATTGAAAATTAGTAGATGTACAGACCTATGTTTCAGCCCTCTTTTGTGAACCTCATTTCTACTAGCAGATCCAATGACTTCGTCACTGTCGTTGACTATATCGAAAATCTCAGAATACTCATTCATAGGATTCCTCAATTAGTGAAACTACCTCGTCAGCACAACCCCAGGAAAGGGTTACTCCTGCACCTCCATGTCCATAATTATGGATGATTAAGGTATCATTTATCTTCTCAGATTCCAGACGAACTTCACTTCTTGAAGGACGTAGTCCAACGGATTCCCCGATAATCTTGCTACGGTCGAGTTCTGGCCAAACAGCTTCGCATTTCTGTAGGATTGTTTCACGATCCGAATCGCGTAATTCAAGGCTCCAATCGTCACTTTGAGCCGTCCCTCCAAGTACTGTACAATCTCTCCTTGCTATGGTATAGGTCAGAGTCTCTGGTTGTTGATCAAACCGACCAAATCCTGGGTCTTGATTAATGTAGATTATCTGGCCGCGAACTGGTTTGACCTCCGTATCTTGACATAATTCTCTTGCTCCGATTCCGCTACAGTTAACGATAACTTCCGCCGAAATTTCGGCTAAATCTTCCACTTCATTTTCTTCGATTATTCCCCCCAGATCACGAGTTCGTTGTAGTAGCCAAGGCATGTAGTGATACATCTCAATAATTGGTGATTCAAATTCCCATCCAAAAATCCAACCTTCTGGTATTTCGCCTGATTCTAGAACTCGGAAGTGAGTGATATCTTTTCTCCAACCGGGAAGTTCCACAACTTCACGAAGGTATTCTCTTCCAAATCTCATTGTAATTCCAGACATAGGTTCTTCTTCACCCAATCTCATTAGTTCAGTATAAGTCTCAGCGCCCCAGCGATCTGTTTTCTCGATTGGATGAGCTAGAAATGGGTACCATAAAGCAGCAGCGACATCCGATACCAAATCCGGTGAAAACTCTCTAGCCAAAACTCGAACATTATGACCAGCCTCTAACAACCGGATTGCAGAAGATAGGCCGGATACACCCGCCCCAATCACAACACAATCCATATCCGTCCGGAGTTGAACAACCACTTCACATCAACGGTCCAAAAGTGTCTTGAGACACTCCATGATGTCGAATTTATCCGATAGTATGCCGAAGGTCAGAAAACCCAAAGGTGGATGGTATATTCCCCGCAAGAAAAAGCACCGAAAAGGGCCTAGAGTGGCTCCTAGTGAAAAGGGCCTTCCTCCTTGCCCTGCTTGTGGGGAGTGGTCGATGCAGAAGGATAACAATCGGGTTGAGTTGTATTGTGGCGCTTGTGGAGCAATAATGGGTTCACGCTAGAAATTAGGGCCGAACCTCATATGGGACGCCATCTACCGAGTGTTGTCGCTGTGATGAGGAACCGCACCGGATGCCTTGGGCGTCGCGAGTGATGGGCGATCTGAGCGGCACTAGGGTGATTCCATGTCTAGGATAATCACAGATGCAACTGGAAAGAGGTATTTGCTGGAAGATCCAGTGCCTCTAACCCAAGCACCTGAGAACATACAATTGGCTACAAAAAGTACGCCATGGAAGAATTATTGGAGGATGCTGGGGACGGTTATTCTTGCATTTATTTTGATTTGGTTTGGACTTAGTTCTGTTATTGCTGGCTTAATCTATGGAGTGGTTGAGATTACTGCTCTGGGGGCAATTTGTTCCTTGAGTCCTCTTCCATTCCTTATTTTCCTGCATAGACCCAAACTGATTCATGTTAGGTTGGCAACTCCAGACTCCTCTGGAAAGAATCACCATCCGTTGCCAGAGGGTGGTTCCCTCAAGACTCCTCAACGAACAATCTTCCAGAGGTTTGTAATCACAGATGACTCGACTCTCGACATGCCACCCCTTGGTCAGGTTTGGGGCGTTTTCATTGCAATATTGGTAATTGGTGTGATGCTATCTATTCCACTAATTCTATCATTTGTATCGGGAGAAGATGATTTACTTGACGTTGTTTACCTGCTTTCTTTTTTCCCCGTTCTTCTTCTCTCAATAGCGGCATTTTCTATTCCTGTTTTTGCTTGGTGGGCGACCTCCTCAAAAATAATCGGTTTACCAACTAAGAGAAGGGACGCTGAAGCCTGGATGATTGCTGGTATGGCCTCAGCTCTTCCTGCATTAATTGTTAACAGTTTCATCTTCCCTCTATTTCTTCCAAGTGGCCTTTCGTATGATGATCAAATGGCTTTAACTGCAGCCATTAGTGCACCAATAGGTGAAGAGATTTTCAAATTATTAGCAGTATGTTTGTTTTTACCTGCAATTCGTAATGCAAAAAAGGGGTTCCAAGTGGGATTTACCGTAGGGTTAGGGTTTGCGCTGATAGAGAATCTTGCCTATATTTTGGGAAGTGCCTTTGTTGGTGCTCCTTCTCTAACCATAACAGCTCTAATGAGAGGTATTGGGTCAATTCCAGCGCACGGATTGTGGACAGGTATCTCTGGATTTGGGCTTGGCTATTACTCCCAAAATACAGATGCGGATAAGAGAATGAAATGGATGATTAATCGGTTTAGCATTAAGTCGGTTGACTTTGCGGAAAATCTAGGCTTCGATATAGATGGGGATGGAGACCATTCCGGCTTTGATGAATTCAGACCTACATTTGAAGAAATTTTGGCAAAAGACGAGACGGACTCTAACTGGAAATTGATAGACAAAAAAACAGGAGAACTAATTGATGCCCCTGGTGTCGAAACTAAGGAAGTGAGTCATTCATTGGTTGCTCCGTGGGATGCTGCAAATCTAAGAAATGAAGATGGGTTCAGAATATTGCCTGCAAAGAATGTTCTTGCATGTCTGGGAATCGCTATCGGCGGTCATGCATTTTGGAATGGCACATTGGTAAGTGTCGAGAAATTGGGAGAGGTACTTGGGCTCGGATTAGGCGGTTTTTTCATCCTAAACATGGCTTGGGTTTCAATACTGATCGTTGTTTTACTAATCCTCGCTCGTGGTATATTCAAGGGGGTACGTTCTCTACCTGCTACGTAAGTCGCATTGGGGAATCGTTCATCATCCTCTGACGTCGTAATGGAAGCGTAGGACATGGACCCAACAACTGACCAGATGATTTCGGTAGGCCTAGTATTTGGCTTGATGATGCTGTCCGCAGTGCGTGGAATGCTCAACAGAACTGGATTAATTGCTGCCGCATCAGTCGGACTTACAGTGTCTTTGTTCGGTCATTGGACATGGTTAACAATTCTCATTTCATTCCTCGCAGTAGGATCATTAGCCACATTATGGAAGTATGAAGAGAAGGCCGCGTTGAGATTGGCAGAAGAAAACAAAGGAGCCCGTGGTTGGCGTAATGTTATGGCCAATGGTGGCGTTGCTTCATTAGTCGCAATTGCAAATTTCACTCTCGACCAACCAGAATGGGCTTACTTGGCGGCTTGTGCTTCAATCTCTGTTGCCGCCTCCGATACATTAGCTTCCGAAATTGGAAGTCTAGATCCTAGAACTCGAAGTATCATCAATCTAGAAGCAGTGCCGGCTGGAACTAATGGAGGAATGTCGGTAACGGGCACTTTTGCAGCATTTGGTGGTGCAGCACTAATTGCATTACTGTCGGTTAGTCTTGCTTCAATTACGGATGTTGAAATTCCTCTATTGACAATGTTGGTAGTGGTTACAGCAATAGGTTGGCTTGGCTGCCAGGTCGATTCCGTTTTAGGTGCTCTCTTCGAGAATAAGGGACTGATTGGGAAGCATACTGTAAACTTCTTAGCAACGCTATCTGGTGCCCTAATGGCTATATTTTTCCATATCCGCTTCCTCTAAGAGGAAGCGTTTGTGAAACCTAAAGATAACGTTTTTTTCGAACTCACAGAAGCGCGAGGTTTGAATGTCGGTCCAATTAGCGGTGGGGTAAGAGGTGTAACCGTTGTTGAGGTCAAGAGCGCTTTCAGTAGCAATTTTTCTACTTCTCGTCGGTACTCTTAGTGCCGGTTCTACCAGCGGGCAAGAGGTAGAAGAATTTGGCCCAGGTCTGGAACTCAGCATCCCTCAAAGTCACAATATATTTCTTCATGGGACCGAAGAGACTCCCGAACTTCGTAGAGACTGGCCAATCCTTACTGGAATACCTGGAGGTTCCGCAAGTTTCTCCAAAACAGCAGGGGTGCCTCAAAATCTCGTCGATGTTCAAGGAATACCGATTGTAGAGGCTCTTTCCCTAAATGGCACAGTTACCGTTGAATTGTATGCATCGTTAGAGGCGAAATCTCCAGTTTGCAGGCAAACGAATGTTATTCCTGGTTCACCCGCTGGTGCAACAACTCAATTCTTTGTGACTCTGAAATGGGGTTCTTTCACACTTCTCAACGGTATGGCTACGAATGTTGTAACCATGGAAGAATCCTATACCCAATCTCATATTTTCAAAATCGAGGCACCTGTTGATGATGTAGACTTGGGGCCAGGCGATGTCTTATCTTTGCAAATTTCAGTACAACATGACTGTGTTCAGCCTGGCTCATTGTGGTGGGGGACTTATGATGCAAAAAGTGGAATCATATTTTCTGGTGATTTAATCGATCCACAATTAGAACAAGTCACTGATTCAAACCGAATAACAAGAATCGAATTTACCCCTATCTCACCATGGGGTCCTTCTGATTTTTCACAACAAGTAATCGAAGTTGTTGGGCCGATGGATAGTTACGAGTCTATGGTTCATGGATTCGGCCAAGAGGACCAAAGATTGGAGCACTTTGAATCTCCTCATTCCTTTAGAGTCGGTGAAGCGAATAGGACCGTTCTTACCTGGTCTACCTCTAAACCCTTGGAACCAGGATTGTACATGATTGATGGTTGCTTCAAACTTCTGGATCAAGATCCCGCTGAACCTTGTGATGTTATAGGAGTTCTGAAATTCAAAGTGGAGGAAGATCCTCAGGCTCTATTGAGCGGAACATGGGTCGCCATAATGATTCCACTTGGAGTAATTGCATGGCTGGGTGCATCAATGAGAGAGGCCATGTTACCCCTTCCTGCTTATGCAGTAATTCTTGTTCTTGCCGTTGCAAGCATCGGACCTGCTATCCACCTACCCGACATAGATGCCAATGCACCACGTTCAGATGGCGCGGCACCATCTTTCGCTCTCTTGGAACATGGCGGGGATGGTTCGGTATCTCTGTTTGAATTACTTTCAGATTCAGACGCTGTTGTTGTTGGGTTGTATGTCCCCGGATCTGCCAATGCAAACCGTCAAGCAAATGATTTCCAAATGGCTGATGCACTGATAGAAAGAGATATTTCATTTGTTCAGATTGCTACTGGCGAGGGGGTCAGAGCAGTCGATTTAGACGCTCATTCCGAATTAATCAATGGTTCTTGGCCATTACTGATGGATACTGCTGATTCTAGTGTCGGTAAATCCTTCCCAAGTGGGGCAAGTGATGCTGTAATTATCATCGATGCAGCGGGTTTCATCACTGATTGGTCACCTGGAATTTTCTCAAGTTCGGAGATTGCCGACGCGGTCGAAGAAGCAACGAAGGGCTCCGGTCACAGTGTATTTGACCCACTTACCTTACTTTGGGGTACGGCCTTACTTCCTTTGTTCGTTCTCGCTATGCCGCGAGAAAGGAAATATCAGCAGCCGGATGAGGTTCTATTACCCGGCTCGGGAGTTTTGTTAACATTACTTGCAGCAGGTGTGGGTTTTTCCCTGTGGGCATTACCCATTTCACTGATGGCAGCATTTGGCTTGGGAGCATGGTGGATATGGATAGAATTGATACTAGCCATTATCCTAACCTACCATGGTATACGAACCTTAACCGGTGGCAGAATTCCAGAGATGGATTGGATTTCAAATAAGATTCATTCTAGACTACCAGATGGATATCGAGATTGGAAAAAGGCATCTTCATTTAGCGACGACCTTCATTTAGGAATTTGGGTGGCCTGGTTGATTTGGCTGCGTACTCCCGATTTGGTTGCTCAGGGTGTTGGCGCAGTAGCTCGAACTGGGGTTTTTGGAATAATTCTCTCTGTATTCATGTTACTAGGTCTAATCCTCGCCGCAGGTTTGACTGTAGTAATCGCTCGTGCTGTAATCGGAATAACCGGTCCAATCCCTAGAACGCTTGGTAGTCTGAGTGTAGGGATTCGTCCAAGAGCATGGGGCCTAGCGAGTGCAATATTGGGGTCTTGGTTACTTATCAGTCTACTAGTTGGTCCGGTATTGGGTAATTTTTGATTTCGAATAATCAACTCAACTCTAAACTAACCAACCGAGAGCATCATAAGAGTATAGCCACTCGTCTGTGCACAGATTGGGGGTATAGTATAGCCCGGTATTATTACCGGCTCCAGACCGGTGGAGGGGGGTTCAAATCCCTCTGCCCCCACCATAAAACTCAGCCATGCATTACCCATTATCATCAGATTCATCATGTGGTGGGATTGATGAAGTGCGGCCGTTCGCCTCCGCTCAATGGATAGTAGGTCGGTTGCAGTCGCGCTTGTGCTCATTCTATTATCTCCACTTGCTGGAAGTATTGCGGCCCCCAGTACAAATTCCAAACATACTCAATTGGACTCAACAGGATTTCAATTAATTGAGGAAGGCCTTTCCACAGAAATCCCAATTCAGGAACCAATTTGGTGGGATTCCGATTTAAATTGGTGGGAGCACACTTCACTGGATTCAGATCGTAATCGAATCCACGACTCATTACAATCAGCCGCGGGTCCTGTGAATGTCGGTATATCCTACTCGCGCGAGGTTACAAATGTGGATAAAGAAACATTGGAAAACTTGGGTTTTGATGTCCACATTGAATTGCCCATAGTAGACGCATTATTGCTAGGAGATGTCGATTCAAGTCAAGTTTGGCTATTAGCAGAATTAGATGGAGTAGTTATGGTAGAGAGATATGGCTCTCTAGTTTTCTATGGAGATGTCCAAACTCCTGCAGTGAAAGCCATGAACTCCTCAGAATATCCGATTGGGGCATGGGATTTTGGAGTGACAGGTAAAGGAATTAATATCGCGATGGTTGATACTGGTGTTGACAATGAACATCCTGGACTCAATACGAAATTTGTAGCGGGATATGATGCTGTTTGCTTCGTACATTCAGACCCGCAATGTATCCTTGCAGGAGGCAGGGAAGATGATGGTTCATTTGATCCAGATGATGGTAATCAGCACGGGACTGCATGTATGGGGATGGCAAGTGCAACTGGTATTGAGGCCGATGGCTCCCAATCTGATTTCTACGGCTCAGCTCCAGATGCTGGTTTGGTAGATGTACGAATAGGAACAGATGTTGGGGCAGGACCGTTTGAAAATTACCTTCTGGAGCAAGAATTTTACGAATCTGCCATGAATGGTCTTCAGTGGATTATAGACCATCGAGATGATGCGTGGCCAGGAGTAGAAGAAGAGAGTTATGGAATCGATATAATCTCTCTTTCTTGGGGAATAACCAGCCACGAAAACGGAGGTTCGGATGGAACTGACATGCACAGTAGAATACTCGATGAAGCAATGGAATTAGGAGTAGCTGTTTCTAACGCTGCGGGTAATGACGGAGAGGACAATGATGGACTATCTGGAATGAGCGCATCTTCTCTTTCAATCACTGTCGCATCAACTGATGATCAGAATACCGTCAACAGATCAGACGACACCATTGCGGGATATTCATCAAGAGGGCCTCGCAAGGACAATGGTGATGGTAACCCGCTAAACGAATTAATTCCAGAAATTAGTGCACCGGGTACTAATATAATTCAAGCCGAGGGATGTGTTTCGAGTGGAGGCTGCAATAATTTCCTTGGTGGTGATGCATCTCAGAACACCTATACTGGAAGAGGCAGTGGAACCTCTTATGCGGCTCCAGCGGTAACTGGAATCGTAGCATTAGTTTGGGAGGCAAACGAAAACCTAACTCCATTACAAATTAAAGAAGTTCTCAAACATACATCTGAATTACGAGGTGAAGCCAGCGCCCCTGAAATCGATCCATATTGGAATAGAGAATTTGGATATGGTATGGTCGATGCTTTGGCCGCTGTTGAACTAGCAATTTTCCTAAGAGATAGCGGGCAAACTCCACTAATCGATCCAACATTACAGAATCACAGACTCAATCTTTCCTCGGGCGACGTAATCAATATGACCGGTCATGCTTGGGGTCAAGAAGGAGGCATTGACCGAGTAGAATATCGAATTGATGGTGGCGAATGGATTGAGACGACTTACTCCGCCACTCCAAGTGACGTAGGTGCTCTAACTCCCTTCTTGTGGCATATTTTATTGGACCCAAATAAACTGATATCAGGCAACCATACAGTGGAGGTTCATGCTGTTGCAGGTGCTATGCATTCACTGCCGGTATTCTTCGAAATCGAGGGCAAAGGTGGTGCTTCAGAATCACTAGAAATTCCCCCAATCGCAATCGGCATTGTCGTTATCGTTGCATTGGCTTGGGTCGCTTCATTGGTTCTGATCAGAATGCGTTCGGACGATGAGATTGAAACTATGATTAACAGTTTTCGAAATCGAAATGAGATTGAGGAAGTTGTAGAAGCAGAGTTACTCGACAGTGAAAATTAACATTCAAAATAATCCATGTTAATTTCTCATCTTTTATTACGAATCCGAAGGATTCGGGGGTGTTAGTTCAAATGCTCATTCTGTTCTCCGAAGGTCATGGTGCGGTTTTCGGAACGGGCGAACAGCATACGTCCAACAGGGGTTCGCCGTATGTTCGACATGGCCGGCGATGATTCGGTTCAATTTGGTTTAGGAGAACCGGACTTCCAGCCGCCTGATTTGGCCATAGACGCTTTCGAAAGAGCCATGCGAGAGGGCCGCAACAAATACACAACCACTGCAGGCCTTCCTGAATTGAGGCAAAAGATAGCAGAAACATGGCACTATCTTTCTCCAGAACTGGATGAAACTAATGTCTGCATTACGATGAGTGGTACAAATGCATTACTGGATATTTTCCTCGCGCTAGTCGACCCGGGTGACGAAGTACTAATTCCAGAACCCTACTTCCCATTATACCCTCCAGATGTGGTGATTTGTGGAGGGCAACCCTCGCTTTATCCTTGCAGATTTGAGAATGGATTTGTACCGAAGATTGAGGATCTAGAGAAACGAGTAAATGAGAAAACTGTAGCGATTTTGTATAATTTCCCAAGCAATCCAACAGGAGGAAATGTCACACCGGAAGAACGTGATGAATTACTTGCTTTTGCAGAGCGAAACGATCTATGGGTAATTACCGATGAAGTCTATGACAGAATAGTCTACGATTGTGAACACGTATCATTCCTTGGAGCCGGTTATGACAAAGTCATCATGATCAATTCCTTCTCCAAAACTTTCGCAATGACAGGTTGGAGAATTGGATACATACTCTCCGAAAATTTAGAGGCGATGAGCCACATAACAAAGATGCAGTATTATGTCACTGCTTGTAGTAATGATGCCATGCAATATGCTGTCCTAGAAGCGATGGATAAGGCTCCGGACTATCCTGCAAAAATGTGTCAAGAATTCAAGGCAAGAAGAGATCTAATTTGTGAAAGGCTAAACGCAATGGAAGGAGTTTCCTGCCATATTCCAACAGGAGCCTTCTATGTGTTTCCTAAGGTCGATGTACCGGGAATGAACAGTGAAGAGATTGCAATGGCACTTCTTGAAGGAGGTGTTCTTTGTAGCCCTGGTTCAGCTTTTGGTGAGGCCGGAGAAGGGCACCTTCGATTTGCGTACACAATTGGCCGAGAAGACATCTCTAGAGGTATGGATCGAGTTGAGAAGATATTAGCAGATCTTCGTAACAATTGAGATGGTGAAACTTTGTCTGGAGTCAGCATTCTTCTTTACTTTGTTATTGGATTCACAATTTGTTCCTATGGCTCTAGCAAGATGGATTCTAAGTTTGTCCTTGGATTAGTAATTATTGCCGCAAGTGGGCTATACATTGTCGGACCTCAACCATTTCTTTTCGGGATGGTTTTGGCTACCGGATGGTCTTTGCTTAACACTGGCGTTGAGAGGATTTTTCCAATCTTAGATTAGTCATCAAATAACCCAAATGGCAAATCAATCATGCGACTTTCATCTTCATTTGATTCATTTTCGCGCTCATCGCTCTCTGTAAGATTAGTAGTACGACGCCATGGTGGAAATTCTTCAGAGATTTCATCTGAACTCTGGGCATCTATCTTGGTTGAATTTTCCTCTTCGAGCAAATTTTGGTTCAGGTTTTCAAGTTTCTCTTCTGGGTCACGCATCCAATCGGGCATATCATGTGCTCCAGCGAGGACTGAAATCGTAGTAAAAACTGCAACAGGAAGAACAGAAATAGCCACCAGAAAATCAATTATTGCTGCTTCTGGAATTTGGTCTGCTGGCATAATTGATTTCATTAAAACAGCCTCAAGTTGAACATTGTGCCAGGCTTGATAATCCACATCGAGTCTGTCTAGTGATAACTGTAGCATAACTCTTGCAATAACCCAGAAAATAATGATGGGAAGTATCCAAGAAAATTTTGAGATTCTTGCGAGAATTTTTCTAAACCAAGCGGCTATTCCAATCAGGTGCCTTGAGTACATAGGTTGTATCCTGAGGCCAAACCAAAGAGCGATGAAATAACCAACCATACCCAATTCAAATGCACGTTCGGGTTCAACAAACCTTTCAGGTATGCCCTCCATAATTAACAGAGGAATTGCGATTAATGCAACCTGAATTGGTACGGCTAGAATCTGTAATCCTCCATGGATTGAAAACAAATCATATGTGTCGGTTCTACTACTAACCAAACGCGCCATTTTCCCATAGGGGCTTCTTTGCAAATTTAGTCTCGCTCTATCAATTAACTCAGGTGTATTGACGTTCCTTCTTAGGCCAAGAACCGTTAACCAACCTCCCCTGTCTGCAACGCTGGCAGGTGAGTAGGCTCCTGCGATCAAGGCCAGAATCAGTGAGAGTAATCCGTAGGTCAGACCAGCGATGATAATCCAATCGAGAGCGGCTAAATCGATGTCGAAGGAGAGTTGATCACCTTCGTTTTTTATCGACAATAGATAGGTCAATGAAAACCCAATAATAGGTGCAATAGTGACTTGTCCGAGAACAATGATGGCTAGAACAAAGCGTGGGAATAAGGGGTTTGCACTACTAGCCATATGGCCGTCGCAACTTGAGGTCAACATAAGGCCTTCATAGATTGAACAACATTGCATACCCGTTCCTTTACACCCTATGTATCTGCCAAAAAACAGTCTGTTGCCGCCCGTAGGGCGGCGCACGCAGTGACCGAACCTTCATACCCGAACCGATATCGCAGGACATCGTTATCCATGCGTAATCTGTCACCTCTAGCCCTTTTTGCCATTCTTATGGTGACGAGCCTTTCGCCGTTGGCGTTTGGTCCAACACTGGAACATGATCCCTCCAGAGAAGTTTCACCTAGAGCCTTGATTGATTTCGAAGTTTCTGATATCGAATTGGGTAACGGTTCATTGCAAGCACGTGAATGGGTAAACCCAGATGGCAGCATTGTTCAGTACGTGATGAGGGATGAATTGATCCAAATTAATGTCACATTTACTCAGGCAGGAACATCCGGCCAACCGGCCAGTGCAATTGGAAAAATGCAAATTTGGCACCCTGTCGGAGTAATGGTAGCAGAATGGTCAGTGAACATGACTCTATCTGGGGCCCAGTCATTCAGAGCTGAATTTTATTGGACTCCAACTGCTGCTCAGAGTTACCTCGACGATGACGGATATCTGCTTGGTGGAATTATCCTCAGAGGAATTGTCGATGGCGGTCTAGCCGACGATAACTATGACAACAACCAATTCGACCGGCTAATGCCAGTTGCAATTTGGAACGACCCTATGGAAAACGGTATTTGTGGAGATGTTGATGGAGATGGCACTATTGATTGTCCAAATCAACTAAGCTACAACAATCCGACATGGGTAGGTGCTGGGTATGATACAGATGGTTCTCTTTCTGATGACCCTGATTATTACGGTCATTGGAGAATGGAAAATGCATCAAGCGCCGTAGGCGAAAGACACTGGAGAGTGTCTAGGCCAGGCGCAGATTATGCAAGTAACAGGATGGACAGGCTTTGGTGGGGTTGGCTAACTCCGTTCGACTCCTGCGCGGACCCAGGTCACGGATTAGGGAGCGGAACTTACGACCCTACAGTTTCAACAATTTATGCCAACTATTTTTGCCGGGCACGAATTCGTGGATTCGATTATCTGAACTTGCAATTGGTAACAAATGCTTGGGGCAGTATGGGCCAAGGAGACACTGTTAGGTTAGAGGCGGATGCAGGGAATGATGAATTCTTCAACTACTCCGCAATGCCATTATCAACCACCTTTGGAAACTGGACTCAACTAGTATGGAACATGACAGACGTTCACCCAACAGGCGATTACACGTTGGCTTTCAGATTTGATTCGGATTCATCCGTTGCGACCCAAGGAATCCATCTGGATGGATTTATCCTCTTTGGAATAGAAAGAGTTCCTGAATATACTCTCGATGTCGAATGTGACGATCCTCTCCCAAATGCATACATCGTGATTCCTGCAGACCCCACTCCTCCTACATTGGGTTGTACTGTGAAAAACAATGGATACGTAGATATTACACTTCGAGTTTATACCGACGTATCCAATCAATCTTGGATGTGGGATTTCCCACTGAGGATTGATTCTAACCATCCAACGGATTTCGATAACAACGTTGTAACAAAGAACATCAAGCCTTTGGAAACCATGGATTTGTGGGTCAACCTTACAATTCCTGATGGTGCAACGGTCCAAGAGGTAGATTGGTATGTTCATATTGGCGACGGGATCACAAATTTTTCAAAATGGAGCATAAACCTTCCAGTTGACGTAACGGCCTCGTATTCCTCGTATCTTACACAAAAGGAATTGGAAAATCCTGCAATAACTCTACTCCCCGGAGAAACCGGCGATGTGGTCATGACTCTAAAGAATACAGGGAACCAAAGGGCGATTTGGAATCTAGGAGGTACATTTGCCGACAATCGTTGGAGTGCATCCAATCTTGTTTGGACGAATGAAACCGGAGTTGAGATAACAAGTATCGAGATGGACTTGAACGAAAAATTGGAATTGAATGCTCGCATTACATCTCCAGATGAGATCACTCCAGGAACATATGCAATAACGCTAATCGCTAGTGGTAGAGCTCCCGCGAATTTCCAAACTGAATGGACAATTAATGTAGAAGTTCCGATAGACCATGACCTGAAACTTGTTCCCCAAATTAGGGAGATGATGGCGCCTTCTGATGGCGCTTTACGTTGGATAGAAATCCAGCTGGTAAATGATGGTAATTCTGAAGAGGCTTTTGATTTGTCAATCGCCGCTGATTGGCGCCTTGGATTGGAGATGAATGCCGAACAAACCCTTGGAATAGACCCATTCGGAGGCGATACAAGCGTCCTCTTGTTGTTCCCAATGCCGTATGGAATAGAAAACGAAACCTACCAAATCTGGGTTCACGCTACAAGCCAAATTAACCCCGAATACCAAAAAAGTGTGCAACTTTTGCTCACCGTTCCTGAAACATATCTCATCGAAGTACCAGACCTAGATTTGACCAATGAGGTTTATCGTGCAGGTGATGATGCCAGAACAATGCGATGGGAGGTTTGGAACAATGGAAACATGCCTGACAAGTTCACGATTTCCTTCGATAAGAGCCACGAGGATATCACAGTCTTCGCTACCGGACTAAACAACGGCAAGACAGATTGGATTCAACCGGGTTCATCAGTCAATCTGACCGTAAGTTATGCCTTTGACCAAGGTGCCGATGGCGATAGAACAGTCACCTTGATTGCCGAAAGTCAACAAGCAGGAACAATAGGACAAACGGTCTCGGCAGAAGGTGAAGCGGACTTCAAGGTTGGGCAAGTGGGTTGGCTTCTTGTCACCCCTCCAGCAGGCATAGTGATTGAAGATAAGGGAGAAGTCACCTTAGAATTCGTTGTGACGAATCTAAACCCTTCTTCGGAGCAATTAATGCGAGCAGACATCGACAGGATTTCAGAGCCCGACTTATTCTTCAATGTCGAGGATGTACGCGTGAACAGTGAAGATCGAGATTTTGTTCTTCCTGCAAACGCAACAAAGATTGTTACCGTCACGGTTGACCTAAATCAACAAAATCTAGATAATTTGGCCGAGAATACGATGACATTCAATGTTATTTTGACAGTAGACTCGGACATTGATAAAGTATCGGCATCAACAACAATACGACTTGTGAAAACAATCCCAGTAGAAGATGGACCTGATGTAGGATTTATGGCCAAACTCGCTGCCAATATCGTATTCGTTTTCGCTGGATTAGCCGCTATGGTTGTGGTATCGGTAATTACATTCAGAGTAGTCAAAGAAGCGAGAGCACCATTAGAGGAGTATTCGAGCATCGAGGATTATTCTCCGAGTTTTGTCAATCTTGGCGATGACAATTCAGTCCCCGCAGCTCCAGACCTCCCAGCAGCAGACGAAGTAGCCAATTCGATGTACGGTGGGTCTGCTGAGATTTTTGAAAATCCAGCCGCAGAAATGCCACCTCCACCACTTCCAACAGAAGAAGAGCCTACTTCTTCTGAAAAGCCACTACCAGAAGAACCGGAACCAGAGGTTGAATCGTCTCAAGAAATGGATTTACCTCCTGGCGTACCACCAATTCCTGAGGAAGGGTTACCTCAAGGGTGGACCATGGAGCAGTGGGCCTATTATGGTGAAAAATGGTTAGAGCAAAACAAGGGCGAATAATGTCCGTAAATTGAGTATCGGTTCGCTACCTCGCGCTCGCGCATGCGTGTGCGAGGCCTTATGACCCCCACTTGGGTCGGCTGATTGCTGGATTCTGGAGCGTGATTTCCGATGTACAACGGTCAACAACCAATTTTCATTCTCAAAGAAGGAACGACTAGAACAAGTGGTAAGACTGCACAAAGCAACAATATTGCTGCCGCAAAAGCAGTTTCTGACGCGGTTAGGAGTACCCTTGGACCCAAGGGTATGGACAAGATGTTAGTCGATTCCATGGGTGATGTTGTAATCACCAATGATGGAGCGACCATTCTCAAAGAGATGGATATTGAACATCCCGCTGCAAAGATGATTATTGAAATCGCAAAGACTCAGGAACAACATTGCTTCGACGGAACAACTAGTGCGGTTGTAATTGCTGGAGAATTGCTAAAGCGCAGTGAAGATTTGGTTGAGCAAAACGTTCATCCAACCGTCATTTGTGAAGGTTTTAGGCTTGCTTCAGATAAGGCTGCTGACCTTATTGATTCTCATGCAATTGAAGTGAACGAAGAAAAATTGCATGAGGTTGCGAAGACCGCATTAACAGGCAAGAGTGCAGGAGCGGTCAAGGAATTCCTTGCTGACATATCCGTAAGGGCAGTATTGGCAGTTGCACAAGATTCCGATGATGGAGTGGTTGTCGATTTGGACGATATCAAGATCGAGAAAAAGCAAGGCGGCTCAATTAAGGATAGTACGTTGGTGGATGGAATTATTCTAGACAAGGAAAGAGTCCACTCAGGCATGCCTCGATCTGTTGCGGATGCTAAGGTCGCATTGATTAATTCCGCAATTGAGGTGAAGAAGACCGAGGTAGATGCAAAGATTCAGATTACAGATCCAAATATGCTTGCTCAATTCCTCGATGAAGAAGAAGCCTTCCTGAAAGGGCTAGTTGACACAATCATTGCAAGTGGTGCTAATGTTGTAATCTGCCAGAAGGGAATTGATGACCTAGCTCAACACTACATGGCGAAGGCTGGTCTTTTCGCAATCCGTAGAGCAAAGAAGAGTGATATGGAAGCCCTGTCAAAAGCAACTGGTGGAAATATCATCACAAATATCGACGACCTTAGCGACGGTGATCTCGGTCAAGCGGCCAAGGTAGAGGAGCGAAAAATCGGCGATTCAGACATGGTTTTCATCACTGGTTGCCCTCAGGCGAAGAGTGTTAGCGTACTACTTCGAGGTGGTACAGAGCATGTTGTAGATGAAATTAGGCGGGCTTTCGACGACGCGGTAGGCGTTGTTGCAGTAGCTCACGAAGATGGAGCAGTATTGACCGGAGGAGGTTCAGTTCTGGCTGCCATTAGCCGAGACTTGCGCTCTTACGCAGAAGGAATCGGTGGCAGAGAACAGATGGCAATTGAGGCCTTTGCCGGGGCACTAGAGGTCATCCCAAGGACGCTCGCTGAGAATGCAGGATTAGACCCCGTCAACACAATCATTGATCTACGAAAGGCACATTCCGAAGGCCTATCTTCACATGGAGTGAACGTCTACGATGGAGGAGTTGTCGATATGGCAGATAGCAAGGTCTACGAGCCAAGTCGAGTTGTTGAACAGGCGATTCAAAGTGCATCAGAGACTGCAGTCATGATTCTCAGAATAGACGATGTAATCTCAAGCAAGGGTGGAGGCGGAGCCGACCCTGCTGACTTTGATGGCTTTGATATGTAGGGTCCAATACGACCGTAGGTCGTAACACTAGTCAACATCAAGTTCAAGAATCGCTTTCCGCTGGAGCGGCCATAAGTCGGAGTTGAGTTAGGAAGATGGCTATCGTCAGTGTCTATATCGAAGAGGGTTGTATCACCTGTGATGCCTGTGAAGAGACACTTCCCGAAGTATTCCATGTGACGGATGATACCTGTTACATCAAGGCCGATGTCAGACTTGATGGCGGCTATGATAGGAACGAAGCAAAAGCCGGTCTAAAACCCGATACCATAACACAATTTCACGACGAAATTCTTGATGCAGCCGACGGCTGTCCTGTGGATGTAATCATCGTAGTTGAAGGTGGAGAAACAGAGGCTGCTGTCGAGGAAGAAGCTCCTATCGCAATAGAGGAGGTGGTTCCTGAGCCTGCGGCCGTCGAGAATGTTGAGGTGGCTGGAGATGACCTTGAACAACTTCTGAGTGCTGGCGACCGAAGTCTAGCAATTTTATTTGGTTCTCAGTCAGGAAACTCCGAAGCCTTGGCAGCTAAGTTTGCAAAACAGGCATCAGAATATGGTCTTGAGGGCACAGTCTACGATATGGATGGTTTTGACTTCGCATCTCTTTCCGCTATGAAGCGTCTTTTGATAATTTGCTCAACTTGGGGAGAGGGGGAAATGCCAGATAATGCAGAAGACCTTTGGCAGGTTGCGAAGAAAGCCTCACCGGGTTCACTCAATGGAGTTCATTACTCAGTTCTAGCACTAGGAGATACAAGTTACGAATTATTCTGCGAATCCGGAAAGGATTGGGATGAGCAGTTAGAGAAACTAGGGGCAACCCGTCTTGTAAAGCGGGTTGATTGTGATGTTGACTACGAATCAATGGCAGCCGCCTGGGCAGTTGACTCATTGGCATCCATGGCGGCTGTTGACGGCACCGGTGTTTTCCACGAAGAAATGGTAGAAGCAATCAAAGAATACGTTGCAGGTGGGGATGAAGGTGCAGATGGAGAAGATGGATTTACCGTACCTGATATTTCCGCAGAGTCGATTCAAGCGGAGATCAGCATCTTCCGATATGACCCAGAGGCCGCAACGACAGGCTCTGACACATGGGTCTGCGCAATGCCAGGTCACTTGAGCCTGTTAGAGGCGCTTAGAACCATCAAGGGCACTCACGATGGCAGCCTTTCATTCCGTGATGGTGCATCCGATGACTCAACCACTGCGATTTGTGTAAATGGTCGTTTAGTGCTACCTGGATTAGTTCGTTTAGACGCGGTAGCACCAACTCGTGACGGTACACTTAGGCTGCGAATTGACCCGTTACCAGGATTCGAGGTAATTCGAGATTTGGTAGTCGATCATTGGTCTATGGAGCGTCGAAGAGAATCTACCGAACCTTGGATGATTGCCGCAACCCGAGAAGGGGCTGCAACCATGCAAGGAAACATTGGGTTGATGGAGCCTAATGTTGCAACCGCTCTACACTCAATTACAGATTTTGGTAGTTCAGCCTTATTGCAAGCATCTTCCGATGCAGTTCCCCATGCAAATGGTTACCTCGGGCCCGCAGTTTTGGCCTCGGTTTGGGCAAGGAGAAATGACCCTAGGTCATCTGCTTCTTCTGTCAGCCATCTTGATGATATATTGGCTAGCTCGAATGGAATTAAGGCTGAGACAGACCTTGCAAGTATCCGTAGGCAGAATGGTTCTGGATTAGTCGTATCAGAAGCCTTGTTAGACGCAAAAACACATGTCTTGGAGCGCGACGCATTCAACGGCCGTCACGGTAAGCATGTTTGGTGGTACACCTGGACTCTCAAGTCAAGTGGCAAGGTCAATGACACCGTTCTATATCGTCAGGTTTTGGGCCCAATTGGGCTATTGGGTAATGTCACTTCTGGCGTGACTGCTAGGATGATGACTGGATTTAGCCGCACGGGTGGCGACATGATTACTGATATGCTAGCTTTCATTGCTCCACCCGCAGGTATTGGAAAGATGCCGCGTCAATTCAATTCCTCTGTGGATAATCACCATGAAGTAGTGGCGATATTCAACGAATTAGACGGTAGGTTCTGAGGTGAGAATGTGGCAATAAAATATGCTTATCATCCCGGAAACGTCTCTCACAGCAGTTCTCCAGAAGTCGCTGTGACTATGGAGTCCTTCGCCCGAGCCATGGGGATTACTCTAGTCCCTTTGCCGGGTGCAACAAGTTGTGGAGCAGGAATTGTTCGGCAAGCAAATCGCAGACTACAACTTACTCTCAATGCTCGAACTTTTGCCATGGCAGAAGCAGAGGGTCTGAACATCCTAACTCCATGTGCCGCAACCGCTGGAAATCTACAAGAGGACTTGATGGCATTACAATCTGACCAAATTCTCATGCAAGAAGTCAATGAGACTCTAGAGAATACCTGTGGGTTAACAATGACTGGTGAGGTGGAGATTCACCATATTTTACACGCTTTAGTCGATGAAATCGGTCTTGATAAACTAGAGGAGAAGGTCAAGAATCCAATCGATTTCACTGTTGCAGGATATTACGGTCCAAATATACAACAAGAGGGTGCTTGTGGCGGCGACGACGTATACGATCCAAATTATCTTGAGCAGGTAATTTCGACTTTGGGAGGAACTCCAGTAAGTTGGGAAGCAAGGACCCAAAGTGTGGGTGTACCGGGTCTCTTTGCAGAAGAACCTACGGTAATGAAGCAGGCTGCTGAGGCCCTATCCGAAGCAAAAGCAGAGGGCGCAGACCTAATTGTAAGCGCATGCAACCTATCCCAAGCAGTACTCGATATTTACCAAGGTAAAGCCGGTAGAAATACAGGACTTTCAACAAATATTCCGGTAATTCATCTTTGTGAGATGCTTTCGTTTGCACTTGGATGCCACAATAAGAGATTGGCTCTTTTGAGGACTAGAATCGCAGTAATCGGCGATTGATTTTACTCTTCGACCGGGTTGAATTGTTCAAGCCCTGTCTGACCTCTTGGTCTGAATGTAGAGGGTGGAAGTTGCCCGGAGTCAGTGGATTCGTTTTGATTGGTAATTTCTTCAACTT